>JACMQD010000520.1 GCA_014377155.1 Herminiimonas sp.
CATGTGGCAAATATCGAGGATTTCCCCGTCGAAAAATGGGATGCGATCATCGCGATCAATCTTTCGTCGGCCTTCCACACCACCCGACTGGCATTACCGGCCATGAAGAAGAACAACTGGGGCCGCATCATTAATATCGCGTCGGTCCATGGCCTGGTTGGCTCTGCGCAAAAGTCGGCCTATGTCGCCTCCAAGCACGGCATCATCGGTTTTACCAAAGTCACTGCACTGGAGACAGCGCATTCGAACGTGACCTGCAATGCGATTTGCCCGGGTTGGGTACTGACACCCTTGGTGCAGAAACAAGTCGACGCGCGCGCGGCGCAAGGCAATATATCCAACGAGGAGGCTAAGAAAAGCCTGGTCGCCGAAAAACAGCCTTCCGGAGAATTCGTGACGCCGGAACAATTGGGCGCGCTGGCGGTCTTTCTTTGCAGCGATGCAGCAAGCCAGGTACGGGGCGTTGCATGGAACATGGATGGCGGCTGGGTGGCGCAATAATCCGCGGGTCGCGTCAGGGCGGATTTGACACGGCTCAGTGCGATTTTCGGAGTAGCGCATGAAGCACCGACGTACCCTGACAGAGACAATACGCCGTGCCGGCTTGGCGGCCATGCTCGTCACTGCCGCCCTTTCGGCCAACAGCGCAAATTCGCCGCCGGCTGGCGCGACCCAGCGCGTAACGGTCAGTGTGCCGGCAGGGTTGAATTCCCCGCCCTTCGATGTTGTCCGTACCTTGACGGTACCTCCCGGCTTTTCGATTCGTTTGCTGGCGCGGGTGCGAGGCGCGCGCTTCATGGCGGTGGCGCCCAACGGCGACCTGCTGGTGTCGAGTCCCGACAATGGCACGATCAAGCTGTTGCGCCTTAATCGTGGCAAACCTCTGCAGGAATTCACACTCGCCGCCAATCTGCAAAACCCGCATGACATGGTGTTTCATACGATAGCCGGCAAAACCTTTCTTTATATTGCCGAATCGAATCGAATCATCCGGGCTCCGTATGCGGATGACATGACGATACTCGGCAAGCCCGAAATTATTGTCGCCAATCTGCCGGACGCAAGCAGCCCGGAGCTGCAAGGTCGCTACGGCCATCAGCTCAAGAATATCGCCCTCAATGGCAATAAGCTGTATGTATCGATCGCCTCGACCTGCAATGCCTGCGTCACCGATACGGTCGCCGATCCGGTACGCGGCACGGTGTATGAGTACGATGCCGATGGCAAGAACCGCCGGTTGTTTGCGCAAGGCCTGCGCAATGCAGAAGGCATACGTTTCAGGCCAGGCACCAGCGAACTCTGGGTAGCGGTCAACAACCGTGACAACATCGCCTATCCGCATCACAAGGATTGGGACGGCGACGGCACCGACGATTTCGGCAAGGTCATGCCGACGTATGTCGACGGCCATCCGCCAGACCTGCTCACAAGAGTCCGGGATGGCGGCAATTACGGCTGGCCGTTCTGTAATTCGAATCCGGACGCGGGCATCGACAACATGCCCTTCGATCGCGACGCAGTATTGAATGCCGATGGCAGCAAGCTCGACTGCAGCAAGATCGATCGCGTGACTAAGGGCATGCCGCCGCATTCTGCACCGCTGGGAATGAAATTCCTGCCCGACTTCCGCGGCCTTCAGGAATATCGCAGTACCTTGGTGACCGCATTGCACGGCTGCTGGAACTGTACTTCTCTCAATGGCCACAAGGTGGTGCTCTATCCCTTCAATGACGATGGATCGCTTGGTAATGCGGTGGACCTGGTAACGGGATGGCTGACGGATGCAAAGGCACGGCAGCGCTGGGGACGGCCGGTGGATGTCATATCGGACGGTAAGAGCGGCATGTATATTTCGGACGATACTGCCGGGGCGGTGTATTGGCTGAACAAGAATTAGTGGCTCGCCGGAATGCTTAAAAGGGTGTTTCCGGTTACGATACACACAATTTCCGACCGCAGTTTCACTTCTACCGCCTACGCTCATGACGACAACCGCCCTGCCCGCCCATTTTTCAACCGACCGCCTTGCCGCTCTTACCCGAAAGATCCAGTCAGACATCACGGACAATCGCATCCCCGGTGCGGTGATGCTGATCGCGCACAAGGGCCAGACCGTCTACGAACAAGCTCTCGGCCAGCAGGACGCCAACAACGCCGTGCCGATGTCGATGGACTCGATCTTCCGTATTTATTCGATGACCAAACCGATCGTCTCGGTGGCAGTCATGATGATGGCCGAAGAAGGCCGACTATTGATCAGTGATCCGGTATCGATGTATTTGCCGGAATTCAAGAACCTTCAGGTTGGCGTCGAAACCACCGGTGCCGATGGCCAGCCCAGGTTGGAACTGGTGCCCGCGCAGCAGGAGATGACCGTGCAGGACTTGCTGCGTCATACCTCGGGATTGACGTATGGTATTTTTGGTGAGTCGCTGGTCAAAGCCGAATATTCCAGGTCCGGCGTCGAGCGTGCGGGAATCACCAATGCAGAGCTGGTGGCAGGACTCGGCAAGCTGCCTCTCGCGTACCAGCCTGGGACGACTTGGGAATACAGCCGCGCCACCGATGTCCTTGGGGCGCTGCTGGAACGCCTTTCCGGCCAGACGCTCGACGTTCATTTGCAAGAACGCATCTTCACGCCGCTGGGCATGCACGAGACCGCCTTTTCGGTACCGGCCGACCAGCACCACCGCATCGCCGAGGCGTTCGACAATGATCCCGACAGCGGCGTGCCGGTGCGCCTGCTGAACGTTCGCACGCCACCAAAGTTTTTATCCGGCGGCGGCGGTCTGACGTCTACCGTGCATGATTATCTGCGGTTCGCTACGATGCTGGCCAATGAAGGCGAACTGAACGGCGTACGGATTGTGTCGCGCAAGACCATTCGCTTCATGAGCAGCGATCATCTGGCCGGGATGGCCGAGGCGAAAAGCGGCCTCAACTATTTACCGGGCCCGGGTTACGGATTCGGCCTCGGATTCGCGGTACGCACCACTGAAGGCAGCGGACCGACGCCGGGCAGTGTCGGAGATTTCAACTGGAGCGGCCTCGCTGGCACGTATTTCTGGATCGATCCGAAAGAACAACTGGTGGCGATCTTCCTGATGCAGGCACCCGAGCAGCGCAGCTATTACCGGCAGTTGTTCCGCAATCTGGTCTACGCCGCGTTGACCTGAACCAGTTGCTACGGTACAAATAAAAACGGCGCCTGTGTAAAGGCGCCGTTTTTACATAAGCCTTGAGCAATCAGCCAACTGCACTCACATCGAGTTCGGCACCGGTACTGAGGAGGATGTCTTGCGTTGTGACGCCCTCGGCAAGTTCGATCAGTTTCAGGCCGGTAGGCGTGACGTCGATCACGCCCAGGTCGGTGATGATCCGGTCGACCACGCCCAGACCGGTCAGCGGCAAATCACATTTCTTCAGGATCTTGTGCGAGGTCGAGCCATCTTTCGCCTTGGCGACATGCTCCATCAGCACGACCACGCGTTTGACGCCGGCAACCAGGTCCATCGCACCGCCCATGCCCTTAACCATCTTACCGGGAATCATCCAGTTGGCCAGATCGCCTTGCTCCGATACTTGCATCGCGCCGAGGATCGCGATGTTGATCTTGCCGCCGCGGATCATCGCAAACGAATCAGCCGAGCTGAAATAAGCAGATCCGGGTAACGACGTCACGGTTTGTTTGCCAGCGTTAATGACATCGGGGTCGACCGCGTCTTCGGTCGGGAACGGGCCGATACCGAGTAGGCCGTTTTCGGATTGCAGCCATACTTCCATGTCGCTCGGTACGAAGTTGGCCACCAGCGTCGGCAAGCCGATGCCGAGGTTGACGTAGAAGCCGTCCTGCAGTTCTTTCGCTGCGCGTGCAGCCATTTGATCACGTGTCCATGCCATGTCAGTTCTCCGCTTTACTTGGTACGCGTAGTGCGTTGTTCGATGCGTTTTTCAGGGGTCGCGTTAACCACGATGCGATGCACGAAGATACTCGGCGTATGGATCTGGTCAGGATCGAGCTCGCCGATTTCGACCAGTTTCTCGACTTCGACGATGGTGATCTTGCCGGCCATGGCGACATTCGGATTGAAGTTGCGGGCGGTTTTGTTGTAGATCAGGTTGCCGGCTTTATCAGCCATGTATGCCTTGACCAAGGAAATATCGGCCACCAGCGATCGTTCCATGACGTACTGTTCGCCGTCGAACTCGCGTACTTCCTTGCCGTCAGCGACAATCGTGCCGACACCAGTTTTGGTGAAGAAGGCCGGGATACCGGCACCGCCAGCGCGCAGCTTTTCGGCCAGTGTGCCTTGTGGCGTAAATTCCAGCTCCAGTTCGCCTGCCAAGTACTGGCGCTCGAATTCCTTGTTCTCGCCGACATACGATGCGATCATCTTTTTGATCTGGCGCGTGTTGAGCAACTGTCCCAGGCCGAAGCCGTCGACGCCTGCATTATTGGAGATGGCGGTGAGATTCTTGACACCCGAATCGCGTAATGCGGCGATCAAGGCTTCCGGAATACCGCACAGGCCGAACCCGCCCACGGCGATGGTTTGGCCATCTTTGACAATGCCAGCCAGGGCTGAAGCGGCATCCGGGAAAACTTTCTTCATACCAACCCTCTTCTTTGTGTAAAGTACCGTGTACGCGTTTCGTCGTCTGTACGGCGTTGGACAGCATAAATTGCTGGACCGGTTCCGACAATACCGTAGAAATACGAATTTTAATCCATCTGAAGAAGCCGCCCGCGCTTATGAGCGAATCGCCACGAATCGATTACGAAACAATTTTCCGCCGTTCGCCGGTGGGCATGTGCATTTCGCAGCATCGCATCATTCATGCCTGCAATGATGCGCTGGCGCAGATGTTCGGTTATCAGTGTGAAGAATTGGTAGGCCAGTCGTTCCTGGTGTTGTATCCGACGATGGATGAATTCGAACGCACTGGCGCCAGGATCGTGCCGATCATGAGCGCCAAGGGCTGTTATTCCGACGAACGCATCATGAAGCGCGCCAGCAAGGAACTGTTCTGGTGCCACGTCAGCGGCCGCGCGCTGGTGCAATGCGATGCCCACGCAGCCGGCATCTGGACTTTCGAGGATTTGAGCGAGAAGCGTCCTGTCACGGCTGAGCTGACTCCGCGCGAACGGGAAATCGCGGCCTTGCTGGTGGACGGCAAAACCAGCAAGCTGATCGCACGTCAGATCGGCCTGAGTCCACGAACGGTAGAAATGCACCGGGCCAAACTGATGCGTAAATTTTCTGCATCGACCTCCAGTGAGCTGGTGCATCGCTTGCTGGGTGTGAGCAACTAAGCTCCGCCACGGGCAATCTTGCAGCCTAATGCTGCACGAACCATGCAGTGACCGGGAGTATCGCTATTGGGCAAGTGACTCTGTCAGGCGCTTGATTATATGCTCGGCCAACGGCACCGATTTTTCGCGCGCGTAGTTCACCCACACGACCTTCGCTCCTCCTTCAGCCCAGATAATACCGGGATCGTCTGTACGCACGACCTCGTGAACCGTTTCGAAGCTGGAACGCCCTATTTTCCCGATATAGGTTCGCACCTCGATATCACCGGGAAATTTGAGTTGTTTGAGGAAGGTGCAGTGCGCGTTGACGATCACCGGGCCTTCGCCATCGGCATCGGGCCCGAATCCCAAACTGCTGAGCCATTCGATGCGGGCCTGTTCGAAGTACCGGAAATAGACGGTATTGTTGACATGACCCATGGCATCCATGTCGCCCCAGCGGATCGGCATGCGGGCGGTATATACGAGATTTTTATCCATCTTGAAATCAACAGGATCACGGCGCGGCGACATCGATCTGCCGCTCCGGTTTCTATTGCACGCTCATCCCGTCGTCGGCGGTGACGATCGCACCATTGATGAAGTGCGACTCTTCGTTGGCCAAGAGTAGCAACAGGCCATCGAGATCTTCCGGCTTGCCGACACGTTTGCGCGGCAGCATGTTGACCAGAGTCTGACCCTGCTCGCTGTTGAAGTGCTCGGCATTGATCTCCGTGCCGATATAGCCGGGGCAAATCGCATTGACATTGATGCCGTAGCGGCCCCACTCGACTGCCATCGATTTGGTCATGTGAATGACTGCGGCTTTGCTCATGCAGTACACGCCGATTTGCGGCAGCACCCGAATGCCGGCGACCGAGGCGATGTTGATGATGCGATGCTGCTTTTTCGGGTCACCCTTGGCGCGCGCGATCATGCGCTTGGCAGTTTCCTGCGCCACGAAAAACGCACCGCGCTGGTTGGTGTCCATTACGTAGGCATAATCTTCTGGCGTGACGTCGACCAGGCGCTGCGTGGTCGAGACACCCGAATTATTCACCAGGATATCGATCGGACCGGCTTCGGTTTCCGCATGCGCAATCGCCGACTTGATACTGGCGTAATCGGTGACATCGAGCGCCACCACATGGGCGGCGCCGCCTTCGGCTTCGATCTCGGCACGCAATTCTTTCAGCCGATCGATGCGGCGGGATGCCAGCACGACTTGGGCCCCGGCCTGCGCCAATACTTTTGCAAAACGCGCGCCGAGGCCGCTTGAGGCACCCGTGACGAGGGCGATCTTGCCTTCAAAATTGACTTCGATACCCACGATATTCCCCTTGTTTTGTGTTGCAGTAACTATTTAAGCGCCAACTACCGTTATGATTGCACGAAAGAGGCCGGATTAGAGCGCGACGTCTAGTATTCTGCCGCAAAATCTCAGACAATTAGCACACTCGTTCGATAATTTAATCGCAGGCATCGCGGGACTTGGGTAATGATCTTGGTCCCCACATTTTAATGGTGAAAACATGACGCACAGCCAGACCGCAAGTCTTCTCGAACAATACGGACCGCGCGAAGCAATGGAATACGACGTCGTTGTCGTCGGCGGTGGTCCTGCCGGTCTGTCGGCGGCGATCAAGCTCAAGCAACTAGCAGCGGCCAAAGGCACGGAAGTCACCGTATGCGTCCTGGAGAAAGGCGGCGAACTCGGCGCCCACATTCTGTCTGGCGCCGTGATGGACCCGATTGCGATGAACGAGCTGTTTCCGAACTGGAAGGAAATGGGTGCACCGCTGAATACGCCGGTCACGGAAGATCGCCTGTTGTTTCTGACTGAAACCAAAGCCATTAAAACACCCGATTTCGTTCTTGGCCTGGTTGATTCTTTCCAGAACCACGGCAACTATATCGTCTCGCTGGCGAATGTCGTGCGCTGGCTTGGCCAGCAGGCTGAATCGCTGGGGGTTGAAATCTTTCCCGGTTTCCCGGCTGCCGAAATCCTGTACAACATCGACGGTTCGGTCAAGGGTGTCGCTACCGGCAACATGGGCGTCGACCGCCACGGCCAGCCGACTGCCGCGTTCCAGCTCGGCATGGAACTGCACGCGAAGTACACGCTGTTCGCTGAAGGCTCGCGCGGCCACCTTGGCAAGCAGCTCATGGTCAAGTATGACCTCAATAAGGGCAAGGACCCGCAGTCGTATGCGATCGGCATCAAGGAATTGTGGGAAATCGATCCCAAGATGCACAAGCCAGGACTGGTCGTGCACACTGCCGGCTGGCCGCTCGACCGGGCGACTTACGGCGGTTCGTTCCTGTATCACCTGGAAAATAATCAGGTGGCAGTCGGCTATGTGGTCGGACTCAGCTACGAGAATCCGTACCTGTCGCCGTATGAAGAATTCCAGCGTTACAAGACGCATCCTGAAATCCGCAAGTTTTTCGAAGGCGGCAAGCGTCTGTCCTATGGCGCGCGGGCCTTGACCGCGGGCGGCCTGCAGTCATTGCCGAAGCTGACCTTCCCGGGCGGCGCATTGATCGGTTGCGATGCCGGCTTCCTGAACGGCAGCCGCATCAAAGGCAGTCATGCGGCCATGAAGACCGGCATGATGGCCGCTGAGGCGGCATTCGACGCATTGGGTGCCAGTCGCCAGTTCGACGAGCTGACCGCCTTTCCGGCAGCCTTCGAAAAATCATGGTTGCATGAAGAACTCAACAAGGCACGCAACTTCAAACCGTGGATGAGCAAGGGCCTGTACACCGGCACGCTGATGTACGGCATCGATCAGATAATCTTCCGTGGCAAGGCGCCTTGGACACTGCATCACCAGCACGCCGACCACGAGTGCCTGCGCCCGGCGTCTGAATTTCAGCCGATCGTGTATCCGCGGCCCGATAACAAGCTGACCTTCGACCGGTTGTCGTCGGTGTTTATTTCCAACACCAATCATGCCGAAGATCAGCCGATCCATCTGACGCTCAAGGATGCGTCGATTCCGACGCACGTCAATCTGGCCAAATATGCCGGTCCGGAAGCGCGATATTGCCCGGCCGGTGTATATGAATACGTCAAGACCGACACGGGTGACGATCGGTTGCAGATCAATGCGCAAAACTGCGTACATTGCAAGACGTGCGACATCAAGGACCCGACCCAGAATATCGTGTGGGTGACACCGGAAGGCGGCGGCGGACCGAACTATCCGAATATGTAAAACTGAAAAAGGCCGCACTGCGGCTTTTTTTACGACTTCTCCGAACTTGGATATTACTTCCCCACGACGTCGACCAGCACTGGACTTGCAACGAAGACGGCAGGTATGGCATTGCCCGGCACCGGGTTCTCGATCCATTTATACAATAGCGCCCCTGTCATCAAGCTCGCCACCAGCGCGGTAAGCATGCCGACGACCGCCACCCAGGGTTGCTGCGGGAGGAAGCGATAGAAAGCGGCGTTGACGATCAGGCACACCGGAAAATGCACCAGGAAGATCGAGTAAGACCTGCGCCCCAGGTCGAGCATGAACTGCGGCATCGGGAGGCGCTCGAGCAGTGCATAGTTTAGGGCGAGGCCGAGCATCAGCATCGTGACGCCCGCGACGGCAATACGGGTCCTGAAGTCCACCATCAGCGCCGCTAACACGAGCGACCCCAGCAACGCCATCCACATCAGGCTGCGCCGCCGGGTAGCCGCCCAGTATCCGAGCGCACCCAATCCATACGCACCGAAAAAATACAAGGCGGTTTCACTCCACCACGCGTTGCGATTAAAGACGAATAGCGATGCCACCGTCAGCGCCGCGATGAACGCCGGCGCGCTCGACGGCATGGCGGGAAATCGACCTTCGATGTGGGTCGAGAGTCGCAATAACAGGGCCGTTACCGCAAACAATTGGAAATCGATTGCCACATACCATACTCCCGCCGACAAGGATTCGTACCCGAGTAACCCCTGCAACAACAATACGTGCGCGATCAATTGCAGTAGCTCAGGGGTTGCCGGTACCGAGTCGTGCGTCATCCAGCCGCGCGCCACTTCAGCACAGGCGATCGACAGCACCAGGGCGGCGCAATAGGGCAGTACCAACCTGATATAGCGTTTCCTGATTTCCCGTACCGGATCGATGACGAGCGATCTGGTAGCGGGGGCCAGCTTTGACACCATCAGAAATCCTGCGATCACAAAAAAAACCTGGACGGCCAGGCGGCCGTTCGCAAACAGCCAGTCGATCGCCTGCGGCATCAGCGGATAAGCGACATCGGACATCGGGCCGTAATACGCCAGGTGGTGCAGCACGATGAGGATGCAAGCGACGGCCTTGAGCGAATCGATGACGGGCATGCGGGGGGGATGAATACGCATGGCGTCAGACTCCAATCGCTTAAGCGAAGTGAAAAGGGTTGGTCGGTGTCCTCGATTGCACCACCATCTTGGAATGCGCCGCAGTCCGGAGGGTATGCAATGGTCGAGTGAAGACGATTTTCGGTACAAGCGCAGAAAGCAGGCGCTTGTCTCGTTGGCCCAGTTCGCCGTGCGCCTGCGGTACAACAGAGCCGCTACTGCGCAGCAGGGGCCCACTCTCCGGCGATGATTTTTTCAAGCCAGAACGCGCCGATGATGGTCTTGACGTCGGTCACTTTCCCTTCACGAACGCCGGAGAGCAGCTCTGCCAGCGGCGCCCTGTAGACATCAAGGAATTCGCCATCGTCGAGCTGCTGCGGGCCTTCGACCAGACCACGCGCGAGGAAAATATCGAGGTGTTCGTCCGAGTACGCAATCGCGTTATGGATCGTACAGACGAACTGCCAGTCGGTCGCAAGGTAGCCGGTTTCTTCCTGCAATTCTCGCTTGGCGCACACCAGCGCGTCTTCGTTCGGATCGATTTTACCAGCGGGGAACTCGATGAAGACACGGTTGAGTGGATAGCGAAATTGCCGCTCGAGCAGCACGGAGCCATCGTCGAATAGTGGCAGAATCACGACCGCACCGGGATGGCGAATATATTCGCGCTGCGTCAGTTTGCCGTCCGGAAGACTGACGTCATCGCGCTGGACCTTGAGGAAATGCCCATCGTAAGCGAGCATGCCGCCGACACGGGTTTCGCGCAAATGTTTGTCCATGCTGTCGCTCCAATCGAAATTAACAAGCCGAAGCTTTGGGCCAATCGGAAACCGGAGTCTGTTATTGACGCCGCTTCAAGAGATAGCGATACACAAAGCCCGGGTAGGCGAGGACCACGAACAGGCAACCGGTAATGGCATAGAATTCCCAACGCTGGCCAAACGCATTGCCGATCCGGGTTTCAAGCAGATAACTGATCGCGCCGACTAGCCCATAGAGGACCAGAAGCTCGATCAGACGCAGCCACAAAGGCTTTTGGGCGCGCTCGAACGGCACGCAGCCGAACAACCGCTCGTTGACGAAAGGCAGGTTGGCGCACGCGACCGCCAGTACGATCACGAACCAGCTTGAAAGAGAAACATCCACCGTTAGTGCTTGGGCATCAGCAGGTCACGATGACAGCGTCTTGACGATGGCATTGGCGCATGCCGTCATCAGCGGACCCGGCAGCAAACCAAGCAACAGGATGGCGCCACCGTTGAGGCTCAGCACGATCCGCATGTCTGAACGGACGACGATCGGCGTGTGATCGAGCGGCTCGTCGAAATACATCAGCTTGATCACGCGCAGGTAATAAAACGCGCCGATCAGCGAGAACAATACTGCAACGACGGCCAGCCAGATCTGGCCGGTACCCAGCACGGCCTGCAATACCGACAACTTCGCATAGAAGCCCATCACCGGTGGGATGCCCGCCAGCGAAAACATCAACAGCAGCATCACCAGCGCGAACCACGGGCTGCGTTGGTTCAAGCCTTTCAGGTCCTCCAGATTTTCAGCTTCGAAACCGGAGCGCGCCAGCAGCATGATGACGCCGAACGTGCCCAGCGTCGTGAAAACATACGTGATCGAATAGAACATTGCCGAGCTGTACGCACCTGCGGCAGCGTCGGCATTGCCGTTGACCACGCCGGACAGAAGTCCGAGCAGCATGAATCCCATTTGCGAAATGGTCGAGTAGGCCAGCATTCGCTTGAAATTGGTTTGCACGATGGCCGTAATATTACCGACCGCCATCGACAGGACGGCCAACACCGTCAGCATTTGTTGCCAATCGACTGCGACGGGCAACAATCCCTCTACAAGTAAGCGGATGCAGATCGCGAATGCGGCCAATTTCGGCGCCGCGCCCAACAGCAGCGTAACGGAGGTCGGTGCGCCCTGATAGACGTCTGGTACCCACATGTGGAACGGCGCGGCACCCAGCTTGAATGCCAGGCCGGCCACCAGAAACACAACACCGAATACCAGGATGGTCGGCTTGATGGTGCCGGAGGCAGAGGCCTTGGCCACTTCGGTCAGATCGAGCGAACCCGTCGCGCCGTACAGCATCGAGATGCCGTACAACATGAAGCCGGAAGCCAGCGCACCGAGAATAAAATATTTCATTGCCGCTTCGGTCGATACTGCATGATCGCGACGCAACGCCACGAGCGCATACAGGGACAGCGACATCAGTTCAAGGCCCAGATAAATAACGAGGAAATTATTACCCGAGATCATCACCATTTGTCCGAGCAAAGCGAACAGCGCCAACACATAGAATTCGCCACCGAGGTTGCCGCCCAACATGCCGCGGTCGGTTGCGTACTGGCGCGAATAGATCAGTGTCATGCCCACCGCCAGATAGGAACACATTTTCAGCAGGCTGGCCATGGGATCGAGTACGAACATGTTGTTGAACAGGTAGGTGGTCGAACCGCTGCTCAAGTCAGTCATGCTCAATGCGGCACAGATCACCAGCGTCGCCAGTGACAGCAGATAGGTGATGTGTCGCTTGTCATCCGACAGGAACATGTCGATCAGCAGGATCGCGCAGATCGCGACCAGCAAAAACATCTCGGGATAGAGCGGAATCAGATTCAGGTTGTTCATGTTGTCGCCGTTATGGTGCGATCGCGATCAGTCGCGAGGGCAAATGCATCAAGGTACCTTGGAAATCGCGACATGCCGCAGCAAGTCGCCGACCGACGTCTGGATCGCATCGGTCACTGGCGCGGGATAGACGCCCATGACGATCACGGCAATCGCCAGCACGCCGAGCATACCGAATTCGCGCTTGTTGAGGTCGGTCAGGGCGGCAACGTGCTTATTGCCGACGTCACCGAAAATCACCCGTTTGACCAGCCACAACGAATAGGCGGCGCCAAAAATCAACGCGGTAGCCGACAGCAGACCAATCCAGAAATTAAACTGGACCGCGCCAAGGATCACCATGAATTCGCCGACAAAACCGGAGGTTGCAGGGAGTCCGCAATTGGCCAGCGAGAACAGCACGAACAGCGCGGCAAATCGTGGCATGGTGTTGACGACACCGCCGTAGTCGGCGATCTGGCGGGAGTGCATACGGTCGTACAGCACACCGATACACAGGAACATCGCGCCCGAGACGAAACCGTGAGAAATCATTTGCACGATACCGCCCTGCACTGCCATGTCGTTAAAGACAAAAAATCCGAGCGTCACGAAACCCATATGGGCGATCGACGAATACGCCACCAGTTTTTTCATGTCTGACTGCACCAGCGCCACCAGACCGATGTAGATGACGGCAATAAGGGAGAGCGTGATAATGAAGGCAGCCAGCGAATGGCTGGCGTCCGGCGTGATCGGCAGTGAGAACCGCAGGAATCCGTAACCGCCCAGCTTGAGCATGATGGCGGCCAGTACGACCGAACCACCGGTGGGCGCTTCGACGTGAGCATCCGGCAGCCAGGTGTGCACCGGCCACATCGGCACCTTGACTGCAAAGGCCATGAAAAACGCCAGGAACAGCAGCACCTGGGCATTGAACGGCAGGGGCAACGAGTGCCAGGCCAGAATATCAAAACTACCCGACGATTTGAAATACAAATACAGCAGCGCCACCAGCATCAGCAGCGAACCGAGGAATGTGTAGAGGAAAAATTTGATCGCCGCATAGACGCGGTTTTGGCCGCCCCAGACGCCGATGATGATGAACATCGGGATCAGGGTCGATTCGAAGAAGACATAGAACAGCATGCCGTCGAGTGCGCAAAAGACGCCGATCATCAGACCCGACAGGATGAGGAATGCACCCATGTACTGCGAGACCTTCTTTTCGATCACTTCCCACCCGGCGATGACCACGATGACCGTTATGAAGGCGGTCAACGGCACGAACCACAACGACAAACCGTCGATACCGAGATAGTAATGAATGTTGAAGCGCTCGATCCACGTCATCTTTTCGATGAACTGCATGCCATGCGCGGCATTGTCGAATCGCGCCACGATCGGCAGCGTTACAGCGAAGCTGATGACCGAACCGATCAACGCGATCATGCGCGCCAGAGCCGGATTATTGTCGCGGCCGAATGCCAGGACGATCAAACCAAAGACGATTGGACACCAGATCGCAAGGCTTAAAACAGGAAATGTGGACTGCATCATATTCATTATTTGTTTTATTGAGCCAGCTTATTTGGCAAACGATGGGAAAGGCATAAACCAGACTAGGAAACCCAGCACGCCCAGAATCATCACGAAGGCATAGTGGTAGATGTAACCGCTTTGCAGTTTGCGAATGAGCAGCGACATCCATCCCACAAGCTTGGCGCTGCCATTGACCAGCACGCCGTCGATCAGCGTCTTGTCGCCGACATTGGACAGCCCGCCGCCGAGTACACGCGCACCGCCGGCAAAGACGATCTGGTTGAGCTTGTCGAGGTAATACTTATTGTCCAGCAGCGTGTAGACCGCATGAAACTTGTGGAAGAACCAGGCCGGAACCCGCGGATTAACCATATAACAGTAGTAGGCAGACGCCACGCCCGCCGCCGCCAGCCAGAATGGCATCGTCGTCAGTCCATGTAATGCCATCGAGGTGGCGCCGTGAAAGACTTCGCGCAATTCCGCCATCGCGCCATGCGATGGATTGACCGCGATGACGCCACTGAAATAATCGCCATGCAGCATCGGCCCGATCGTCAGAAATCCGATAATGACCGACGGAATCGCCAGCAGAATCAGTGGCAGGGTCACGACCCAAGGCGCTTCGTGCGGTTTCTCACCGGGTGCCAGACCATGATGGGCATCGTGGCCCGCAGCTTCTTCTTCGTGGTGCGTGTCATGTGCATCGTGGCCGTGGTGGCCAGCATGCGGCTTGCCAAAGCGCTCTTCGCCATGAAACACCAGGAAATACATGCGGAACGAATAGAACGCGGTTACGAACACACCCGCCAGCACGGCGAAATTCGCAAAACCGGCGCCAGCAAGATGCGTTGCATGCACTGCCTCGATGATGCTGTCCTTCGAATAAAAACCGGAGAAGAACGGTGTGCCGATCAGTGCGAGCGAGCCTAGCAGCGACGTGATCCAGGTAATAGGTAAATATTTGCGCAGACCACCCATGTTGCGAATGTCCTGATCGTGATGCATGCTGATGATGACCGCGCCGGCGGCGAGAAACAACAGCGCCTTGAAAAACGCATGTGTCATCAGGTGGA
>JACMQD010000521.1 GCA_014377155.1 Herminiimonas sp.
ACACATGAAATGGGTATCGTCGATGACATTGAGCGCTACCCCGCGCCCGGCGCAGGCCATTTGCAGCAATTCCAGCATGCGCCATTCGCCGGGCTCAGCCACACGCACCGATTGCGGCGCATGTTCGTCGATGACCGCCGCAAGGCGTTCGGCGAAGTCGCCGGTGAGCGGATCGTCGAGCTTGACATAAATAAAGGGCCAGCCCCGGGTACCGATCTCGAGCGCGAAATGGCGCATCGCCGAGAGGAACAAGGCGATCCGTGCTTTATGCGACCACACAGCCATGCCTTCGCTGGCAGCCTCGATCATCACGATCGCGTCTCGTACAGGATCGAAGCTCTCAAGCGCAGGATTAGAAAACGACAGTTGGTCGCCAAGGATCAAGATCAAATTACGCATGGCAAAAAATTTCCTTAATGAGCAACGGTCAGTAAAAGCTGGAACCAGATTGTGTCATCTTATGCGCTAAGACTGTGATCGAAATCACCCGACAATATTGAAGCGAATAGTGATTTACTGGTATAGAATGTACGATCAAGTATAAATTAAAACCAGACAGTCGGAAAACAATAACATGAAGACAATCAGAATGGCTGTATCGATCTTGGGTTTTAGCATGCTCGTGGCCAATGCGAGCTGGGCGCAGTCCGCTGCTACCTGTCCCCCTATTCTCGACCATAAATTCAATCGGCTGCAGGATGATGCTCCACAGAACTTATGTCAGTTCGCGGGCAAGGTGACGCTGGTTGTCAACACCGCAAGTTATTGCGGCTTCACGGTGCAGTACAAGGGCCTGGAAGAGTTATACGCACGGTACCAGGCCAAGGGCCTGGTGGTTCTGGGGTTCCCATCGAATGATTTCGGCCAGCAGGAACCGGGCTCGAGCAAGGCCATCGCCGATCTTTGCTACAACACCTATGGCGTCAAGTTTCCGATGTTTTCCAAATCAGTCGTCACCGGGAGTACAGCAAATCCGCTGCACGCGGCTTTGGCCAAAGCCACGGGCAAGTCGCCTGAATGGAATTTTCATAAATATTTGGTCGATCGCAGTGGCAAGGTGATCGCAAGCTTTCCGAGTGAAACCGTACCGACCGACAAAGTATTGATCGGCGCTATTGAAAAAGCACTTATTCAAAAACCCTAGTTCGCACTTTTTTACGAGAGACTCCAACATGAATGCTCCTGAGAACAAGTCACTGCTCCCCGATGTGCAATCCATCGTCGATCAGCGCAACATCGCAATCCAGCGGGTTGGCGTGAAGTCCGTGATTTTTCCGGTAAAAATTGCCAGTACCTGCGATATGCTGGGCGCGACCCATGCGACGGTTGCTAGCATCGACATGTATGTCGGCCTGCCGCCAGAGGTCAAGGGCACGCACATGTCGCGGTTTCTCGAAGTGCTGCATGCGATCGACCAGCCATTGTCGTTTTCGACGCTGCTCGATTTGATGACACAGATGCTGCAGCGGCTCGGTGCCGATAGTGGTTTCATCGAGATGCGGATGCCCTATTTCATGACTAAAACGGCGCCGGTATCGGGTGTCGAAAGTCTGATGGATTATCAACTGACGCTGCGCGTCGAGCGCAAGAGCGGCGTGACCACCTATACCCAGCAAGTACTAGTGCCGGTCACCAGCCTGTGCCCGTGCTCCAAGGGGATATCGGCGTACGGTGCGCACAATCAGCGTTCGCACGTCACCATCGCCGCGCAACTGCGCGAGGCGATGCCGATCGACGACCTGATCCGCATCGCCGAGGGCGCAGCGTCGTGCGAACTGTACGGTCTGCTAAAGCGGCCGGATGAAAAATATGTCACCGAACGTGCTTACGACAATCCCAAGTTCGTCGAAGACCTGGTGCGTGACATCGCGCTGGTACTGAATGGCGACGCGCGCATCGTCGCCTACACGGTCGAAAGCGAAAATTTTGAATCCATTCACAACCACTCCGCGTATGCATTGATAGAGCACGACAAGCGGTAGCGAAAATTCATTTCGGTTCGGAGATACAGCGGACCGAACATGACGCATACTGCAAGCCCGTGCGGTAACGCGATATCACGGTGTCATGCCCATACGGTTAGATACTTGCACTGCGAAGCCTCCCGGCAAAAACCGGCGGCACGTTCGAAGCGACCCTCCTCATCCCTTGGTCGCTTCGACCGGCTTCGTAGTAATTCTTATAACAAAACGATCGAGCAGGAGTCAGGGCATGAAAATCGCTGTCATCGGGGCCGGAATTTCCGGACTGTCCTGCGCATACCGGCTGTCGCAGGCCGGCTATGACGTGACCCTGTTCGAGGCCAACGATTATTTTGGCGGCCATACGCACACGGTCGACGTGTCGCTCGATGGCACTACCTTCGGCGTCGATACCGGTTTTCTGGTATTCAACCACAAGACGTATCCGGAACTGACGAAGCTCTTCGACGAACTCGGCATCGAGACCGTCGCCACCGACATGTCTTTTTCAGTAAAATCCCCGGTCGATTCGCTGTTGGGCAAGCGCAGCCTCGAGTGGGCTGGCGGTGATCTCGATGCGGTCTTCGCGCAGCGGCGTAATGCGCTGAACCCTGCCTTCCTGCGCATGATCGCCGACATCCTGCGGTTCAACAAACAAAGCACTGCGATGGCGCTGTCAGGCGAACTGGCGGCGGACGATCTGTCGCTCGGCGCTTTCCTCGACCGGCACGGCTACAGCGAAAAATTTCGCGAGTGGTATCTGCTGCCGATGGCGGGCTGCATCTGGTCCTGTCCGACCGCACAGATGCTGGCGTTTCCGGCTGCGACCTTCATCCGATTTTGTCATAACCATGGACTGCTACAGGTCAATGACCGCCCGCAGTGGCAAACCGTCAAGGGTGGCGCGCGCCAGTATGTCGACAAGCTGCTGGCCGCGATTCCCGGCAAGCGTCTGCACACACCGGTCATCGGCGTGACCCGCAACGTGCTGGGCGCGACACATCAGATCAAAATCGAGACGCGCGAAGCCGCGTATCTGTTCGACCATGTCGTCATGGCCAGCCACAGCGATGACAGCTTACGCATGCTCAAGGACGCCAGTGCCGACGAAAGTCGTCTGCTGGCTGCCGTGCGCTACCAGCCAAACCGGGCCGTGCTGCACACCGATGCCAGTTGCCTGCCGAATAAGCGCAAGGCCTGGTCGGCATGGAACTATCAAAGTGCGGGTGGCAAGGAGCCGATGGTCTGCGTGCACTACCTGATCAACCAGTTGCAACCGTTGCCATTCACCACGCCGGTAATCGTATCGCTCAATCCGATCGATCCTCCGCGACCCGAATTGGTCATTGCTTCGTATGATTATTCGCATCCGGTGTTCGACGCCGCCGCCACGAGCGCCCAGCGCCAGTTGCCGGCCATCCAGGGACAGCGAAACACTTGGTTCGCCGGTGCCTGGACCGGCTACGGCTTTCATGAAGACGGCCTGAAATCCGGCTTGGCCGTGGCGCAGGCGATCGCCCGCCAGGGTATAGCATCGCTACACGAAATGCAGGCAGCCTGACCGGGCCGGCGATGCACGCTTCCCTCAACCAAGCAAAGCTGGGCTTCGGCCGGATACGCCACACACGGGTGCGCCCGGCCGCGCATGCGTTCGACTACGGCGTGTATTTCTTTCGTCTGCCTTTGCGCTCAATGGCTGAAGGTGGCCTGTCGTCGGCGCTGTTTTCGCGTAACCGCTTCAATCTGCTGTCTTTTTTCGACCACGATCACGGCGATGGCAAGCAACCACTCGTGGCCTGGATCGATGGCCTGTTAAAGGCGGAAGGCATCGATGATGCCGATGGCGAAATCTGGCTACAGGCCTTTCCGCGCGTGCTGGGCTACGTCTTCAATCCGGTTTCGTTCTGGTTCTGCCATCGCAAGGATGGCGCGCTGCGCGCGATCCTGTGCGAAGTGCGCAACACGTTCGGTGAGAAACACAGCTATCTGCTCGATACCGGCGCGGTCATGGCATACGGTGCGGAACTGACCGCACGCAAGATTTTCCATGTGTCGCCGTTCTGTCCCGTAGAAGGCCAGTATCGCTTCCGTTTCATGCAGACCACCGACAATGCCGGTGGGCGCACTCGCGAGCGTTCAGTGGCGCGCATCGACTACGACGATGACGCCGGTCCGCTGTTGCTGACCAGCCTGTCCGGTACCCTGCAGCCGCTGTCGAATGCAGCAGTCGCCAGGGCATTTCTCACCTATCCGATGATGACCTTCGGCGTGATTGCGAGAATCCATTGGCAGGCATTGCGCCTCTGGCTCAAGCGTGTTCCTTTCTTTTCCAAACCTGCACCACCGCCGACTGGGCTTAGCCGATGACAATCAATACGATCAATCCGCAATCGATGCAGTTCGACGGCCGCACTGACGTTTTACGCACCGAGCACTTTCCTTCACAGGTCAAGTTCATCCTGCAGTTGATGGCGAAGCTCGAACACGGCGCGCTTTGCATGAAGTTCCCTGACGGTCAGACTGCAACCTTCGGCGATGCGTCGCATCCGGTGATGCTGAATATGAAGAACTGGGAAGTGTGCAATGCTGCGCTCAAATCCGGCGATATCGGTTTTGCCGAAACCTTCATCGACGGCCACTGGAGTACGGACAATCTGCCTGGCCTGATCGAAATTCTGGTACGCAATCGGCAGGCAGTCGAATCGGTGATCTACGGTACCTGGTGGGGTAGCTTGCTGTATCGCGCCAAGCATCTGTTCAACCGCAATTCGAAGTCCGGCAGCCGCAAAAACATCCACGCGCATTACGATATCGGCAACGATTTCTACAAGCTCTGGCTCGATCCGTCGATGACCTATTCGAGCGCGCTGTTTTCCAGCGGCCATGTAGAAAATTTGCAAGATGCGCAAACGGCCAAGTACCGCCGCATCCTTGACGAAGTCAAGGTCAAGCCTGATGCCCGGATACTGGAGATCGGCTGCGGCTGGGGCGGCTTTGCCGAGATCGCGGCGCGCGACGGCGGCGCACGCGTGACCGGTCTGACGCTGTCGACCGAACAGCTGCAGTTCGCCCACCAGCGCCTGAAACAGGCCGGCGTGGCCGACCGTGTCGAACTGCTGTTACAAGACTATCGCGACACCAGCGGCAAATTCGATGCGATCGCGTCAATTGAAATGTTTGAAGCCGTGGGCGAGTCTTACTGGCCGAGCTATTTCGAATGCATCGCGCGTAACCTGAAGCAAAACGGCCGGGCCTGTATCCAGACCATCGTCATCGCCGACGAACTGTTTGCCCGCTACCGCAAGGGCACCGACTTCATTCAGCAGTATATTTTCCCCGGCGGGATGCTGCCGTCGCCGGCGGTGTTTCGCCGGCATGCCGAACGCCACGGCCTGCGGGTGGTCAATGAATTTGCGTTCGGTCTGGACTATGCCCGCACGCTCGAAGAATGGCGCAACGCCTTCAAGGAGCAACTCCCGCGGGTACGGGCGCAAGGCTTCGACGATCGCTTCCTGCGCACCTGGGAATTCTATCTTGCGTACTGCGAAGCGGGCTTTCGCGCCGGTAGCATCGACGTGGCGCAATTCACACTCGAAAAAACATGAAGTTCGGCAGGCGTTCGCTGATTGCGCTGACACTGGTGCTGCCCTTAGCCAC
>JACMQD010000522.1 GCA_014377155.1 Herminiimonas sp.
ACGTCGCTCTTGGTGCTGCCGGCATCGGTGATCACCGTACCCACCTGGAGGTGTGGCTCAATGGCAGCGAGGATCGCCTCGGTCTGCGCCACCGGCGCGGCAATGAGGATCAAGTCGGCTCCGCTGACGGCTTGCGCGATATCGGTGGTAGCGGCGTCGATGGTGCCCAGTTCGCGGGCACGCGCCAGCGATGTCGCCGTACGTCCGACACCCGTGACATGCTCGACTGCACGGGCATGCTTGAGCGCCAGCGCAAAGGAGCCGCCGATCAGCCCGACACCGAATATTGTGATTTTATTGAGCACGAAGCAGAAGCAGGAAAATAGTCATCGTCAGTGTACAGGTGCCCGGCCCATTATCGCGTGAAGAGCAGCTTGGTGATTAGCGTACGTCAACCAGTTGATCCGGAATTTTGTTTCAACTCAAAGCATTTTTCAGTGCGTCGATAAATGCGGCATTTTCTTCTGGTAGCCCGATCGAAATCCGCAGCCACTGTGGCAAGCCATAGTTGGCTACCGGCCGCACGATGACGCCCTGCCTGAGAAGCGCCAGATTGACGCGGGCGCCAGCGCCATCGTCGCTGCCGACCCTGACCAGTACAAAATTGCCGAACGACGGCACGTATTCAAGATCGAGTTCCGCAAACGCCGCTGTCAGCTGTGCATACCCTGCCGCATTGAGCGCAGCGCTTTTCTGCAAAAACGCCGTATCGTTGAGCGCGGCAATCGCCGCTGCCTGCGCCAGCGAATTGACATTGAATGGCTGTCGAATGCGGTTGAGCAGGTCAGTCACCGACGGTTGCGCGATGCCAAAACCCACGCGCAGTCCCGCCAGGCCATAAGCCTTGGACATGGTGCGCGACACCAGCAGGTTCGGATACTTGCGGACCCAGGCGATGGATTCATATTGCAAATCGGCGGCGAGGAATTCGTTATACGCTTCGTCCAGTACTACCACTACCTGCGGCGGCACGGCGTCGAGGAATTTTTCAAGCGCCGCAGCGCCAATGAAAGTGCCGGTCGGATTATTGGGGTTGGCGATGAAAACGAGTTTGGTGTCGCCGGTGATCGCATCGAGCATCGCATCGAGGTCATGACCATGGTCGCGGGCCGGTACCACGATCGCACGCGCACCGACCGCCTGAGTGGCCAGCGCGTACACCGCGAACGAATACTGTGCGTAGACGATGCCCTGCCCAGGTTGCACGAACGCGTGGGCGGCAAGTTCGAGGATATCGTTACTGCCATTACCCAGCGTGATCCAGTCTTGCGGCACGTCGTATTTGGCGGTGATGGCTGCTTTCAAGTCGAAGCCGTTGGCGTCAGGATAGCGACCGATGTCGGCCATTACTGCGAGCATGGCGGCTTTGGCCGACTCCGGCATGCCGAGCGGATTCTCGTTGGATGCAAGCTTGACGATGCGGGCTTCGTCGAGCCCGAATTCACGCGCGACTTCAGCGATGGGCCGGCCACTCTGGTAGGGCGCGAGGGCGCGAACATAGTCGGGGCCGAACTGCATAGACATGAAAAATTCCAATCAAAAATCGTTATTCGATACGACGTTTGCAACTAGCTGCTCGACAGCGTCCGTCCTTGCAGACCAAAAGAGCGACCGACGGCGGAACGCAACTCTGTTCGCACGTCCTTACAGACTGAACGGGTACGAACCCAGTACTTTGAAAAACGCTGCATTCTGCTGTAACTCCACTAGCGCCTTCGCTACCTTGTCTTCCTGCGCATGACCTTCGACGTCGACATAAAAATAATATTCCCAGGTACCCATGCGCGCTGGCCGTGATTCGAAGCGCGTCATCGACACGCCGTGATTAGCCAGTGGCGCGAGCAGGTTATAGACCGCACCCGGCTTGTTCGGCACCGACAACACCAGGGACGTCTGGTCTCGGCCACTGGGTGTCGTGCGCAACCGTCCGACGACGGCAAAGCGCGTGCGATTGTGCGGATCGTCCTGCACGTGGGCGCTGATGACTTGCAAGTTGTAAGTTTGTACGGCGATCTCGCCGGCAATGGCCGCAATCGTCGGATCTTCGCTTGCCATGCGCGCTGCTTCTGCGTTCGATGCGACGGGCTGCCGTTCGATGTTCGGATAATGCTGGTTCAGGAACGCCTGGCACTGCGCCAGTGCCTGATAGTGCGCGCAGATGCGCGTCACGCCTTCCATTTTGCCGCTAGCGCTCATCAGGCTGTGATGCACGTGGATCGACACTTCGCTGCTGATGGCCAAGGTGGTTTGCAACAGCAGGTCAAGCGTGCGATTGATCGCGCCTTCGGTGGAATTCTCGATCGGCACCACGCCAAAATCGGCGGTCCCGGCTTCCGCGGCCCGAAAGACTTCATCGATCGACGCGCATGGCAGCGCCTGCACTGCATGGCCGAATTGCTTGTAGACCGCCTGCTCGCTGAACGTACCGGCAGGTCCGAGGTAGGCCACCGTAACGCGCCGCTCCAGTGCACGGCAGGCCGACATGATTTCACGGAAGATCGTTTGCACGTCGCCGCCGTTGAGCGGCCCCGGATTACGCTGGACAACACTCTGCAATACCTGCGCCTCGCGCTCGGGTCGGAACACCGGGGCATTGGTATCGGCCTTGACATGCCCGACTTCGAGCGCGACGCGCGCGCGGCGGCTCAGTAGGTCAAGGATTTGCGCATCGATCGCGTCGATCTGCACCCGCAAAGGCGCGAGTCGTTCGTCGGTTGTTGTCATTATGTAGTTGCCTCACTCCTTGCATCCCCGGCACACGCCGGATTCAGAAATCGTCCCGAATCCGATACACGCCTGTCCATACAAGGCTGCTGAAAAAATGGCGCCGGACCAGACCACGATCCGACATCGCTGCTTCCCCCTGCTTCCTGATCTCAGGAAGCGACCAATGCACTATCAGCCGTTTTTCTTTTCGAATTCTTTAAGGTAATCGACCAACGCCTGCACGCCGTCGATCGGCATGGCATTGTAGATCGATGCCCGCATGCCACCGACCGACTTATGGCCTTTCAGCTGCAGCAAACGGCGCTCTTTGGCGCCGGCAAGGAAAGCATCGTTCAAACCTTCGTCGTGCAGGAAAAACGGGACGTTCATCCTTGACCGACAGTCTTGGTTCACCGGGTTATTGTAAAAATCCGTGGAATCAAGATAGCCGTACAACAGTACAGCTTTCTCGATATTGCGTTTTTCCATCGCCGCCACACCGCCCTGGCGCTTGAGCCACTGGAACACCAGTCCAGCGATGTAGATCGCATAAGTGGGTGGCGTGTTGTACATCGAATCATTGTCGGCGACGATTTTCCAATCGAACGCAGACGGGCAGATCGGTAACGCATGGCCGATCAGATCCTCGCGCACGATCACCAGCGTCAGGCCGGCCGGGCCGATATTCTTTTGCGCGCCACCAAAAATGACGCCATAGCTTTCCACATCGATCACGCGCGACAGGATGTGCGACGACATGTCGGCCACCAGCGGCGCATCGCCAGTATCGGCCGCGATATCGGGCGTGAAGTTGTACTCGACACCGTTGATGGTTTCGTTGGTGCAGACGTGGACATAAGCAGCGTCTTTCGAAAGCTGCCAGCGCTCTCGTGCCGGAATCGCCGCGAACTCGATGTCTTCGGACGATGCCGCCACGTTGACATCAGCGTATTTTTTCGCTTCGTTCAGTGATTTCTTGGACCATATTCCGGTCGCGATGAAATCGACGGTCGCCGGTTGCGGTTTGCGCCCTAGCAGGTTCATCGGCACGATCGCGTTTTCGCCAATACCGCCGCCTTGCAGGAACAGCACCTTGTAATTATCCGGCACCGCCAGCAAATCGCGCAAGTCGCGCTGGGCGTCGGCGATGATTGACGTAAATTCCTTGCCGCGATGACTCATCTCCATGACCGACATGCCGGAGCCGTGCCAGTCGAGCATCTCGTCTGACGCCTGCTGCAACACCTCGGGCGGCAGCACCGCCGGACCGGCCGAATAATTATAGACGCGCGTCATTCTTCGTCCGCCTCGCCCAGTTGCTCCTCGACATCGGATTCGACGATACGCTGCAAGCCGCTGAGCTTGGTACCGCCTTCGACCGCGATCAGCGTCACGCCCTGGGTTGCGCGCCCCATCTCGCGAATCTCGGCAACCCGGGTACGGATCAGCACGCCGCCGGTCGTGATGAGCATGATTTCATCGCTGGTATCGACCAGCGTCGCGGCCACCACGCGGCCGTTGCGTTCACTGGTCTGGATTGCGATCATGCCTTTGGTACCACGACCATGGCGGGTGTATTCGGTGATCGGCGTGCGCTTGCCAAAGCCGTTTTCGGTTGCTGTCAATACCGACTGCTGCTCGTTTTCCGCCACCAGCAAAGCGATGACTTGCTGACCGTCCTCCAGATTCATTCCGCGCACGCCGCGGGCAGTGCGGCCCATCGGCCGTACATCATTTTCATCGAAGCGCACTGCCTTGCCCGAATCCGAAAACAGCATCACGTCATGCTGGCCGTCGGTCAACGCCGCGCCGATCAGAAAATCGCCTTCGTCGAGATCGACCGCAATGATGCCGGCCTTGCGCGGATTGCTGAAGTCGCTCAATGGCGTCTTTTTGACAGTACCCAGGCTGGTTGACATGAAGATATAGCGGTCGTCGGGGAAGCTGCGGTTGTCACCTGACAACGGCAGGATGACGGTAATCTTTTCGCCATCCTGCAACGGGAACATGTTGACGATCGGCTTCCCGCGTGAGTTACGCGAGCCTTGCGGCACTTCCCAGATTTTCAGCCAGTACAGCCGGCCGCGATTGCTGAAGCAGAGGATATAGTCATGCGTGTTTCCCACGAAAAGCTGATCGATCCAGTCATCTTCCTTGGTCGCCATCGCTTGCTTGCCGCGGCCACCGCGCTTTTGGGCACGGTATTCGGAGACCGGCTGCGACTTCATGTAGCCGGTGTGCGACAACGTCACGACCATGTCTTGCGGCGTAATGAGGTCTTCGGTACCGAGATCGGTCGGATTGAGTTCGATATACGAGCGACGCTCGTCCTTGGCACCTGCGCCATATTCGTTCTTGATGGCGTTGAGCTCGTCGGTAATGATGACGGTCACGCGCTCCGGCTTTGACAGGATATCCAGCAGGTCGGCGATCTGCGCCATGACATCTTTGTATTCGTTGACGATTTTGTCTTGCTCGAGACCGGTCAGGCGTTGCAGCCGCATTTGCAGGATTTCCTGCGCCTGGTCGTCCGACAGCTTGTACAAGCCGTCCTTCTGGATACCGTAATGTTTCGGCAGGTTTTCGGGACGGAAAGCGTCGACACCGCCAGTACTTTCAGCACCGGTACGGGCCAGCATTTCACGAACAACCGACGAATCCCAGGCCCGCGCCATCAGGTCGACCTTGGCCACCGGCGGCGTCGGTGCCGCCTTGATGATGGCGATGAAGTCATCGATATTGGCCAGTGCCACAGCCAGGCCTTCGAGCACGTGGCCGCGCTCGCGCGCCTTGCGCAATTCGAATACGGTTCGACGCGTCACCACTTCGCGCCGATGCGACAAAAAGCATTCCAGCATCTGCTTGAGATTGAGCAGCTTTGGCTGGCCGTCGACCAGCGCGACCATGTTCATACCAAACGTGTCTTGCAACTGCGTCTGCTTGTACAGGTTATTGAGAACCACTTCTGGCACTTCGCCACGCTTGAGTTCGATCACGACGCGCATGCCGGACTTGTCGGACTCGTCGCGGATGTCGGAAATGCCTTCGAGTTTCTTGTCGCGCACCAGTTCTGCAATCCGCTCCAGCAACGACTTCTTGTTGACCTGATACGGTAGTTCATCAACAATAATCGCAGTGCGACTTTCCTTGCCGTACTCTTCGAAATGCGTCTTGGCACGCATGACGATACGGCCGCGCCCAGTGCGATAGCCGTCGCGCACGCCGGACACACCGTAGATGATGCCGGCAGTCGGAAAGTCGGGCGCCGGTATGATCTCGATCAGTTCATCGATCGTGCAGCCACCATTGCGCAAGACGTGCAGTGCGCCGTCGATGACTTCGGTAATGTTATGCGGCGGGATATTGGTCGCCATGCCCACTGCGATGCCGGACGAGCCGTTGATTAACAGGTTCGGGATTTTGGTCGGCAGCACCGATGGCTCGCGTTCCTTGCCATCATAGTTGGGGACGAAATCGACCGTATCCTTGTCGATATCGGCCAGGATCTCACTGGCAATTTTGTCGAGGCGACACTCTGTGTAACGCATGGCCGCCGCATTGTCGCCATCGACCGAACCGAAATTGCCTTGCCCGTCGACCAATGTGTAGCGCAGCGAAAAGTCCTGCGCCATCCGCACCAGCGTGTCATAGATGGACTGATCGCCATGCGGGTGAAATTTGCCCATCACTTCGCCTACTACGCGGGCACACTTGACGTATGGACGGTTGTACACGTTGTTCATCTCGTGCATCGCGAACAAGACGCGACGGTGCACGGGCTTGAGGCCATCGCGCACATCGGGCAGCGCACGGCCGACGATGACGCTCATCGCATAATCGAGATAACTCTTGCGCATTTCCTCTTCGAGGGAAATCGGTATTGTTTCTTTAGCGAATTGATCCATTGGCGGGTCTGCTGCTTTCTGGCTTGGTTGGAGTTTTCATTTGCGGTCTGCGTAGGCGCCGGCCGAAACGGAGAATTTTACCATGCACCCAATGTCCCTTCATCGCTTTGCGTTGCATTGACAACCATTAATGACGCCTCAGAAACCGCTGTCCGACTTGAAAAATATGCTTAAATGCGACTTGGCAAATTCATACATGGCATAGCGTAACAATTTAACAGAGACGACTTATGTTTAATAAAGTGGCGCTTGGTGTAGTTCTTGCGAGTTGCATTACAACGGCTGCAGCGCAATCGCTGACTAATATACAAACCAGGAAAGATTCCAGCGCTTATGTCGAGGATGCGCGCGGCGTTGTCGTGCGCAGCGGTTTCGGCTTGTGCTGGCGCACAGGATACTGGACGCCACCCGATTCCTTGGCAGGATGCGATGGCGAGCTGGCACCACCAGTGTTAAAGGTTACTGCACCGGCCCCTGCCGCTGCCCCTGCCCCTGCCGCCGTTTCTGTCGAACCGATCGCACCAGTTGCCACGAAGCGTTGTGATTTCAACATTTCCCTCTCGCATGAGCAGACCTTTGAATTCGACCGGGCGATTTTGACAAGCGACGCAAAATCACGCATCGATTCCGAAGTGATCGGGAAATTGACCGGTTGTGCAAAAACCGATCTTATCGCTGTGACAGGACATACAGATCGAATCGGCTCCGCACAATACAATAAAGCGTTGTCACAAAAGAGAGCCGCTGTGGTTGCAAGTTATCTCACTGACAACGGTGTTTCAGCACCGGTTACGGCGCTGGGGATGGGGATGAACCAGCCGGTCAAAAATTGCGCCGGAAAAACTGTTAATAAAGAATTGATTCGATGTCTTGCACCAAATCGGCGTGTCGTTATTGAGACAAAAACCGATGCCAAATAAAATTGTGCAGATTCGGATTTGAATGGCGTTTCCGGCAGGCTTCGTGTATTCCTACAAAACTTTCTGGAAAAGCCTGATCAGCGCTGCAATAACGTTGCGAAAACACGACAAAGAAACAAAATCGACGATTGGGCTATTTGACAACCTTCGCCGCCCCTGCTGGCGTGTGGCAAAATGGAGATAAGTTAAATCATTGCATGCAGACAATCTCTACATATGTGATGTTTGATCAACGTGGTACTATCAATTTTTGATGTCGTTAATTAGTTGCGCAGTTTATCTGCGGATATCTCAACCGAGAGGAGAAACATGAATAAATTAGTAAAACTCGTCTTCGCTGCGTCCGCAGTCGTCGCACTTTCTGCATCTGCACAGGAAAACATCCAAGCAAAAACGCCTTATAGCGCTTATGTGCAAGATAGCCGTGGTGTGATTGCACGTGATCCGTTCGGCCTGTGCTGGCGCACTGGTTACTGGACACCAGCCGACGCGGTTCCAGGTTGCGATGGTGAAATCGCCAAACCAGCTCCAGCTCCTGTGGAAGCGCCTGCTCCGGCGCCAGCGGTAACACCTCCACCAGCACCAGTAGCACCAGCAGCTCCGACTTCCGAGAAAGTAACGTTTGCAGCTGACGCGTTCTTTGACTTCGACAAGTCCGTGTTGAAGCCGGACGGCAAAGCGAAACTCGATGACCTCACATCCAAGCTGCAAGGCATGAATCTGGAAGTCATTATCGCTGTTGGTCACACTGATTCTGTCGGTACTGATGCTTACAACCAGCGCCTGTCTATCCGTCGCGCTGAAGCTGTCAAGGCTTATCTGGTCTCGAAAGGCATTGAAGCCAATCGCGTCTACACAGAAGGTAAAGGCGAGAAACAACCTGTTGCTGACAACAAGACAGCAGCTGGCCGCGCCAAGAACCGTCGCGTTGAAATCGAAGTGGTCGGCACTCGCAACCGCTAATCGGTTTTAGTTCGAAAAAAAGCCTCGCTGCGGCGGGGTTTTTTTACGCCGACAATTTGGCATGACTGCAACGTTCGCACTTTCCAGCTATGATGCAGCTTATGAATGCAGACCCTTTAGAACTTCAAAAATTCAGTGATCTTGCGCACCGATGGTGGGACCCCACGTCCGAGTTTCGGCCGCTGCACGAGATCAACCCGTTGCGGCTGGAATGGATCAATGCCCGTATCCCCCTTGCTGGTAAAAGGGTGGTCGATATCGGCTGTGGAGGCGGCATTCTGGCCGAGTCCATGGCGCGAAAAGGCGCCGATGTCACTGGCATCGATCTTTCGGAAAAAGCACTTAAAGTTGCCGATCTGCATGGCCTGGAATCTGGCATTCAGGTACGGTACGAGTTGATTGCGGCCGAAGACTTGGCAGCGCGGGAGCCGGCACAGTATGACGTCGTGACCTGTATGGAAATGTTGGAACATGTTCCTGATCCTTTCGCCATCGTCCAAGCTTGTGCGACCTTGGTAAAGCCTGGAGGTCAGGTGTTCTTTTCCACCATCAACCGCAATCCTAAATCCTATTTGTTCGCGGTAATCGGTGCAGAATACCTGTTACGTCTGTTGCCGAAGGGAACTCATGACTATGCCAAGTTCATCACACCGGCCGAGCTTTCGCAATACATCCGCAATGCAGGCATGGGTGTCCAGGGCCTCAAGGGCTTGGGCTACAACCCGCTGACGAAGATGTATTCGCTCAATCAGAATACGAGTGTCAACTACCTCGTCGCAGCTTCGCGTCCGGAGTAGCCATTATGGTAACGACGGTAACAAGTCGTTCGACATGCACAGTGTGCCCGTCGACACCCTACTTATTTTATTGCCTGAGATGAAGCTACCCACTCCGCGCGCCATTCTTTTCGATCTCGATGGCACGCTTGCCGATACGGCACCTGACCTTGCTGCCGCGCTCAACAAGATACGTGTCCGGCGTAATCTGGCTCCGGCACCCTATGCGCAGTTGCGGCCCTATGCATCGGCCGGGGCGCGGGGACTAATCGGCGCTGGGTTTGGATTGTTGCCGACAGACGACGGTTTTGAGGAACTCCGAGTCGAATTTTTGAATAATTATGAAGCTGCTCTGGTTGTCGAAAGCGAGCTGTTTCCGGGCATCCAGGAACTGATTGAAGGCTTGACTAAAAAGAATCTGGCGTGGGGGATTGTCACCAACAAAGCTTCTCGCTTTACCGATCCGATCGTGCCTAAAATTGGATTGCAGGCCGCAGGTTGTGTTATCTCGGGCGACACCACAGCACACGCCAAACCACATCCGGCGCCATTGCTGGAAGCTGCTCGCCGGCTCGGCATCGAAGCGCGCGACTGCTGGTACGTCGGGGACGACTTGCGCGACATCGAAGGTGGCAGAGCCGCAGGCATGGTCACTATTGCCGCCGGTTGGGGCTATTGCGGGCACGAGGACCCGATTCACTGGAATGCCGATGCATTGATGCGCTCACCGTTGGATCTGCTGGGTTTGATCCAGAGCGCCTATTAATCAAGCGGTGTGCGCGTGCGCGGCATGCACCGACGAATTATTCGCGCTCGACTAATTGATTCGGCCTAAAAAATATAAACCGGTCCTTTCAGACGAACTGCCAATCGAATATCGCTAGGCTCAACGCAGCGCGCGATTAAGCAAATGATGCAGTCGGCGTCGGATCACACCGATGGCCGGATGTATCGGGACTATGTGCCATTCAGTTTTAGCGAAACCGCGTTGTATTTCTCATTATGCGGAAAGACCATCTGGCTGGCCCTATTGCTGCCCATATGCAGTTCCGCAACCATCCCAGAGCGCTGATTCCTGATGCAATACTATCCTATGATTATCCCGCTCCGCCCTTTATCCGAACCCTTCCTCTGATCTGCCGAGGAAGTACGCTTATCGTGGACTTAACCCGCCATTCACCGCGACACAGAATTTACAATCCAGGTCCGATATCCAATACGACAAAATACCGAAACCATGAATCTCTCACGCGTCGACCTCAACCTTTTCGTCGTATTTGAGGCCATCTTCACGATGGGCAGTATTACCGCCGCCGCAGGCAAGCTGAACTTGTCACAGTCTGCGGTAAG
>JACMQD010000084.1 GCA_014377155.1 Herminiimonas sp.
ATCTGTTTGCCGAAGCAATGAAAAAAGCCAATTCAATCGATCCGGTCAAAGTCGGCCCCGAAGTTGCCAAGGGTTCCTACAAAGGTGTTGCCGGTACTTATGCATTCGACGCCAAAGGCAACATGCTGCAATCGCCGGTCACGGTCTTTACCTTCAAGGGCGGCCAGCCGGTCGCTTTGACTAGCTATTAAACGAGGAAAACGATATCTGAGCACTGATGAAGGGTGTCTGCCTGCGCAGACACCCTTCTCGCGCGATTGACTCAGCACTTGGTTCTCAAAGCCCCGTCAACCCCGGCGATGGGCCACAATCAGGCTGCAATCAGTGCTTGATAAGCCTTGCGAGTTTCGGGCGAAACCGCGGCGAGCAGTTGTTCATACGAAGTCTGGTGCTGGCTCAGCATGCGCGCACTGGCGACGATTTTCGATCGACAAAACCAATGGCACGTGTGACGCATCAGCATCATCTCTGCGGACAGCGTGTAAGCCTTGTCCTTGAATGTGTGGGGCGCAACTATGTCTGCAGTCAGGCGGATTCCGTTGGCATGGATCGCTAGCGCCTTGCGCAGGTCGAACGTAGCCCCAGGAAAAAGCTTGTCGGCAAATGGTATGGCGACCGGCAGCAAACTTATTTTTGTATCGGCTTCATCGACTCTCGCAAAATCGGCGGCGAAGCGGCCGAACTGTTCGCGCAAAGCGGATTCGCTGTTATTGAGCAAATTCCAGATCTGTGTCTGGCGTTCGGGACTGGTTTCTCGCAGTGCCCGCGCGTAGCCCACGGTCAGCGTTTCCATCAGTTTGTCGATCTGGTATTTTCCCAGATGACTTGCAAGAAGTGCGATACGTTTTTTCTGATCTTTTGATTTGACGACGTAGGCGCCGACGGCGACCAGCACAAGCAGCGTGAATATTTCCATCGGTATCGACAATGCCAGGGTAAATTGATAATTCAACGCAGCGCGGGCCTGACGCGCGCGCCAATGCGCAAATAAAAATCGCTGCGCCCGAAACAGCTGCGCTGGTGGCGAAGCCCAGCGACGCCGTTCGGACCATCAAGGATACGATAAGCGCCGCCGATTACATTGTACCGCGACGGCAACCCGCTGCGACTATCGAAATGCCGGTACTAAGGTTCGACTCGCAACCGGATCGACACCGGCCGGCCACCGATTCCCGACCGTTCAAGCCAGGAAAAAACCGAGTCGACCGTTACCGTTTCGATTCTGTCGGTGTATCTTTTCTCCGGAGGATGATCATCGAATGCAATATTGGCCGCAGTCAGGCGGCCGCCGAGACGCGCGAGCGGCCCGATCGATAGGACGGTTGGCTGATAACCGCGGGACTGGAGCCACGCTTGCGACTGACTGCGTGTGGTCGCCGATGGCGATGGCGACATTGCCATCGCCAGGGTTTCGATTGCCCATTGATTGGATTGCTGATATCGGGTGCTCCAGGCATAGCTGACGACGCTATACGGACGGTGATTCATCCTGAGGGACAATTCGTCATTCTGGATCAGAGCCAGCAACTGTTCTTGCACGTCTCGCGCAGGAACCACATAGGCAGCTTCGTAGCGCCACAGGTCATCAAGAAAAAACTCACCCAGACCTTGACGGTAGATCGCCGACGTACTGGCGCCACATTGATTGAGCTTGTGGAGTACCCGCCAGACATGTCCGCCCTTGGCATCGCCCTGCCGGTAAGCAAGTCCCAGGTGCGAATGGCGCACGCCGTACTTGGTCAGATCTTGCCCGGCGCGCGCCAGGAACACCACTTTGTTGCCGCTGGCGTCGAGCGCTGCCAGAGCTTGTGCGGCAAGCGTCAGGCCTTTTTCAATTGTCTGTGGCGTCGCTTTACGCTCCTCGCACGACCGACCGGCATGCGCGCCGGCAGAAGCAAGCAGCGTCGTGAACAAGGCGAACGCGATTGTGCTTATCGAAGGTGGTCGCAGGTTCATCGTGTCAACCGTTCGTTATG
>JACMQD010000085.1 GCA_014377155.1 Herminiimonas sp.
CCGAGCGCAAGATCGAAGCGGTGTATTCGTATCCGTTCCAGAACCACGCCACCATGGAAAGCATGAACGCCAGGGCCAAATGGACGCCGGAGCGATGTGAAGTCTGGACCCCGACCCAGAACGGCGAAGCGGCGCTGGCGGCAACGGCCGAAGCGGACGGCCTTGCGCCGGCAAAATGCGAAATCTACAAACTGCATCTCGGCGGTGGTTTCGGCCGCCGTGGCGCGGTGCATGACTGGGTCACCCAAGCCGTCACGATTGCCAGGCAAATGCCGGGCACACCGATCAAGCTGATCTGGTCGCGTGAAGAAGACATGCTGCATGGCCGTTATCATCCGATCACGCAGTGCAAGCTCAGCGCTGGCCTGGATGCCAAAGGCAACATCACCGGTCTGCATATGCGCATCTCCGGCCAGTCGATCCTGGCAGGCGTGGCACCGCAGAGCATCAAGGACGGCAAAGACCCGGTAGTCTTTCAGGGCCTCAACGCACCCGGGCCCGAGGCCTCGATCGGTTACAGTTTTCCTAACCTGCTGGTTGACCATGCGATGCGCAATCCGCACGTGCCGCCCGGTTTTTGGCGCGGCGTCAATCTGAACCAGAACACGATTTATCTGGAATGCTTTATCGACGAAGTAGCGCATGCCAGCGGCCAGGACCCGCTGGCGCTGCGTCGCACATTGATGGCCAGCCATCCGAAGCATCTGGCCGTGCTGAACGCTGCCGCCGAGCGCGCGGGATGGGGCAAGCCTGCACCCGAGGGCGTTTTCCGCGGACTGGCCCAGACCATGGGTTTCGGAAGCTATGTCGCGGCCTGCGCCGAAGTATCGGTCAGCCCCGAAGGCGTGCTCAAGATCCATCGTATCGTCGCCGCTACCGACCCCGGTCATGCCGTCAATCCGCAGCAGATCGAGGCGCAGGTGGAAGGTTCTTTTGCCTACGGATTATCAGCGGCGCTGTTTGGCGAATGCACGGTCAAGGGCGGCCGCATGGAACAGGATAACTTCAGCAGCTACCGCGTCTTGCGGATGGAAGAAATGCCGGCCGTCGAGACCATCACGATGCCATCCGGCGGATTCTGGGGCGGCGTCGGCGAGCCGACCATCGCGGTGGCCGCGCCGGCGGTATTGAATGCGATCTTTGCGGCGACCGGGAAACGGATTCGCAATCTGCCGCTGAAGAATCACGACCTTAAAAGGGCATGACGAAGCGCGCCGTCGCAGCGGCGACGCCTTCTGCGCGGATGCAGTCGCTCATCGTGACGTTCGCGCTGACTTGCTGCATGGCGCCCGGTGCACGAGCGGCCGGCGAACTGGTGGTGTTCGAGATCGTCGTCGACGCGATTGCCACGCCACTCACAAACATGTCCGGCGATGCCGGTCGCGGCCGGCAAATCGTCGCAACGCGTCAGGTCGGATTGTGCTTGCTGTGTCATGCCGGTCCGATCCCCGAAGACCGTTTCCAGGGAAACCTCGCGCCCGACTTGCGCGGTGCAGGCTCGCGCTGGAGCGAAGGCCAGTTGCGGCTGAGGATGGTCGATGCGCGCCGCCTCAATGCGGCGACCATCATGCCTTCCTACTATCGCGTCGATGGTCTCGCGCAAGTCGGTCCGGCCTGGCAGGGACGACCGATCCTGGCGGCACAGCAGATCGAGGACGTCGTCGCCTATTTGCGCACGCTGCGCAGTGACGACCTACCGCAACAAGAGGCCAAATGACACATGATACGACACGACGCAAGCTGCTCGCCGCCAGCGCGGGAATCGGCGCCTGGATGCTCGTGCGCACAGCAGCGGCTGCACCCGACGAACTGGCGGCAGCGATCGATGCGTTTGCCGGCGGTGCCAAAGTTACTGCTGGCAAGGTGATGCTGGACATCGCCACGCTGGTCGACAATGGCAACACGGTACCGGTGACGATCACGGTCGACAGCCCGATGACGCCGGTTTCCCATGTCACGGCCATTGCTCTTTTCAACGAGCGCAATCCGCAACGCGACGTCGCGCGCTTCACGCTCGGTCCGCGGTCGGGCAAGGCCCGCGTCGCGTTGCGCATCCGGCTTGCGACCTCACAAAAACTGGTTGCCGTGGCGCAGTTCAATGATGGCACCTACTGGTCGCATACGGTTGATGTGATTGTCACGCTGGCGGCCTGCATCGAAGGAGACGGCTGACACCATGGCAAGCACTCTCGTCAACTTCCCGCGTACGGCGAAGGCCGGCGACGTGATCGAAATTCGCGCCACCATTGCCCACCCGATGGAAACAGGTTTTCGTCCGGGTAACGACGGCAAGATCCTGCCGCGCCATATCCTCACACGGTTTTCATGTCGCTATAACGGCGAACTGATATTCAGCGCCGACCTGTTTTCGGCCGTCGCGGCGAACCCTTATCTGGCGTTCCATACGGTTGCCACCACGGGCGGCACCTTGCAGTTTCACTGGGAAGGCGACCACGGTTTTTCGCAGACCGAAAACGCCACCCTCACCGTTACGCCTTAGCATGTTCAACAGGACACTGGCGCAACTTCTGGCCGCATCCGTGCTGGCCACCAGTGCACAGGCGGAGCCAGATACGCGCTTGTCGGGTTTTGAATTCATGAGCAAGCCGACGCAGGCAATGCAACGTGACGATACGCTGAACCCGGCGATGTTATGGGTCAAGGATGGCGAAACGTTGTGGAACACGAAAGCCGGCCAGCGCGACCAGTCCTGTGCTGCATGCCACGCGTCCGCGCCGATCAGCATGCGTGGCGTGGCCACCCGCTACCCGGCATTCGACGACCAGAGCAGCAGACCCGTCAATCTCGGCCAGCGCATCAATATGTGTCGCCGACGCTATCAGCATGCAGCCCCGTTGCCCGCAGAAAGCCACGATCTGCTGAGCCTCGAAAGTTACGTCGCGATACAGTCCCGTGGCTTGCCGCTTCAACAATCATCGGACCCGCGGCTGATACCGTATCGGGCAAGTGGCGAGCAGCGCTTCATGCAGCGAATCGGCCAGCTCGATCTTTCGTGCGCGCAATGCCATGACGCCAACGCCGGCAAGTACCTGGGCAGCGCACCAATACCGCAAGCGCACGCGACCGCCTACCCGATCTACCGCCTCGAATGGCAAGGGATGGGTTCGCTACAACGAAGACTAAGAAGCTGCATGACTGGTGTGCGCGCACAGCCCTTCGCATTGGGCGCGCAAGAACTCGTCGAACTCGAACTATATCTGGCATCCCGCGCCAATGGCATGCCACTAGAAACCCCCGGCGTGCGTCCCTGACCGACTACCTTCGACCCGACCTCAATCCAAGCTAATGATATTTTTAAATGGGGTCAGAGTCGAATTCTTTTCGTCCCGGGTTCACGTTACCTATCTGCAAGATGTTCCGCCAATTGTAAAATACGGCCGAAATGTCAATATCGTTAGCCATTAGCCGCGATAATGTCGCCTTTGCGCATATCGACTGCCGTCAAGCGCCGCATTAAGCTCAGACAAACATCGTGGAACCGATCTTGGTTTTATCCTACTAACTGATCCACGTAACACGAAACGAATAGATTTTAAGTATGCAAGATTCACAACAAGCTCATGACAGTCAATACGGCCTTCTCGATGAGGTCATCAATCTTGCGCAAAGCGCAGCGCTGCGAATCGAACGTCTGCAGCAGGACAATGCGCGGCTCGCGGCGGAACTTAAGGCACTCGAAGCTGCTGAGGCAATGCACGCAGCTAATGCGCGAAACCAGCAACGACGCATAGTGGAACTTGAACTGGCATTGGATACCGCCAGTGAGGCTACGATCTGGTGCGCATGGTTCGACAAAAAGTTCGGCGATACAATTTTTTACGGTGACATACAGCGCGCGTTCGATTGTGAGTTTCCCGAGTCGTTGCCTACGACATCAGCTGCAAAACAATCTGAGAACGCTTAGCCGTCCTTGATTGGCGTTTCACGCGCAACGAATATGACTTGCGCCGGCTAGTCCCGACTGCACTCGCTGGCCGGTTATAACGGTCATGGCGTTGCAGTTCAGCTCACCCGTATTGCTGCACCTTAAATCAAAGCAGGCTGCCTGGCGTAGCCATGGATCACTTAAGCTGTGGTAGTGTCACGTGGTCGAAATAAAAATAAAACGCCATGATGCAAGAAACCAAGGTCAATTTGTGCAAGATCGCATCGTACGTGCTGATCGCCGTGGCTCTGCTGGTGGTGTTGACGAAGGGATTGCTGTCGGCCTTGCTTGCTGGCTTGTTGGTGTACTCGCTCATTAATCTGATGACGCCCTTATTGACCAGAAAACTAACCAGTGCGCATGCGCGTATTTTCGCCGTCGCCGTCTTGAGCATCCTGGTTGTGAGCATGCTGACAGCAGCGATCTGGGGCACGATCGTCTTTTTGCGCAGCGATGTCAGTAATCTCGAAACGCTTCTCAAGCAGCTTGCGGACATCATCGATGTCTCGCGTAATCAGGTGCCCGAATGGGTGAAGGAACGGCTACCCGCCGATACCGAAGCGTTAAGGCTGGTAATCAGTGGCTGGCTGCGCAATCACGCGGTCGAAGCCAAATCAATGGGCGCCGAGGCTGGACGCGTGACTGTTCATGTGCTTTTGGGCATGATCATCGGCGCCATGGTGGCGCTTTATGACAAACAGTCCCACTTTCCGTCACCGCCGCTAGCAGCGGCTCTGCGCGACCGTTTTGTCAATCTCAGCGAGGCATTCCAGAACATCGTATTTGCCCAAGTACGAATCTCGGCCATCAATACCGTCATTACTGCGGTGTTTATTTTTATCGCCTTACCCCTGGCAGGCATCAAGCTACCGCTGGCGAAGACACTGATTGCGATTACGTTCTTCGCCGGGCTGTTGCCCGTGATCGGCAATTTGATTTCAAACTCGATGCTCGTCATCGTCGGCCTGTCGCATTCATTGCATACTGCGGTAGGCGCGCTGGTCTTCATGATTCTAGTGCATAAGCTCGAATACTTCCTCAACGCCAAGATTATAGGATTGCACATCAATGCGCGCGCCTGGGAATTGCTTGCTGTCATGCTAGTGATGGAATCGATGTTCGGTTTATCGGGTGTCGTCGCAGCACCGATTTACTATGCGCTCCTGAAGAAGGAACTGAAAAATGCAGAATTGATCTGATGACGGTGATCCGACGATAATAGGTGTGCAGACCCGGCGCAAAAGACATAATTACCGAGGCCGCAAATTCCAAGAATCGAATAGCATCCTGCGCATCGTAGCCCCTTGCAGTTTTCCCGCTTCCCAGAACATGCTGCGAGTATGCAGAGCGTTGCTCAATGGCCGAACCGCCTCGACGGGTTGTATTGCGCCCCGCCCGATCGCGCCGATGGACGACGGTGAAAGTGCCTCAAAAGAATGCCTATTCAATCCAACAGGCAAAATTATCATGCTCCTCCTCTTATTTGCAATACATGTACTAAGATGAGTGGCGGCAAAAACTTGGCGGTTCCATACCTATAAAAATAACCTGCAGGTTTTATCACTTTTCCAAACGTAAAAAAATCCCCAGTACCTTTAGGTCACTGGGGGCAGCGGCATCGAGGCCGCGCGACAACGATTATCGATCAGGCATAACCGTGTGATGTATCTGACTTCGCTGCGCCTTTGACGGCATTGACGTAGCGGCCCTTCGCGATTTCCTTCTTCACAGCTTCACGAGCGATATTGGCCGCCTTGATCTGCTTGCGTTCTGCTTTGCCCCGATGCTGCGCTTCATTTTTGTTGCCGATGCGTTTACCCATGATGTTCTCCTTTAAAAATCCGTATAAATAAATGCGGTAAGAAGATCATAAGTGACTGACAACCGCGCATGAATAGGCAAGCAGGACAATCTGTTGTAAGACAAAAGGAATTGCGGCAGGACGGTCATGCCGGTGCCTTCGACAACCCGACAGGAATCGAATCAGCAATTACCTTTTTTGGCTTGACCTGGAGGGCAATGGTATCCGTTGTCCTCATACTTGTCCTCATACTTGTCCTTATGCTTATCCTTATCCTTATGCTTGTCCTTGTGCTTTTCCTTGTATTTTTTTCCATGATCATCGTCCCGGTGATCGTCATCACCCCTGCCACGCTGCCACCCTCCTTGTTGCAACCGCCAGCCGTCGCCCTCTTGGCGCCACTCGGAACGGGAAAATACCTGGCCACTACGCGATTGCTCCCAATGACCGCTACTCCAGACATGGCGATTCCCGTTCCAGTTCCAGTAGCCGGGCGCCCAGATATACCCTGGACGTGACGCCGGAATGACTTCGTATCGCGGTGGCGGGGGTGCATTGCCGATCACGATATTGACATTGACTTGCGCCAAAGCGGCGGTAGGCACCAACACGACAGATGTTGCGGCGAATACCATAGCCAGAATTATTTTCTTCATCATTGCCCTTAAAAAATACGCAAAACTTACTATAACCCTCGTTTTAACTAATTACGCTGATGAATCAAATTATTACACTAGGCGCTAATTTGCATTTGCAACAATAAGTCGCAGAAAACATGACGAAGAAAAGGTAAAGCGACAAGTTGAAGCGTGCTTTACGTGGATGGAAAACGACAAAATGTTTCCTCAAAGAATTTACGATCATACGTTAAACTTTTCCATGAAACAACGCTATATAAAGCAACTATAATTACAACTTTTCCGCGAAGCATTGTCTTGTAAAGACTGCTCATACGCATGGCGCTGCCGCCACGACGTGAAACCCAATTCGACCTTCCGGATCAAGGTCGGCAACATGTCATAGACATGCAGCACACCGATTCAATCGTCCTATAAGCGAATATCAGCCATGGCAACCGACACTTTGCAACAGTATTTCCGGAGCCAGCAAGTCTCGCTCCAGTGGTTACCCATCCTGCGTGTCATGGCGCTGGAAATGGCAGCCTATGCCGATGCCAAGGACTTGCGCCAGCTCTTCTTCAATATCGGCGAGCGTTTTGCAAAAGACGCGGAGGACCGCTTCGAGGACGTCGAGACGCTTGGCCAACTGGAAGAGTGCCTCAACGATTTTTGGTCGCGCATCAACTGGGGCTGGGTCGACTTGAACGAGATCAAAGGCTCGATCGACATCGCCCACCATGCCGCGCCGTTGGCAGAAGCATTCGGCGACGATGCGCTGGAGTGGAGCGTCGGCCTGCTGGAAGGTTTTTACCAAACCGTGTTCAGCGTGCTGGGGGCGAGCGAAAACATGATCGTACGCAGTATCGGCGAGAGATCCGATGGTATGGATATTCGTCTGCGCTTCGGGCGCTAAAAGTCAACACTTACGGGCAGGAGAATTGCATGTCGAAATCGGCTGACGATGTATCGAGATTATTCCGGTCGCTGGGAGCGGACAATGCGCCGTTGCTTGCGGCGAAAAAAACCGCTTTACATGAAGCCGAGCAGCGCTGGCCGCTTTTCAAGGCGATCACACCGAAAAAGTCCGATGTCCCGCCTGCACTGTCCGAGCAAGAAAAACAATTATGGAGCAATCCGCAGCGCCTCGAGGGCGGCGTGCGCAAGCCTGCCTTGTCATTGCCCGGCCTGAGCGACAAGCTGGCGAGCAGCCTGGGAAACATGAGCCCGAAGCGATCGGCGAGGGCAATCGCACCGGCACCGAAGCGCGTTCCGGACATGCCGGTCGCGGCGCCGGCAGCTAGCGTTACCAAACGCAAAGGCGTGGACGACACGCCGGTCGAAAGCATGCGACCGCTTTTCAGAAAAACCAGTGCACCGCCGATGTCAACCGAGCCGATCGACGATCAGGCCGCTACAACGCTGTTCGCCAAAAAAACGCCGATGCCGATTACCCGGCCTGACGACATGACCGATCAATCACTGTCAAGTATTTTCAGTCGGCTCGGTGGCCGCGAAGAGCCCGCACCTAAAACCTCGGACAAGCGCTCGTCCTTCCTGGGTAGATTAGGCAAACGATGAGCGTCGTCGGCATCGTTTCCATGAAGGGCGGCGTTGGCAAGACCTCTACCACTGCCAATCTCGCAACGGCGATGGCAGCCATACTTGGACCGGGCCGCGTCTCGGTAGTCGATCTCGATCCGCAAGATGCTTTGCACTGGCATTTCGGACTGACCAGTACCGATGCCGATGGCGTCTGCGAGCAATCCCTGGCCGAAGGTGATTGGCGCGGCATTGCCCGCGCCACCGATTACGATGTGGCGTGCCTGCCGTACGGCGTTGGTAGTGAAGCCGATCGGGAAGCATTCGAATCCCTGCTCGTGGCGCAGCCGGATTGGGTCGGACAACAAATAGAACGTGCCGCACTGGGTAACAATGCGGTCGTGCTGATCGACACGCCGCCCGGCCCGTCCGTGTATCTCAAGCAGGTGTTTGCCTGCGCCGACCTGATACTCGTGGTGCTGCTGGCCGATGCCGGCTCCTATGCCACGACGCCGGCCATGGAATCGTGGATCGACGACATGCTCACGCTGCGACCCGGGCTCGGCAGCGTGTATCTGCTCAATCAGGTCGATGCCAGCGAACCGCTCAACCGCGATGTCGCCGAACTGCTGCGACAGCATCTGGGCGAACGCCTGGCGCCGCTCGGCATTCATCGCGACGAAGCCGTCGGCGAAGCGCTGGCCTTTCAACAACCCGTGCTGATTTACGATCCGCACGGACAAGCCAGCCACGACCTCGCCCGGCTTGCCGGATGGGTCATCGACACGCTCAACCGATGACCCCGAGGTTCATGCTTTCGCTGTGGCGCGAACGATGGGGCAAAAGCAGCGCGGCCGTGCATCAGGTGCCTTATGTAAAGGGAAAGATCAATCGCTGGGGTAACGCCATGGTGCGGGCATCAGCCTGGGCCGTGCCAGGACTAAGCCCGACCGTCGCCGTGGTGTGCGTGATGCTGGCGGCGTTGCTATTGGCAGTACGCTTTTCGTTCAACAGTCAGGTCGTGATGGCCGCCGTTCTGATCTGCATCGCCGTATTCTTGCGCCGCTACGCCGGTACGCTGGTGACGCTGGCGCTGGTGGCGCTGTCGCTGATCGCATCGGCGCGCTACTTTTTATGGCGTTTCGGCGATACGCTGGGCGCACGGCTCGACCTCGAGTTCGTGCTGGCCTTCTGCCTGTGCGTGGCCGAGCTGCACCTGACATTGCTGATTGTCATCGGGTTCGCGCGCGCCATCTGGCCATTGATGCGTGCGTCGCTGCCGATGACTGTCGAAAAGACAACGTGGCCCGCAGCGGATGTGGTCATGCTGTGCGGTGAACTGCTTCCCGCTGCCATCGATGCAGCGGCGCGGCGGACGCTGGCGCTCGACTGGCCAAGAAAAAAATTCCATGTGTACCTGCTCGACGACGTGCAACGCGATGACGTGGCGGCGCTGGCCGCGACACTTGGCATAACTTATCTGGTCGACCCTGACGAAGGCCATGGAAAGGCTGACAAAGTCGCTTACGCGCTACAGCACACCACTGGCGAACTGATTGCCCTCATGGACGGCGACTACAGCGCCGAGAAAAGCTTCCTGACCCGAATCGCAGGCTGGTTCCTGCGCGATGTGCGACTCGGCATGCTACAGACCCCGCACCACTTTATGTCCCTGCCCCCTTCGCCGGCAAGTCTGGCACTGTTCGACGCAACCGATTCAAGTACTTCCTTTGCCATGTGTCGACGCGACGCGCTGATCCAAGCCAGCGGTGTCGCCCCTGAAAGTGGCACTTGGCAGCCGAACATCGCCACCAAGTTGCAAACACTCGGGTACGGCATTGCGTACGTCGGCATGGCGTGCCAGGACAATGCCGGCGCTGCCAGTGGCGAAGCTCGCCTGATCCGTGTCGATCATCCGTTTTCGCACCGCGCGCTGCGATATAAGCAGCGCGCGAACCTGTTCCAGGACATGCTGCGGTTCTATTATCCGCTGTCGCGCCTGGTATTCTTTACCGCGCCGCTGGCTTATCTGCTGGCAGGATTTAATCTCATCCAGGCTTCGCCCGAACTTCTCGCAGCCTACGCAATCCCGCACCTGCTGCACGGCCATATAGCGCATACCAGGATGCACGGCCGGCTGCGCTACACCGTCATCGCCGACCTGCGCGAAATGCTGGTTGCCTGCTACTTGCTGATACCGACCGCGATCAGTCTGACGCGCACCGCGCTTAGCAAGAACGGTTACCTGCCCAAGGGCAGTACGGCGCCTGCCGCATCGTTTCATTGGTTGTTAGCCCTTTCCTTTGCGCTGATCGTCACGCTCAATTTTGCCGGCGCGGTTGCCGGCACCACTACCTGGGTGCGTTCAGGCAGCGATGTTCAAAGCATGACAATTTTTTATTTGGGCTGGTGCGTGGTCAATCTGCTCGTGCTGGCATCGATGCTGGCCGTTGCCAAGGAAGCCCGGCACATCCAGCATCATGTACGCATGAAAGCGTCGACGCGCGCCATGGTGCGACTTGGCTTCGGTCGTACCGTGGCCTGCGTGACCGATAATTTTCCGTCGCCCGACCTGAAGTTGCGCCTGCCCACACCCGTTGCAGTTGATGTCGGTTCCGCTGTGGACGTTTCGGTTTTTCGCGGCCTGGAGGAATTTGCTTTCCCGGCTCGTGTGCTGGCCTGCGACGACGGCATTTTGCAAGTAGCGATCGATCAGCCCGCCCGGTCGCGATACCAGGACGCCGGTGCCGCCATCCTTGCGCGCGGACCGGAATGGCCGAAATGGCTGGCCGGTCCCAACGCGGACCGGCCGATCCCGGCCTGGATCGGCAAGAGCGTCATCAAGACACTGATCGCCATCCTCGATTTTGCGACCCATTCCGGCCAATATCTGCGCTGGGTGCGCCTCGACCACTGGATTCAATTATGGAAAAAGAAGCAATGACTAGGCAA
>JACMQD010000086.1 GCA_014377155.1 Herminiimonas sp.
GCGGTTCCTGAGTTCGATGGACTGGCAAGAATTTGTCGAAACCATGAGCACGGTCGTGCATACCTTGCGCAAGGATCCGGCTGCTGTGTACGTCAACATGGATTTTTCGACGCGCGACCATTACCGTCATGTCATCGAAAAAATTGCGCGCCACAGTCGCCTGTCGGAAGGCGAGATTGCCGACAATGCGATCCGGCTCGCCAGTGCCAATGCCAGCAAGCTCGGCGCCGACGATCGTACGGCGCATGTGGGCTATTACCTGATCGGCGGTGGACTGCCGGAACTCGAACGCTCGGCTGCCTTCCAGTTGCCGGTCATGGATGCGCTGCAGCGTGCCGGGCGTGGTTGGCCATTGGGGGTGTACCTGGGTGGCATCCTGTTGATGACCTTGCTTGCCACCGGCCTGATCGTGTGGAAAGCGGCAAGTGATGGTGTCGCGGACTGGAAGCTCGGCCTGATCGCCCTCATTGCGCTGGTCGCCACCAGTCAGCTCGCACTGGCCATGGCGAACTGGATAGCGACTCTGATCGCGGTACCGCATCCGTTGCCGCGCATGGATTTCAAAGAAGGCATTCCGGCATCATCGCGCACCATGGTCGTGGTGCCGACCATGCTGTTCAACAAGAATAATGTGGACAGCCTGACCGAATCGCTCGAAGTACATTTTCTCGCCAACCGTGACGCCAATTTGCGCTTTTGTCTACTGACCGACTTTGCCGACGCCCCAACCGAGACCATGGCACCGGACCATGCTCTGCTTGAGCGGATGCAAGCCAACATCATCGAGCTCAATGAAAAATATCCGCAGGCGACCGGCGATAATTTTCTGCTGCTGCACCGGCCACGCCGTTGGAACGCCCAGGAAAAAATCTGGATGGGCTACGAACGCAAGCGCGGCAAGCTTGGCGATCTGAATGCATTTTTGCGCGGTGGCGCCGCTGAAGCGTTCTCGCTCGTGGTCGGCAATACCGAAGGGCTGACCGACGTCCGTTATGTGATCACGCTCGACACCGACACCCAATTGCCGCGCGATGCGGCGCGTCAGTTCGTGGCAACCATGTCGCATCCGCTGAACCGCGCGCATTTCGACGATAAGCGCCAGCGCGTAGTAGAAGGCTACGGCATTCTGCAGCCGCGCGTGGCAGTCAGCCTGCCCGGTGCAAACGCGTCCCGTTATGAAATACTATGCGGCGGTGAAGCCGGTATCGATCCTTATACCCGCACCGTGTCGGACGTCTATCAGGATGTATTCGGCGAAGGCTCGTTCATCGGCAAAGGCATTTACGATGTCGACGCTTTCGAATACGCGCTGCATGGACGTATGCCCGAAAACCGCATCTTGAGCCATGACCTGCTGGAAGGCTGCTATGCCCGCGCCGGCCTGCTGAGTGATGTTCAGCTGTATGAAGAGTATCCGTCGCGCTATAGTGCCGACGTCAGCCGGCGCCATCGCTGGATTCGTGGTGACTGGCAAATTGCGTCCTGGTTGTTTTCAGACGTACCGGGCGTACGCGATGCGACAACCGGCAAAGTCACGCAGCACCGTAATCCTCTGTCGGCTTTGTCACGCTGGAAGTTGCTCGACAACCTGCGCCGCAGCATCGTGCCGACTGCGCTGACCGCGCTGCTGCTGATGGGCTGGACAATGATGCCTTCAGCCTGGTTCTGGACTTGCGCGGTTTTCGGCATCCTGGTCATTCCGTCACTGTCGGCGTCGCTACTTGACCTGGCGCGCCACCCGGACGACGTCTTGCTGCGGCAGCACTTGCTGTCCGCCACGCGTAGCGCTTCGCAGCATTTCAGCCACGCTGCGCTGAATCTGATTTTCCTGCCTTACGAAGCGTATTTCAGCCTCGATGCGATCTTGCGTACAGTCTGGCGCATGGCGGTTTCACACAGGAGACTGCTGGAATGGAATCCGTCCAGCGAAGTGAACCGGCAATCCGGCAACGGCTTGTCGTCCTACTACCGTTCGATGTGGATCGCGCCTGTGGTGGCACTGGCGACGGCGGCCTATCTGATGGCCACCGATTCGATCGCACTGGAAGCGGCTGCACCGATACTGGTGCTGTGGTGGCTATCGCCGGCCATCGCGCATTGGATAAGCAAGCCGATCGAGCGCCGCGCCGTGGCATTGTCCGACGAGCAAACCCATTTCCTGAAAGCACTGTCACGCAAGACCTGGTATTTCTTCGAAACTTATGTTGGCCCGGAAGACAACTGGCTGCCGCCGGATAATGTCCAAGAACACCCGGTTGCCGTAGTGGCGCGGCGTACCTCGCCAACCAATATCGGATTATCGCTGCTGGCCAATCTAGCGGCATACGACTTTGGCTACATCCCCGCGGGCCAACTGTTGGAACGAACCGAAAACACCTTCGGTACCCTGGCCTCACTGGAACGATATCAAGGCCATTTTTACAACTGGTACGACACCCAGTACCTGAAGCCACTACATCCTATTTATGTATCGACGGTCGATAGCGGCAATCTGGCAGGCCACTTGCTCACGTTACGCCCGGGTCTTGCCGGTTTGCTGGATATGCCGATTCTCGCGGACCGCGTCTTCAGCGGTATCCGCGACACCTATGCGCTGCTGCGCGAGACCGCCAGCGGTGCGGGACTGGAACGCCTGGCGCAATTCGAGAAAGATCTTGATTGCGCCTGCGAATCGGGACCGTCGACGCTGATCGTGGCGCACGATTGCCTGCAACGTTTGACGCACGATGCGGCTGCGTTCCTGTCAAGCCTGCCGACGGCGCCCGATACAGAGCTCAATGTATGGGCGCGTGCGCTAGCAACGCAATGTCGCGAGGCGCTCGAAGAGTTGGGTTACTTGGCGCCGTGGTCGCAGATGCTGGATCCGGCCGAATGGCTCAGCGACTTTCCCACACTGGGCGAAATGCCGACGCTACGCCAACTCGCCAGACTGCATGCCAATCTGATTCTTGAGTTTGAACGCCGATTGGCCGGCACGAGCGACACCGCCGTCGCCGATCATATTGCAACGCTCAACGAATTGGTAATCAAGGGCAGCAGCCGCGCCGCAGAACGCATTGCCCAGATCGAACGCCTGGCATTGCAATCAATTGAATTCGCGCGCATGGAGTACGGCTTCCTGTACGACCCCGCAACCAAGTTGATGGCGATCGGCTACAACGTGTCAGAGCGCCGGCGCGACGCCAGCCAGTACGACTTGCTGGCGTCCGAGGCGCGGCTGTGCACTTTCGTGGCGATCGCACAAGGCCAGTTGCCGCAGGAAAGCTGGTTTGCGCTGGGCCGCCAGCTGACCATTGCCGGCGGCGATCCGATCCTGCTGTCGTGGAGCGGGTCGATGTTCGAATACCTGATGCCGCTGTTGGTGATGCCGACCTTCGATAACACCTTACTCGACCAGACTTATAAATCGGCAGTCGCGCGGCAGATCGAATACGGTACCCAGCGCGGCGTGCAGTGGGGCATCTCGGAGTCGGGCTATAACACCTTCGACGCCAGTCTGAATTATCAATACCGCGCCTTCGGTGTGCCGGGCCTGGGCTTCAAGCGTGGCCTCGGCGATGATTTGGTGATCGCGCCCTATGCGTCGATGATGGCGCTCATGGTGGCGCCTGAAAAAGCCTGCGCCAACTTGCAACTCCTGGCAGCAGAAGGGTTCGAGGGCAAGTTTGGTTTCTATGAGTCGATCGATTACACGGCGTCGCGGCTGCCTCGCGGCCAGACCAGTGCCGTGATACGCTCGTTCATGGTGCATCATCAGGGCATGGGATTTTTATCGCTGGCCTACCTGTTGCTCGATCGCCCGATGCAAAGGCGCTTCGAATCCGATCCGTTGTTCCAGGCCACGATGTCGCTGTTGCACGAGCGCGTGCCGAAAGCCACCGCCACTTATTCCAACACCACCGAATTGTCGGACATCAGGACTGTTTCGACCGATCCGGCGATGCAGATGCGGGTGCTGCAGCGTCCCGATTCGCGGACACCGGAAGTCCAGCTGCTGTCGAACGGTCGGTACCACGTCATGATCACCAGCGCCGGCGGCAGTTACAGCCGCTGGAACGATCTGTCGATCACGCGCTGGCGTGAGGACAGCACGCGCGACAACTGGGGAGCCTTCTGCTATGTGCGCGACCTCGACGACGGTCATTTCTGGTCGACTGCATTCCAGCCGACGCTAACGCAGCCGAAAAGCTATGAAGTCATTTTTTCGGAAGGACGCGCAGAATTCCGCCGCCGCGACAATAACATCGAGATGCATACCGAAATCGTGGTGTCGCCGGAAGATGACATCGAACTGCGCCGCACCCGTATCACGAACCGTTCGCGCTCGCGGCGCACCATCGATGTCACCAGCTATGCCGAAGTGGTACTGGCGCCGTCTGCTGCAGACTCGGCGCATCCCGCCTTCAGCAACCTCTTCGTGCAAACTGAAATCATCCAGGCGCGCCGTGCCATCCTATGTACCCGCCGACCGCGTTCTGCCACCGAAAAAACGCCGTGGATGTTCCATCTGATGGCCGCGCACGGTGCCGCCGTCGGCGCCGTATCGTACGAGACCGATCGCATGCAGTTCATCGGCCGCGGCCAGACCGTCGCCGCGCCGCGCGCCATGCTTGACCCGGCGCCGCTGTCCGATAGCCAGGGTTCGGTGCTCGATCCGATTGTCGCCATTCGCTACCAGATCACGCTCGAACCGGAGCAGTCTGCCACCATCGACATGGTGACCGGCATCGGTGAATCGCGCGACGTCTGCCTAAGCCTGATCGAAAAATACCAGGACCGCTATCTTGCCGATCGCGTCGTGGAGCTGTCATGGACGCACAGCCAGGTCGTACTGCGCCAACTCAATGCCAGCGAAGCCGATGCCCAGTTGTACGGCCGCCTCGCTAACTCGGTGGTATATCTGAATCCCCTGCTGCGCGCCGATGCAAGCGTGCTAATTCGCAATCACCGCGGCCAGTCGGCGCTGTGGAGCTACGCGATTTCCGGCGATTTGCCCATCGTGCTTCTGCAGATCAGAAGTTCCGACAGCATCGATCTGGTACGACAATTGGTACAGGCTCATGCTTACTGGCGCTCGAAAGGACTGGCGGTTGACCTGGTCATCTGGAACGAAGATCATGCGGGCTATCGCCAGGTTTTGCAGGAACAGATCATGGGGTTGATTTCTTCAGTAACCGGCGCCCATGCGATTGAACGGCCGGGCGGCATTTTCGTGCGGCTGATCGAGCAGATCTCCAATGAAGACCGCATTCTTTTCCAGTCGGTTGCCCGGGTCATCCTCAATGACAGTCGCGGGACACTGGCCGAACAGCTCAGCCGCCGCGATCTGATGGAAGTGCGCGTGCCACGTCTGACGCCGGTGCGCAACCCGCAATCGGCTGCCATGCGCGGCGCAGCAAAGCTGCCACCGCGCACGCTGATTCTGTCGAACGGCACCGGCGGCTTCACGCCGGATGGCCAGGAATACGTCATCAGCACGTCTGCTGAACAGATCACGCCTGCACCATGGTCGAATGTCATGGCCAACGAGCATTTTGGTACTGTCATATCGGAAAGCGGCCAGGCTTATACATGGGGCGAAAACGCGCATGAATTCCGTCTCACACCATGGGCCAATGATCCGGTCTCCGATGCCAGCGGCGAAGCGTTCTATCTGCGCGACGAAGAAAGCGGCCTGTTTTGGTCGCCTACGCCGTTGCCGCGTCGGGGCGAAGGCGAATACATTACCCGCCACGGGTTCGGCTACAGTGTGTTCGAGCACATCGAGGACGGCATCGCGTCGGAGCTGACGGTGTACGTCGCTGTCGATGCGTCGGTGAAGTATTCGGTACTGAATATCCGTAACGATTCCGATGCACCGCGTAAGCTTTCGGCCACCGGCTATGTCGAATGGGTATTAGGTGATCTGCGTCCCAAATCCGCTATGCACATCATTACCGAAACCGATCCCGCAACCGGCGCTATTCTGGCGCGCAATCCCTATAACGTCGAGTTCACCGAACGCGTCGCGTTCTTCGATGTAGATACTACTGCGCGCACGGTCACTGGTGATCGCAACGAGTTCATCGGCCGTAACGGTAGTTTGCAGAATCCGTCCGCACTCGAGCGCGTGCGCCTGTCCAACAAGGTCGGTGCAGCCCTCGATCCATGCGCCGCGATTCAGGTGCCCTTCGAGCTGGCGCCGGGACAGCAGCGCCGAATCGTCTTCATGCTTGGCATCGCCGATATTCGTAACACCAATTTGAACGAACTGATTCAGCGCAATCGCGGCGCCGAATCAGCGCAGCGCGCGCTCACGGCAGTCCACGACTTCTGGCAACATGCGCTTGGCGCAATTCAGGTCGAGACGCCCGACGAATCGATTAACGTGCTCGCCAACGGCTGGCTGATGTACCAGACCATCGCGTGCCGTCTGTGGGCGCGTAGTGGCTATTATCAGTCCGGTGGCGCTTTCGGCTATCGCGACCAGTTGCAGGATACGATGTCGATGGTACATAGCCAGCCGCAACTGGTGCGCGAGCATCTGCTCCTGTGCGCAGCGCACCAGTTCGTCGAGGGCGACGCCCAACACTGGTGGCATCCACCGACCGACCGTGGCGTACGCACCCATTGTTCGGACGATTTCCTGTGGCTGCCACTGGCAACTTATCGCTACGTCATCAGTACCGGCGACACCGGCGTACTTGGTGAAACGGTCCACTTCATCGAGGGCCGACTGGTCAACCAGGATGAGGATTCTTATTACGACCTGCCGGCACGCTCTGCCGAGAATGCGACTCTGTATGTGCACTGCGTGCGTGCGATCGAACATGGCCTGCGATTCGGCGTGCACGGCCTGTCGCTGATCGGTTCCTGCGACTGGAACGACGGCATGGACAAAGTCGGCGAGCATGGCAAGGGCGAGAGTATCTGGCTGAGCTTCTTCTTGTACGAAGTGCTGATGCGATTTTCGGAAGTCGCCGTCATCTACGACGACCCGCAGTTTTCCCAGCGATGCCAGGCCGAAGCGACCACGCTCAAAGAAAACATCGACAAAAATGGCTGGGATGGCGAATGGTACCGTCGTGCCTATTTCGACGATGGCACGCCGCTTGGTTCTGCCCAGAACGTCGAATGCCAGATCGATTCGATTTCGCAAAGCTGGTCGGTACTCTCGGGTGCTGGCGATCCGAAGCGCTCACGCATGGCGATGCAAGCAGTCGACCGACGTCTGGTGCGACGCGAAGAGTCGATCATTCAGCTACTCGACCCGCCGTTCGACAAGTCCGACCAGAACCCCGGTTACATCCGCGGCTATGTGCCGGGCGTGCGCGAAAACGGTGGTCAATACACCCACGCCGCGATCTGGACCGTCATGGCGTTTGCAAAGATGGGCGACAACGAGCGTGCCTGGGAACTGCTCAACCTGATCAACCCGGTCAACCATGGTCGCACGGCAGAAGACATTGCCGTCTACAAGGTCGAGCCGTATGTCGTCGCAGCCGATGTCTATGCGGTGTCGCCCCACGTCGGACGCGGCGGCTGGACCTGGTACACCGGTTCATCAGGATGGATGTATCGCTTGATCGTGGAATCGTTGCTCGGCGTGCGACTGGAGGGCACGCGGTTGTTCATCGCGCCGTGCCTGCCGGCCGACTGGACATCGTACAAGCTCAACTATCGCTATCGCAATACCACGTATCGCATCGTCGTCACCCAGACGATGGTCGAAGGCGTGGCCTTCAACCTGCAAGTGGATGGCGTGGAACAGGCCGACGGCGCCATTGCGCTGATCGACGATCGACGGGATCACTTGGTGGAGATATCGATGCACAACCGTTTCAAGCTGCTTTAACGCCGGATTTTTCGAGACCGGTAATTTTGCCGCGCAGGTTTCGCCCGGGCGTGAATTTTTATGTTCGGGCGGCAGCCTGGTCCTGGTTTTATAAAACGCGGCGGAAAATCAAGGCGTCGAGGGTTTTTGAAGCAGCGCGGTTATTTGCGCGACTGGCAAAGGCCGGCTAAAAAGAAATCCCTGCATCATGTCGCACCCCAAAGCCTGCAATACCGCGAGCTGGTTTTCGGTTTCCACCCCTTCAGCGATGACTTTCAGTTTGAGACTGTGTCCAAGCGTGATGACCATCGCGGCGATCAAACCCTCATCGCACCCTTTGCCCAGACCGTTGACGAAAGACCTGTCGATCTTGATCATATCCAGCGGAAAACGCTTGAGGTAACCAAGATTGGAGAAGCCTGTGCCAAAGTCGTCGAGCGACAAGCGCACGCCGCACTCTTTCAAGCGATTCATCGTGGCGATCAAGGATTCGGCGTTTTCCATGACAATGCCTTCGGTCAGTTCGAGTTCGAGATATTTCCCGTCCATGCCCGTGTCTTCCAGCACCTGCCTGACCATTTGATTCATGTCGGTATGTTTGAACTGGCGTGCCGACAAATTCACCGCCATGACGATCGGTGCGATTCCAGCGCTCTGCCACGTCATGTTTTGTGCGCACGCAGTCCGCATGGCCCATTCGCCGATCGAGACGATCAAACCGGTTTCTTCCGCAACCGGAATAAAAGTTGCTGGCGACACCACGCCGAGCTCCGGATGTCGCCAGCGCAAAAGCGCTTCGACGCCGGTAATAACTTCTGTTTCGATCTCGATTTGCGGCTGATATTCGAGGTACAGTTCATTGCGCTCGATCGCCTTGCGCAAGCCGTTTCCGAGGCGCGCATGTTCCAGCATCACGGCGTTCATATGCTGCGTGAAAAACTGAAAATTGTTACGGCCCTGCTCCTTGGCGCGGTACATCGCCGTGTCTGCGCTGGACACCAGCATATCGACATCGGTGCCATCGTGCGGATAGAGCGCGATGCCGATGCTGGCCGTCACAAACGCCTCGGCGCCGTCGATGCTAAACGGCACCGATAGCGCGGCCAGCAGCTTCGAAGCGATTTTGGCAGCATCCGAGCCGATCGCCAGGTCGGGCATGAAAACGCAAAATTCATCACCGCCCAATCGCCCCACCGTATCGTTGCTGCGCAACCCATCGACGATGCGACGGCCCGCTTCCTTGAGTACCAGATCGCCGGCAGCGTGCCCGAGCGTATCGTTGATCATCTTGAAATGATCAAGGTCGATGAACATCACGGCAACCGTCCATTTGCTACGTTCGGCCTGCCGCAATGTCTGCCTGAGCCGGTCATAAAACAGGATACGGTTGGGTAGCCCGGTCAGGTTGTCGTAATGCGCGAGATAGGACAGGTGCCTTTCAGCATGCTTGGCCGGCGTAATGTTCTTAAGTGCGATCACCATGCGCACCGGGCCATCCAGCGGAAAACGCGTCAGCTTCGCAGCGAACCAGCGCGGCTCGGTCGTTTCCTGGCATGGATATTCCATCGAAAATTCCGTGCGCGTGCCGCTCAGCACGTCGCGCATGCCTTGCGCAAATAGTCGGCTGTCCTTAATCCCGCGAGATGCAGCGGCGTCGCAGAACGCCAGATAATTGACCGTTGTCCAGTCGAAACGCATAACGCGGCCACAGACTACGCCAAAATCGCGCCAGGCTTGATTTACCGCGATAATCTGACCATGTACGTCGATAACGCAAATATGTTCGGACAATGCATCGATGGTCGACCGGACGAAACGTTCCGACTCCTGCAGCGCTTGCTCCATTGCCTTGCGCTCACCGATGTCTTCGATCACGATGATCAGATGCATGGGCCTGACGCCTGCTGCGGGAGCGAGTGAGATGGTGACCACAGTCCAGATCAGCGACTGGTCACGGCGCCGGTACTGGACGTCGATTGACGCTCTTTCATTACCATCGTCGACAGCGAGCCGGTCGATCGCTGCTTGTACTTGTGCGCGCTGATCCTGATCGACCAAGTCGACCAGGGGCCGACCCGACACCTCATCGCGCGTGTATTCCAGCATTTCGCAAAAGCGCTGATTTACCAGCGTCAACCGGCCATCGAGCGTCGCATGGGCCATCCCCGCCGGCGCCAGGTCAAACGTAGCGCGATAGCGCAGATCGCTTTCGTTGAGGATTTGCTCGGAATGGCGGCGCAGGCGCAAAAAAGCTTCGAGCCGCGCCAGTAGATCATCCTTGCTCATCGGCAGGCGCAGCACGTCGTCGAAGCCGGCACGCAACCACGGTGTGGAGCGCCCGCTGCCGGGCAGTGATAACAGGATCGGCAAATACAACGGCCGCAAGCAGGCTTTCAGATTTATCAGTGCCGGGGCCCGGTGACGTGCCGCCGTTTCGTCGACGATCAACAGCGATCCCTGTACGCGGCCGTCGTCGAGGTCGGCCGCGGTCAGACACTCGACTTCATAACCGGTCTGCTGCAAAAATTCTGCCAGCAACCGGCGGTCCGCCTGATTTATGATCATCAGGCTGATGGTGGCGAGGGTGGACATCCGTTTCATGGGCGGATCAGTCGGGCTGGTTGAATGCCGGTATCCCGGTCAGAATGCCTTGCAAATGCTGCAGTTTTTCGCTGATCTCGATACCCGATGCGCTGACCTTCATCTGTCTCAGCTCGGGCTGAAAATTGCCGACGCGTTTTTTCAGGCAACCGACGATCTTGATAACCTGTCCGGCATATTCGGCGTAGCGTAACAGGATGATATTGTCGGCCAGATGGCTCACGCCCAGGTCGGTGGCTTTCAGACTTGTGCTGGTAATATGCTCGACCTCGTTGACCAGCAGCGTCGAGACGCCATGGCGCGACAGATAACTGATCATGTTGTGGATATGCGCCTGCGGTTTGCCGAATTCTTCCATCGCGAATTGGTAGCCGCGCAAGCTGTCGATCATCACCATACTGCATCCGCCGACCTCCACCGCATGCCGAATGGCCGCAAGGAACTCATCAGGATACATTTCGATCGGATTGATACGAACGATCGTCAGCGCGCCGGAAGCGACGACATCATCGATCGGAGCGCCGATGCCACGACTGCGCGCCGTGATGAAGCTGGCCGGTTCCTCGAACGTAAAAAGCGTGGCACGCGAACGGCGGGCGTGGTGCGCAAGGAACTGCGTGCCGAGGGTACTCTTGCCAGTGCCCGTCGGCCCCGTCAAGAGCGTCGTGGTACCCGACTCCAAGCCGCCGCACAGCAATTGGTCGAGGCCTTCGATGCCGGACGACAGCATGTGATCGCCGGGGCTGAGCGAGCCGGTGTGCTCGATCCGGTGCGGGAATACGTCGATACCGTCGACGCCGATGCGCATCGGATGACGCCCCGACATGAACCCGGAGCCGCGCAGCTTCTCGATTTCCAGGCTGCGCAAGCCGATCGCGGTCCCCGCTGAGATATTTCTGGCTAGCCGGATCACGCCGTCCACGGCAAGCGCGACCGACGTATCCCGCTCCATTTCGGTAGGATCGAATGCCAGCAGCGTGGTCGTGCCAATGCCGTTCAAAAAATTGACCAGACTCAGGATGTTCTTGCGGAATTGATATTCGTCGGTGGCGAGAAAGCGCAGCTGCGTGACAGAGTCGATTACCAGCCGGGTTGGGCGGGCATGTTGGACTGCAAGGTAGATCTCTTTCCAGATCGGTACGTTTTCTACTTCGCTGGGCGGAAACATATGGTAATCGCCGGTGTTTTCGGCAAGGTCGGATCCGGCTGGCGACATATCGACAATATCGATACCTGCCAAGTCCCAACCAAAGCCCGCGACGTTGCGCGCGATTTCGTCACCCGGTTCGCACAACGTGATGGTCATGCATTTTTCGTCCAGCTTCAGGCCCGCTCTTAGCCACTGCAACGAGAATATTGTCTTGCCCGCGCCGGGCGGTCCGCCGATCAGCTAACAACGCCCCTTGATCAAGCCACCGTTGAGAATTTCGTCGCAGCCAGGCATGCC
>JACMQD010000007.1 GCA_014377155.1 Herminiimonas sp.
ATTGCACGCCTTCCCATCCCATCACGCCGGCGATCTCGCGACCCATGTAGCGCTTGCCGATGCCATCCGGGCTGGGTACGATGCGGTCGTAGCGCGTATCGGCGGACGCCGCCTGGGCCACGGCATCGAAACTGGTAGCTGAAAGCAGCGTCAGTGCCGACAGGCAGGCCAGCAGGACGGGAAGCGTACCGTGGGGGTGGCAGGTGTGTTTGGTCACTCGGGTTCTGCGTCAGCGGCAGCCTTATCGCCGGCCTTTGATGTATCGAGGGACGGGTAACACATTTTTTCGCCGTCCCATTTCTGGCCACACCAGCATTCGCCATCGGCGTTGATCAGGCAGGTATCGGTGCCACAGCAGCGCGGGTCATTCGTCATAAGGAATCCTGTTATCAGTTGAGTGCCTGGAGAGATCTGGATGCGGCTGCAAGCAAACCAAGGCGCCTCACTGTAACAAGGTTTCGGAAACCACGACCAGGACGTGATTGCCTTGGCCCGTTGCCGCGCGCCTTCGGACGGCACGGCAGCGCCGGGCACCGATGGTTTGTAACAGCATCGGTCGAGCAACTCACGTGCAGCTTGCAGGCGGATGTCCCTGATAGCGCCCCCTAGTCCTCGGACCAGCCAAGCTTTTGCCTATCAAATTTATGCATTGGCAGGACAAATCCGTGCAGCTTGATGGCGGGTACCAACGTTGTCCCAAAATGCGACTTGCCCTCGCTAACGTGACAGAACCCGAATGTCTGTCTCCGGTTTTGACTGCTCTCCACTGCGTCAATCTGAACATCGATTCGCCCGATCAGACCGACCATCGGCACATACTTTCGTATGCTGGTCCGATCAGATATTGCACCGTAATCTCCCACGAAATGGGCATATTCGCGTCTGCCCATCGAATTTCACCAGAACGTTCGTGATTCGAGCGGATGGCGAGTTGGCAAACGGGTTCTGCAAGCCGCTCTAAAAGACGCAAGTGTTGATTTCTAAAAGAAGGCATTTGATTCGTTATGCAAAAAAATATCTGGCGCTGCATTAGTGCACTGTTCTTCCTCACCTTGGCACAAGGTACATTTGCGCAGGAAATTGTGATCGGCCAAGCTGCGCCGCTAACCGGCGTGTTGGCAGATACCGGGAAAGACATGGTGTTGGGCGGAAAAATATACTTCGATTACATCAATAGTCAGGGCGGCATCCACGGCCACAAAATCCGACATGTCGTGTTGGATGATGGCTACGTAATCGACAATACACTCGCGGCGACCAAACAGTTGATTGCGCAAGAGCACGCCGTCGCCTTATTTGGCTATGCCGGGACTGGCAACATCCTGCGCCTGCTGGACGACAAGGTGCTATCGGATGCGAAGATCGCATTGGTCGGTCCGTACACGGGAGGCGAGCCATTGCGCAATCCCTATAACCCGAATATCTTTCATATCCGCGCTGGATATGGTGATGAGACGGCCGCAATGGTCAAGCAACTGACCATCAGTGGCGTCACGCGAGTAGGTGTGATGTATCAGGATGATGCGTTCGGAAAGGCCGGCTTGAAAGGCGTGGTCGATGCCCTCGCAATCGAACGGCTCAAGCCGGTGGCGACCGCCGGCTACGTCAAAAATACAGACGACGTCGCCGCAGCAGTATCGACCATCGCCGCCTCAGATCCGCAGGCGATCATCCTGATTTCCGTCAACAAATCCTCTGCGGCCTTCATCAAGCAATATCGCGCACTGAAAAAAAGTGGAATCATTTTCAACATCTCGGTGGTCAATCCTGCGGTGCTGGCTAAGCTAGTGGATGGCCCCCAGCTGCGCGGCGTGCGCATCACGCAAGTTGTGCCCGATCCCGTCTCGGGCGTGCTTCCTGTTGCCAAGGAATACCAGAAAATACTTCAGCGTTTCGGCAACGGTGCAGCACCGTCTTACACCAGCTTTGAAGAATTTCTAGCTGCCAAAGTATTGGTGGAAGGTCTCAAGCGGGCAAAAAATCCTATGACCAGAACCAGTGTCATCGACGCCCTGGAGTCGCTCGATTCGTTGGACCTGGGTGGATTCACCATTCGGTTCGGTGCCAAAAATCGTATCGGATCATCTTATGTCGACACGATGGTGATTAACAAGGATGGCAAGATGTTGCGATAACCGATTGGCCTTGTTTGTGCGTTGTCGCCGCTGAGATGTAACCGATCATCTGCCGACGTGCATACGCCGCCCTGCAAGATCATGCAAGTCGCACCACAACGAGTTGGCGGCAAACATCTGCTTCCAGATGCGCGGAGTGAGCTGATGGACCAATGACGCCGGGTGCTGACCGATACGCTGCAAGACGTCAACGAAGTAGTCATACGGATTGATGTCGTGCAGCCGGCAGGTGGCCAGAAGGCTTTGCACGATACCGACATGCTTGGCACCCAGCTCCGCCCAGCTGAACAACCATGCCTTCCGGCTATGCAAATATTTACATGGCCTGAAGGCATGGCTGTGTAGTGATACCGCGGCAGGTGCCCATGCCAGTGCCGTGATCTATTCGCTGGTACAATCGGCCAAGGCCAACGGCCTCGAACCTTATCTCTGGCTGCGACGCGTCCTGCGGGACTTGCCTTCGCCTAAAACCGTGGAGGAGGTGGAGGCGCTTTTTCCGTGGAATTTGCATGGGACGGATTTAACCAGCTGACGCAGATTTCGAATAGGCTGCTGTTTATTGAGCGCTTACACAACGCCAACGCGTTCTAGCATCTGCTGGACACCCTGACGGATTACGGAAATCGCCACGTCGAGCGGTGTTTGGTATTACTTCTCGTTGACGGGGAACCCGGCCTTCAGCGCGGCCTCGATCACGACGGCAGGGCTACGCCGCACCAAAATTTCCAGCAGCGGCGCACCGGTCTTGTAAGTGCAGCGCGTATCCACCCGTCCCATTAACGCTACCATTGCTGCGCTGATGTCTTGGTCAGGAGTGTTGAAATCGGTCACACGCCCGTTGTTCTTGGGCGACGGCAGATCCAGCAGCTGGTTTAGCGCCTGGCACATAGATTCAACGCTGCCGCCATTCGCCAGCAGTTGTTTGGCCTGCTGCAGTAACTCCTTCCGCTCCCCCGCAGGGGTGACCACAGTTTCCCCCATGGCGGGCAGCGACTTTAATTCCTCTTCCAGCTTGGCGGCCCACAGCGGCACCATCTTGGTCGTGCGGCAATGTCCACCGCACAAAAACAGTTTAACTGGCGACAGCAGCTCAGTATGTATCTCGTGGAAATCGGCACCGGACAACCAATACTGCTTCGCCTTGCCGTTGTCATAGACACTGACCACGGCACGCGCCACCTCTGCTGAGCCAGCGATGCTTTCTGTCATCTGGAACGAGGCAACGCGCGTCGGACCATCACGGCGCGCATATTGGCGGATGATCTTGCGCGCCGCGCTGGCATCCACTGCGCGCATATCAACGGATGAGTAGTCGCGGTCGCGCAGCAGCCATGCGTGCTCGCCTTCGATGAACAGGCCGTAGCGTTTGCCTAGGTCGTGTTGCACGAATACCGCTTGATCCAGCCGAGTGAGCGGCACCTGCTGCAGGAAATAGCGTATCTGCCAGCCGAGTTTGTCGATTGTTTTGTATAGATTGAAGGTATCGTTCCAGCCGCGCCGGATCGGCGGAGCTTCTGCCCGCTGAGCGGCAAACGTGAGATCCCAGTCGGCTGGGACATCCATTGCCTGGGCTGTAGCGGCCAAGCATCCCACAGCCGCCAGCAGCCAAATTATCCAAACGCGCTTGCTGGTCAGTCTATTGATAGTTGTTGGCATGATTTCTCTCGTTATCATGAATTGTGCTCAATTGCATATGAAGAACTTCCGCGGCTGTGCGCGAAACTAAATTTGTTCCATTTGCGATAGTAAAAATGTTACTTCGCGCGTAAACGGGCTTCGATAGTATTTTTGGGAGGGCCGCTTTCCAAACTTTCCATTTTTAAAATTCTTAAAATCAAGTAGTTAAAGCCTTAGGAGAGCAGTCAAAACCGGAGGCAGCACTAGCAAACGGTCTGCAGGGAACGTTTCTTTTTTCCTCTGGATAGAATCGGGGAGGTTCAGACATTTTGCGTCCAGCATCTAGCACCCCGAGCTGAACCTGAGCAAGCATGGCGCGAAAATCTGCGCCATGTCCTGTTATGCGCAATGGCATTTGTTGTCGCTTCGCTCCCCTGGGTCACTCAGCAATGTTTGGTAATTGCCCCAGAACTGCCGGATCCTGTATCTTCGCAACGATCGCGTCCCGTGCTGCACGCCTTTCCTCTTCCGGCAAATAGCGAATATTCCATGCTAATTCCTCCAGTACTTTCGGAAGCTGAATCGTTTCAAAGACCTCTATCCAGGCTGCACTCCTTTTATCTTCCGGCAACTCGCAAATACTTTGCGCTAATGGCGCCAGTATTTGCGGATACTGCGTCTTCGCAGCAATCGCGTCCCGAGCTGCACGCCTTTCCTCTTGCGGCAAATGGACAATCGTCCATGCTAATGTCCCCAGCACTGCCGGATGCTGTGTCTTTTCAAAGATCGCGTTCCATGCTGAAATCCTTTCCGCTGCCGGCAAATCGCGAATACTGCTTGCTAATCTTTCCAGAACTTCCGGATCTTGTGCCTCAGCAAAGACCGCGTCCCATGCTGAAATCATTTCCGCTGCCGGCAAACTGGAAATACGCCAGGCTAATTTCTTCAGAACTTTCGGATGCTGTGTATTTTCAAAAACCGCGTACCAAGCTGAAATCCTATCCGCTTCCGGCAACTCGCAAATACTCCCTGCTAATTGCTCCAGAACTTTCGGATGCTGTGTATTTTCAAACATCTCGTTCCATGCTGAAATCTTTTCCGCTTCCGGCAAATCGCAAATACCCCGTGCTAATTGCTGCATAACTCGCGGATCCTGTGTTTTCTCAAAGATGGCGTCCCATGCTGCACTCGTTTCCTCTCGAGGCAAAAAACCAATATGATGTGCTAAGTTCGCCAGAACTTTCGGATCCTGTGCCTTATCTAAAATCGCATGCCATCCTGCGCTCATTTCCTCTGGCGGTAAGCCGATAAAGCGACCTTCCAGAGCCAGCAGAATTGATGGAGCGTTTGCCTTCTCCAGGATTGACTTGATTGCATCCAATCGATACTCGTACGGCACACCGCCAATACTCTTGCCCAGCATTACCAATGCCGCGATTTGCTGATCGGCGTCAAGACTTTCAGTTGCTGCAATCTCATCATGGAAGGAATCCACGGCACGCAAGTTCTGCCATTCCCTCAAGCCCTGTGTCGTACTCAAGATATGTGAATTCAAGTGGTCACGCACCTCGTCCCGCTCGTGAGATGCCAATAGTGCCGCCTTTTCCTCGATGGCCTTCGTAACGTCTGCACGATGTTCACGCGGGATATGACCATAGGCATTGATAAGGTCGTGGAGCACATCAGCACGGGGATGGGTGCCAGAGAGAATGTTTTTAAGTGCTTCAAATCGTCGTTCTCGCGGGAGGGCCTTCAGTGTTTTTGATTTATCAAGAAAATCCTTGCGCTCTCGAAGTAGTCCATTTAATTGGTACCGGGTCGTCTTATTTGTAGCAGATAACGCTGCCATCGCAGCGGCAGGCAAGTACTTGGCAACATGCTGCGTCAACTCCATCGGCATTTTGGTCACTAGCGGAGATCGGTGAGTATCCACTGCGGTTGTTTGCTGCGTCGCTAAGCCTGGCGTCTCGGGCGCGACATCGGAGCCGGTCGAACTCCGTCTCCAACTGACCCTAGCGTCCCGACTGTCGCGAACAAACAAGTTAAGCCGGTTGCGATCATCTCTTGGCGAGCCGTAGGGATGCCTGTTGGCATCGGTCAGCGGAATGGAAGATTGCGCGGACGGCAATGCCGTGGCCGCGCGGCTAATTTGCCGATTATCCAGGTTCTCTGCGCCAGGAGGCGGCGAAGTATTGCTCGTTTTGGGCATTCGCATGGCAGGCAGTCGGAAGGCATGAGACTAACTTCGGAGAGGACCGGGAGCTCGGCTAGTCTGCGAGGCGCCTGAATGGAGAGATTAGCTCAGAAACAATAAAAGCAATTTCAAAAAATATGACCCGCTGCGGGGAACGACTTTTTCGACCGCCAATAAGTGGCGCGCTCTCCACTGCAAGCCTGCCGATGGTACTAATGGAATGGACGCCCTACAGCAGCGTCCTGGCCATCTCAAATCGCTGCGACCAATACGAATTGGTAAGCTTGTCCACGCGCACCTGCCCCCGCGAATTCGGCGCGTGAATAAATTCCCCCTTGCCGAGATAGATCCCAACATGGGAAAACGGTCGGCCCAGCGTATTAAAGAACACCAAGTCA
>JACMQD010000087.1 GCA_014377155.1 Herminiimonas sp.
GCGTTCGCCGGCTTTGGCGGGAGCACTCGCCGGGAAAGTGTCGGCCACCGGTGCGGCAGGGCGCACGAATTGCGGCGTCATCGAACACGCGCCGAGCACTGCGGCGGCAATCACGGTCAGCGCCGGAACCGCCAGGCGATGTTGCCAATGGCGGGTTTTTGCAACAGCATCAGTCATGCTGCTTCTCCTCTGTTTGCAAATGCGCGGCGTACATGCGCCGCTGGCGCTCGCTGCCCTTGAACAGGCTGCGTATCACCACGAAAAAGATCGGTACCAAAAACACCGCCAGCACCGTCGCCGTGATCATGCCGCCCATGACGCCGGTGCCGATGGCGCGCTGGCTGGCCGAGCCGGCGCCGCTGGCCACCACCAGTGGCAACACGCCCAGGATGAAGGCCAGCGAGGTCATGATGATTGGCCGAAACCGTAAATGCACCGCTTCCAGCGTCGCCTCGATCAGTCCCATGCCCTGCGCCTGCAAATCCTTGGCGAATTCGATAATCAGAATCGCATTCTTGGCCGACAGACCGATGATGGCGATCAGACCGACCTTGAAGTACACGTCATTTGGCAAGCCACGGATGCTGGCACCGAGCAGCGATCCGAGAATACCCAGCGGCACCACCAGCAACACCGAAATCGGAATTGACGTGCTTTCATACAGTGCCGCCAGACACAGGAACACGGCAATGAGCGACAGCGCGAACAGCGCCGGCGCTTGCGAGCCGGAGGTCTTTTCTTCCAGCGACTGGCCGGTCCACTCATAGCCGATGCCAGCGGGTAGCTGGGCAGCGAGCTTTTCCATTTCTTCCAGCGCATCACCAGTGCTGAAGCCCTTGGCGGCGTCGCCGGAAATCTTCATCGCCGGATAGCCGTTGAAGCGGATCAGCTGCACCGGACCGACGATCCAGCGCGTCGTGGCAAACGCCGACAGCGGCACCATGGTGTTTTTGGCATTGCGCACGTACAGCTTCAACAAGTCGTCCGGTTGCAGCCGGTCCGGCGCATCGGCTTGCAAAATCACCCGTTGCTGCCGGCCCTGATTGGGGAAGTCGTTGATGTAGGACGAACCAAGCGCGGTCGACAGCGTGCTATTGATGTCGGCGAAGGTCACGCCGAGCGCATTGGCCTTGTCGCGGTCGATGTCGAGTTGCAGTTGCGGCGTGTCTTCCAGGCCTTCGGGCCGTACGCCGGAAATGACCTTGCTTTTGCCCGCCATACCCAGCAATTGATTGCGTGCGGCCAGCAGCGCGTCATGGCCCAACCCGCCACGGTCTTGCAGCCGGAAAGTAAAGCCGGTCGCGTTGCCCAGTTCCGGAATCGGTGGCGGCGTGATCGGGAACACGATCGCATCGCGGATCTTGGAGAACGCGCCGAACGCCTTGCCGGCAATCGCGCTGGCCGACTGACTGGCGTCACGCTCGCTCCAGTCCTTGAGCGGCGTGAATGCCAGGCCGGCATTTTGGCCATTACCGGCGAAGCTGAAGCCGGCGACGGCGACGACGTGCGCCACACCTGGCTGCTTCAGGTAGTAGTCCTCGACCTGCTTGATGACTTCGAGTGTGCGGCTGGTGGTCGCGCCCGGCGGCAACTGGATGTTGGTCACCAGATAACCCTGATCTTCGATCGGTAAGAATGCCGATGGCATGCGCGCATACAGCAGGCCGACGCAAACCAGGATCACACCATAGACCACCATGTAACGCGCCGACTTGCCGAGCATGCGGGAAATCACGCTCTGATATCCGGTGGCAGTGCGCGCAAAGCCGCGATTGAACCAGCCGAAAAAGCCGCGCTTGGCATGCTGGTGACCGGCTTCGACCGGTTTGAGCAGCGTCGCGCACAGGGCCGGCGTCAGGGTCAGCGCCATCAATGCCGAGAACACCATCGACGACACCATCGACAGCGAGAACTGCCGATAGATCGCGCCGACCGCGCCGCCGAACAGCGCCATCGGCAAGAACACCGCGATCAGCACCACGGTGATGCCGATAATGGCGCCGGTGATCTGACCCATCGCCTTGCGGGTCGCATCGCGCGGCGACAGGCCTTCCTCGCTCATGATGCGCTCGACGTTTTCTACCACCACGATGGCATCGTCGACCAGGATACCGATCGCCAGCACCATGCCGAACATGGTCAGAACGTTGATCGAAAAACCGAACAGCAGCATGGTGCCGAAAGTGCCCATCAGGGCGATCGGCACCACGATGGTGGGAATCAGCGTGTAGCGGATATTCTGCAGGAACAGGTACATCACCAGAAACACCAGCACGATCGCTTCGAGCAGGGTCTTGACCACTTCCTCGATCGAAATCTGCACGAAGCGCGAGGTGTCGTACGGTACGTCGTATTTGACGCCGGCCGGGAAGAACTTGGACAAGGCGTCGAGCTTGGCACGCACCGCCTTGGCAGTGCCGAGCGCATTCGCAGTCGGCGACAGCTGGATACCGACCGCGGCAATCGGCTTGCCGTCGATGCGGGCCGAGGTGCCGTAATTCTGGCCACCGATTTCGATACGGGCCACATCCGACAGACGCACTACCGAACCATCCGGGTTAGCACGTAATACGACCTTGCCGAATTCTTCGGTAGTCGCCAGTTGACTGGTGACTACCACGCTGGCCGCGATCTGCTGGGTCCCCGGGCTGGGCAGCTCGCCCAAGGTGCCGGAGGCAACTTGCGCATTTTGGGCGCGAATGGCGGTGGCGACGTCGGACGGCATCAATTTGTAACCGACCAGCTTGGCGGGATCGATCCAGATGCGCATGGCGCGTTCGGTGCCGAACAGCTGTGCCTGACCGACACCCGGTACGCGCTTCAATTCATTGAGGACGTTACGCGACAAATAATCGCCGAGCGCAATCGGGTCGAGCCGGCCATCGGTCGAGGACAGCGTGGCGAACATCAGGAAATTGCTGCGCGATTTGGTGACGGTCACGCCTTGCTGCGTCACGGCCTGGGGCAAACGGGCTTCGACGCGTTTCAGGCGGTTCTGGACATCGACCGCGGCCAGGTCGGCGTTGGTGCCCGGCAGGAAGGACACGGTAATCTGTACCTGGCCATTGCCCTGGCTTTGCGATTCGATGTACTGCAAGCCTTCGGCACCGTTCATTTCCTGTTCGATCAAGCTGGTAACACTGTCGTCCAGGGTTTGCGCAGTGGCGCCAGGGTAGGCCGCATTGACCACGATGGCGGGCGGCGCGATGCTCGGATACTGTGCGACCGGCAAGCGGGTGATGGACAAGGCGCCCGCGAGCAGGATGAACAGTGCCAGCACCCATGCGAAAACCGGCCGGTCGATAAAGAACTTTGCCATGAGGTGCTCCTTATTTGGCCGCTGCCGGCGCTGTGGCAGGTGCGGTCGCGGCGGGGGCAGGGGCAGCAGTAGGTGCAGCAGGGGCAGTAGGTGCGGCAGGGGCACCAAGTGCAGCAGGTGCCGCAGCAGACGCGGGCGCAGTGGCTGCGCGCGGTGCCCAGGCCATTGGCTTGACGGTGGCGCCAGGCTTGGCTTTTTGCATGCCTTCGACAATCACGACGTCGCCGGCTTTGAGGCCGCTGCTGATAATCCAGCTGTCACCTTGCACCTTGTCAGTCTTGACCGGCCGTGCGCTGACCTTGCCGTCACTTGCCACCACCAGCACGCTGGCGCCGTCGGGGCCGCGCGTGACTGCCTGCTGTGGCACCGTGATGGCGCTTTCGCTGACCGCCTGATCCAGTCGCGCACGCACATACATGCCCGGCAACAGCAAGCGGTCCTTGTTCGGGATCGCCGCACGCAGTGTCACCGCGCCGGTGCTTTCTTCCACGCTCAGGTCCGAAAACAGCAATTTTCCTGGCTGCGGGTAGACCTGACCGTCCTCGGTAACGATCGTCACCTTGCTGCGATCGTCGCCGGCGCTTTTAAGTTTGCCACTGGCGACGGCGCGTTGCAGTTGCAAAACCTGGGTACTCGATTGCGTCAGATTGACATAGACCGGGTCGATCTGCTGGATGGTCGCCATCGGGGTCGCTTCACCCTGGCCGACCAGTGCGCCTTCGGTGACTTGCGCACGGCCGATACGACCCGAGATCGGCGCCGTGACCGTGGCATAGCTCAGGCTCAGGCCGGCGGTCTGGCGCGCCGCGCGGGCCGCCGCCAAGTCGGCAGCGGCCTGCTTCTGTGCGGTGAGGGTATCGTCAAACTCTTGCTTGCTGATGGCGCTGGTTTCGACCAGCGGCTTGTAACGTTGTGCTTTCAAAGACGCCTGGGCGAGGTTTGCCTCTGCCTTGGCGACGACTGCCTGGGCGCTGTCGACTGTAGCCTTGAATTGCGCCGGATCGATCCGAAACAGGACATCGCCGGCCTTGACGTCGCTGCCTTCGGTAAAGGTGCGTTTCAACACGATCCCGGCTACCCGTGCCCGCACCTGCGCGACGCGGCTGGCTTCGAGCCGCCCCGGCAATTCTGTGGTCAGCGTGACATCGGCAGGTGCCACGGTAATCACCGAGACTTCGGCTGGCGGCATGGCGCCCGGCGGCGGCGGGGTCGCAGCCTTGTCACCGCAGGCGGACAGTGCTGCCAGGAGGACAATGGCAGTGGAAGTGCAGGTTAAGCGGCGAATTGAGCTCATGACTGTCTCGACGGTAATAGGGTTGCAACCGCGGGCCGCGGATGATTGGGATGTACGGTGATCGGTGGGCCAGGTAACGGCCCCCTGCCTTGGCGCCATGCGACAGTGCTTCGGCGTTTGAATAATTTTGAAGGTGCTATTATATATACATTCAGTGATGAATGTTTAGGGCGCCTGGCGGCATGTCCGATACGTCGCTTTGGCGCCTTTGCGGATCGGTTTCCGTGCGGTTCGACGTCCCTGGTCTCGAACATTCGGTCAGGCACACCAACTGATAATAGGTCCCCCGGCGCTAATAGTAGCGGCGGTTCATGACACGGGTATTAACTGACCATGGCAAGATGCACGAAAGAAGAAGCACTCGAAACCCGCTGCCGGATACTGGATGCGGCAGAGGACATGTTCCACGCGCAGGGCGTGACACGCACCTCGCTGAC
>JACMQD010000088.1 GCA_014377155.1 Herminiimonas sp.
CTCGATGCCGGCAAGCACATTGCTGGCAGATCGGAATGACTTGAAATTGAGCATTGGTCTGGTCACGCGCTTGATGGCGCGGTGGTCCTGCTCGACGATGTTGTTGAGGTATTTGACCTGGCGCACCACGATCGGCACGCCGCGGCCGACGTTGATCGCATCGATGGCAGCCTTGTTGGCGCCGCTCCTGTCCATCGCGACTTTTTCGGGATCACCATTCGTTCGCATGGCCTTGTCGAAGAAGCGCTTCGCCGCAACCATGTCGCGCTTTGCCGTCAGCAGAAAATCAACGGTCTTCCCATCCTTGTCGACAGCGCGGTAATGATATTTCCAAACGCCCTTGACCTTGATGTAGGTCTCATCCATGCGCCAGCTGCAGCCGACAGGCCGCTTGTGTTTCCGGGAAACCTTCTCGATGAGCGGCAAGAAGCGGATTGCCCAACGGTTGATCGACGAATGGTCCACCGACACCCCGCGCTCATCCCATCATTTCTATATGGACGCCTCCCTTTTGCAAGGTATTTTTAACGCTGCTCAGACGAGGAAAGTCGCATTTCTATATCCGGCCTTGTGCGTGGCAAATACCACTGGCCCCGATGAAATCCGCTGACCCACGCCTCATTCCTCAAGCGGGCTATTAGCCCCAGAAATGATTCAGGTTTGGTGGATCCCGGTCTGACCTGTCTGTCATCGTTGTCAATACCTAACGCAACTGGTGACGTGCCGTCCTTTCGTCTAAATTGCTTTCCACGTCGCCGCCGCGTACGGGCGCGTGCTGACATGGTCCTTGTCATACGCGCGGTCATGGGCCAGCACCGCCCAGATTGTGCGCGCAATCTTGTTGGCCAGCGCTACGATCACCACATTGGGCGGCCGACGCTGACTCAGTTGTTGCAACCATAGGCTGGGCGTTTTGGCATGTCGCAGCACCGCTCGCGCACCATGGATCAGCAAGGTGCGAAGATACGTATCGCCGCGCTTGCTCATGCCCAGCAGCCGTACTTTTCCCCCACTGCCGGTCTGGCCCGGCACAAGTCCGATCCAGGCCGCAAATTCAAGGCCAGACCGGAACGTCTTCGCATCGCCTATCGCAGCCACCGCCGCCGTCGCGGTCAGTAGACCGACGCCGGGAATCGCGGAGATGGCCCTGGCGCCACGCTCTTGCCGCATCCATGCCAGCAACGATGCCTCGATGCGGGCAATGCGGTCATCGAGCCGGGCCAGCTCGTTCCACTGGTCGCGCAACGTGTCGATCAATGGACCGGGCAAGCGTTCGGCGAGCCGTCCGAGCGCTCCCTGTATGCCGGTATCGAAAGCTTTTCTGCCCAGCCCGAACACTTCACCGTACTCGCCAAGCAGGCCGCGCAGCTCGTTGATCTGTGCCGTACGCACCTTCACCAGCTGTTGGCGGATGCGGTGCATCGCAAGAACGGCCTGCTGACCCTCGGTCTTGACCGCTACGCTTCTTACTTCCGGCTGCTTCGCTGCCATATAGATTGCACGCGCATCGGCCGCATCATTCTTGTTTCCGCAAACGAAACCCTTGACCATCTTCCCGCTCATCAGCTTCACTTCATGCCCAAGCTCCTGGAGCTTGCGCGCCCAGTGCTGCGAGCCGCCGCATGCCTCCATGCCGACCAGGCAGGGCACCCGATTGGCGAACCACTGCAGGAACTGCGCGCGCTTGATGGGCTTGTTGATCACTTCGCCTGTCTCCTGCTCGACGGTGTAAACCTGGAACACACTTTTGGCCGTATCGACACCGACCACCGCTTTGCGAGTAGCGTTCATGATGTGGATCCTCCAGTTAGACTCGAAAGTTTTGACACTTTCAATCTAGGCGCTTTTGACGCCGTTGGCCAGCGAGGGTACACCGCTCTTGCTACCGCTCGCTTCCTTCTTGCTGTTCCATATTTTTCCGCTGGTAGAGGCGGGCGGCGTCCATTTCATTCCTCGAGGTGCCGGTAGCTCAGCGGGTAAGCCACATACCAGCGGATGCAGACCAAGATGACATCGATCGGGAAGCGCATCCCTTTGAAGTTGAGCATGTCGATTCGTCCAGTGTTCGGGGTGTCGCAGTCTACCTTATCGGCCACCGGCGGTTGTTAATGCGACAGAACCCCGAACTGTATGCCACCGTTAACGCCGACTTGAAGTCGCACGCACAGGTGACCGATTACTTGCCCGTATTCGTCGCAAGAAGGGTCCGCGCATTCTTGTCAAAACATTGAGCGTCGTGGTTGCGGACGGGCTTCCGTTCGATACAAAAGCGCCTCGCCCCCAAGGCTAATTCCGGGCGCCTTAACTACCGATCCATGCTCCCACCCAGACCGCGATGATCATCAACGCGAGCCCAGGTACGATGTGCGCTGCGTAACGCGTCCCTCCCGATTTGAAGGCAACTACGGCTTTCATTATCGTATTCGTGGTGAGGCCGACGAGAATTGGACCTATTGCCTGATCTGTTGAAATCTTGTTGGCCGCCGTCAGC
>JACMQD010000089.1 GCA_014377155.1 Herminiimonas sp.
CAGGCGCAGAGCCGTTGCACCACGCGCGTAAAACCGGAGGTACCGCCGCTTCTGACACTGGTCGAGTGCACGCCCCAGATCACATTGCGGTTTCCGGTCAGCCATGCGGCGACACCGCCGAGCAGGTCGGCGTGGTACATCCATGTCTGGACGATGTCGGGTCGGCGTTGTCGCATCAGGGCGATCAACCGGAAAAACTGCGATATCGGTGCGCGCTTGAAATCGAATTCGACGAGCTCGATGCCAGCCTCATCGAATCGCTGCTGCATCGCGCCGCCAGAGGTCAGCGCCACGACCGCATGGGAATAGTCGCCGCCGCGCGAACTGGCTACCAGTCGAAACAGTGCCATTTCCGCGCCACCAATGCCAAGTCCGGCGATGACGTGCAGTACGCGCGGCTTCACCGGAGTGCTCCTACTTCGACGAACAAGCGGTCCCACTGTTCGATGACTTCGCCAAGGCTGAAGCGACGGCAGACCGATTCGCGTGCCTGCCTGCCCAAAGCGTGCCGGCGTGTCTCATCGCCCATCAATGTCGTCAGCGCCGCAACCAACCCGTCATGGTCATTCAACGGCACCAGCAGCGCATCCTCACCATCGCGCGTAATGTCGCGCGGCCCGCTCGGGCAATCGAACACGACGCAAGGCAAGCCGACCCCCATCGCTTCGAGCAGTGCATTCGGAAAGCCTTCATACCGCGACGTCATGGCGAACGCCTCGGCATTGGCCATGACGGACCAGGGTGTGTGCGTGCGGCCTTTGAGAAACACCCGTTGCTGCAATCCGCCCACTTCGATTTGCAGTGCAAGCGCAGCCTGCTGCGGACCATCGCCATAAATGTGCAAATCCCAGCCCTCGAACATGGTTGCGACTGCAGAAAAGGCATCGAGCAGTCGATCGATCTGCTTCTCCGATGACAGTCGCCCCAAGCTGAGCAAGACCTTGCGATGCCCGCTCGCTGCCTTGGCAATTGACACGACATCGGTCGGCAACGGGTTGGGTATGACACGCACCGACTTCACTCCCGGAAACAAGCGATCGACCTTGGCGGCGACCGACGTGGTTTGCACCGTAAGCATGTCGGCGAAACGGTAGGTCGCCTGGCAAAGCTTGTCGAGAAAACCTTGTTTCGGAAAGCTCGACGGATCGCTTCTTTCACAAATGATCAGCGGAATTCTGAGGAACGCCGACGCAAGGATCGCCGCGACGTTGACATTCGGTAAAAACGACACGATGACGTCCGGCCGTTCGCGATCGATGAAACGCCGCAAAGCGCGCAGCCGCAGCATTTGGTTGATGACGGTACGCGCCTTGGCCGGTACCAGATCGGCCAGATATACCAGGCGCACTTGCGGCGATAGTGTGTAAAAACACCCGCCGCCTTCAGAGAACGTCGGCATCAGCGTGACGCGTCCGCCGCGCCCTGACCACGCGTTGGCCAGCGTTGCCGCAACCCTTTCGGCGCCGCCCGAACTCATCGACGAGGTCAGCAGCAGGATATTCAATGCAGTGTGCTTCGCCGCGTACGTATGTAAAGCGGCATCCACGAGCGCATGCTGTCCGACCGATTCTGGGTGCATTCAGCTTCTCGCTCTCAAGGACTTTGCCACCATGGCGGCAGGCGCGTAACGGCGTGCCGGCGGCCGCAAGAACTGCATGACACCCGCATAGAACGTCAGCGCAATACAAAATCCGATCTGCACCGAAAACCAGCCATGAAAGACATACAGTATCGAGACCGTATGCAGCACCGGCAGCAGCGAACGCGTGCCGATGAATCGCGCTGAAATCCAGTACGGGAACACGATCAGCGCGCCGACGAACAGCAGATACAGAGGAATCATTCGCCAGTCCAGCACGAACAGCCACCCGGCAATGCCAGTATGGACATACCAGCCGAAGTCGTCCGCAGAATAGCCACGCGGTACTTCATCACTCGAAATGAGATAGCGCACCGAGAGTACCTTTTGCAGACTGACCGATTTCGACGAGTGCGGCATCAACTTTTCGGCAACCTGGTTATCGGCGTAAAAAGGCAGGATATGACCTTGGCCAATGGCACGCGCAATGACAGGCGCTTCCTGCGCGATCAACTCCACAGCGGTGAACTGCTGCAGTCGTTCCAGCACGGTGGTTACCGCACGTCCATAGGTCATTTCTTCCAGGGCCTGGGTACCACGCGCCTTGTCGCGCGCCTCGATCAGAAATGGCAGGACCAGCAGGGCCGTGGTTATCAGCATCAGCGAGGCGACCCACATCTTCTTATTGCTCAGGCGCTGCGCCGCGTAATAAAACTCGATCATGAACAGCATTGACCATACGCCACCCCAACCGCGCAGCAAGTTACTGGCGATGAAAAGAGCCAGATTGAGATAGGGCACTTTTCTGTTGCGGGAATGACCGTAAAAAAGAAGGAACACGGCATCGGGGCTCAGGTAGCTGACAAACAACGCGAGCGCCGACGTCGACGTCGAAGTACCGCCCACGCGCCCGAAGTCCAGCAGCAGCACGACCAGCAAACCGTTCAATTGAATCAGGAATACCAGTACGCCCATGATTTTTGGCGGTAACCTGGGCTGCTCGACCGGGAAAAATCGCGAACCGAGCCTGGCGCACAAAAATACGAACAGCAGCGAAAGGAAAACCAGCGTGATGCAGATCAGCGAGGTAGAAAAATTCAGCCGCGACCAGATCGGCTTGGTGTCGACGTTGAAAACCGGCGCGTCTAGTGTCGACAGATACATCAACAGATTGGGGATGCCGTAAATGGCGAGAACCAGCAACCAGAACTTGCGTTCCGCATTCCTGGGTTTGAGCATGGAGAGATTCATGCCATTCCCCTGATGCGGGTATAAATTCCAAGCAGATTGGGGAAGAATCGTGTCCAGTGCAGAATCAAGTGTTTTGTCGATGCAAAAGACCGTTCATGACGATCTATTTTTATCTTGTGCTGGTAACCTCTGACGTCACCGGCCAGATAACGTGCAACCGAAAACGCCATTCGACGCTTGAGGCGGCCTGCCTGCACCACCTCTTTTGACGCGCCAAGTTCGAGCGCCCTGTCGAATGCGGCCTCATAGCAATTTTCCAGAAGCTCGCGGTACGCCGGATTTTTGGAGATACCTTGCGGGTGCACCCGATAACAGCCCAGCACCCGGCGATCAAGGAATATCCTGCCTTTGCTGGCGCGCTCGACATGCATGAAAAAATCAACCACGGTCAGCAAATGCGCATGATCGAATTCGTTTTTCCTGCGGTACATGACGCTGCTGTGGACGAAGTAAGTACCATGCATGAGCAAGTCATCGACGGTACCTTTGGTCGGATACTTTTCCTCGGCTCCCATCACGTCGTCGGTGCCCATGACTTTGACGGCATGCGCGGCGAATGCAACATCGGGATTGGCATCGAGGCAGTCAACTTGGGCTTGCAGCTTGCCCGGCAACGCACAGTCGTCGCCATCGAGGCTGGCGACGTACTGACCACGCGCGGCGGCGGCGGTAATCAGATAGTTCAGCGAGGGGCCGACGTTTTTTTCATGCAGAAGCGGCTTGACCAGCGTCGGATATTTGTCGGCAAATTCCTGCACGATCGCGCGCGTACCGTCGGTCGAGCAGTCCTCTCCCACGATCACCTCGAAATCGAAGTCCGTTTTCTGGTCGACGATGCTCTGCAGGCAAAGGCGCAGGTAGTTTTCGTGATTATAGGTAACGATACAGACGGAAACCTTGGGTTTTCGATCAGTCATCTTGAGCACCCTGAATAAAGTCATCGCAGTCCAGAAAATCGCGCAAAGAATTTTCCACCAATCGTTTCTCTTACCCATGACGAACCGGCTCCGGCAATACCTACCAGGCCCATGCTGACAACCACGATCCCGGCGGCAACGGCGACGCGATTTTGTGGCCATCTTACGCACCAGTGGATGACCGCGGCACTCGCCATGGTCAACACCACGATGGTACCGACGTCGCGCACCAACCATTGAGCGTGCAACCCCTTGACGAAGCGCTCATGTACCTTCGGCACCCAAAACGCGAAGTAAAGCAGGTTGGAGCCCAGCCATGCGTAGCCAGCGCCGATGACGCCATAACGCCAAGTGGCCCAGATCAGCCCGGGAATCAGCAGCAGCACGAAAATCGCATTGCCGATCAAGTGGAGCTTCAGGTCACCCTTGGCGAACTGCAGGTAATACGGAAACGAACCCAATACCAAGACGCCATTGCCCAGCGCATAGAGCGTCAATACCGGCGCCGCCCGTCGCGCGATATCGGCATCGCCGGTCCACGCCCATAGCACCTGCTCGGCAAAGAACGCTAGTACCAGCGCAGCCGGGATCGCGATCACACTCACCATCTGCGTCGCGTTACAGTACAGCTGTACCAGTGCCGTGTGATTGCCTTCGGCCGATAGCCTTGTCATCCGTGGCAACAAGGCACCACTGATCGGGCCGCTGATGATCATGACCCCGCTGGCCACCAATACCGCGAGGGTAAAGTAGGCATACTCGGTCAACGACAACAGTTTCGACAAGACCAGCTTGTCGGTTTGCGTCACCAATACCCATACCGAACTGGTGAAGGCAATCGTCAGGGAAAACTGCAGCACCCCGCGCAGTGGCGCCCATTCCCATGGCACGCGCTTGTCGTCGCCAATTTTCGGCAACCAGTGGTAGGTTTGATACACCAGAACCAGCACTTCGACGACTGCCACTGCGAGCTGGAAGCTGAAAAAATCAGTCGGACTCGTACCGCCATAGATAAAGAAAGGGATCACGAGCACGAAGCGCACGGTCGCCAAAATAATATTGAATCCGCTGAGCCAGACCAGGCGCTCGAAGCCGGTAATGGCGCCACGGTACAGCCCCGAAATCCAGCGCAACGCGATGATCAGCGCCATGAGAATGATCGCGCGCCGGACCTCTTCCAGTGGCAACTGCTGCACCTTCAGCCAACTGCTGGCAATCGATCCGGCGCCGGCAATCATCACGGTCGCGCCGACAATTGCCACACCGACGAAAATGCCTTCGAGCGCACGCAACAGGCGGCGCATGCTTAACGCATCGATCGCCCCGCCCTGAAAACGGGCGGTCTCGCGCGCCATGGTCGGCGTCAGTCCCATGTCCAGCAACTGGAACCACATTTGCAGCATCGCAAAGAATCCGACCAGGCCGTATGCTTCTGCGCCCATGTAACGCACGTAGAGCGGCACCATGGCAATGGCGATCAGCGTCCCGTACAGCTGGCTGATGTAATTTGCGGTAATGTTCCGCTTAAGGGACAGACTCATATCTACGAAGTGCCGCCTTGATACTCGTCAACAAGGATGCCCATCTGTATCAGGTCGACGTAGCGGCCGTTTTTGAAAACGGCTTCGCGCCACACGCCCTCTTCGACAAAGCCGACTTTCTGGTAAAGTGCGATCGCACGCTCGTTATTAATCAGCACACCCAGATGAATCCGGCGCAGATTCATGTCCTTGAACGCATGCTCCATGATCGCGCGCGTGGCGAATTCCCCGACACCCCTGCCGCGGAAGTTCTTTTCCGCTACCCAGATTGCGAAGTAGCAAGATCGCGAAACCCAGTCGATGTTTAACAGATGAACAATGCCCAGAGGCTTTTGCGAATCCGCTTCGCAAATCATCAGCCGCACGCAGCTTTCCCGACTCGCAAGATAACTGTCGAACCATTTTTGATCGACTTCTTCGGCGATGAAGCGAAATGGACTCACCAGAAATTGCTGGGCGTCGCGGTTGTTCCGCCATTGATTCACCTGGTGGATATCCGACCTGGATAGTTCGCGAAGAAAATAGCTCATTTCGGTACCGGAACCTCGATAGGTTGTTTGATTTAGGCGTTCCGTATATTGCAGCAGCGCGAAAACCACGCCAAAGCGTTACGAAACCACGCGACGGCTCACACCTGAAAACGGCATGCAGAACGTGAAGTACATGGTATTTGAAGGGTCGTACGTGGCTTTGATAAATCGCAGAGATTTGCCACCCTTACAACATTTTTTGGATTGACAGGGGGACGATTTGCTGCGCGAGTCACAATGAGAAAACCCGATTGCCGTGACGATGGCCTGTCACCAAAATGGATTCTTTGCTGCCAAAAGCAAAAAGCCCAACCAGGAAGGTCGGGCCAGATACTTGGTTCAAATGGTGCGGCTGGCAGGAATCGGACCTGCGACCCTTGGCTTCGGAGGCCAATACTCTATCCACTGAGCTACAGCCGCATAAGAAGAACGCTGAAGAGACGTGAGGATACCGTTTTTCTGCGTCGGCGTCCATGCGAGACGCGCATTATCGGTTCCAAACCGTTCTTGTTACGTCTATAATCAAGGGTTTGGCGATGGTTGCGCTGCGGCACGAGAGGCATTCTGCCACCTGATCTGCGCATACGCCTACCGCTTTCGAAAATTGTATTGAGGGAATAATGAGCGACGCACATAACGAACACGAATCCGCTATCAAGACGCCTAAGCAGCTAATCGTGGCAATCATTGCGAGTTTTCTGGTACCTATTATTTGCATTGTGCTACTGGTGCAATATGTTGCCAACGACAAGAAACCCGGCGCCGGATCGGCGGCGATGACGGCGGAATCGATTGCGATGCGGCTCAAGCCGGTCGGCGACGAGGGCTTTACGCTACGTGACGTCAATGCCCCCAAACAGCTGTTAGCGGGCGCCGATGTCTACAAGTCAGCTTGCCTTGCGTGCCACGGGGCCGGTGCAGCAGGTTCGCCGAAGTTTGGCGACGCAGGTGCCTGGTCGGTGCGTATCGCCAAGGGCTACGATACGCTGGTCAGCCACGCCATCATGGGCATCGGTGCCATGCCGGCCAAGGGCGGCAATGCCGACTTGGACGACGTCGAAGTTGCGCGGGCAGTGGTCTACATGGCTAATGCGGCCGGCGCCAAATTCAAGGAGCCGGAAGTCAAGGCGGCTCCGGTTGTCACGGCAGGCGCCGCTGACGCCGCTGCCCCTGTAGCGATGGCTGCGGTTGCTGCGCCAGTCGAAGCAGCGGCGGCGGCGCCTGCTGTGCTGGTTGCGGTTGCGGCTACACCTGCCAAGCTGTCTGCCGACGCTGGCAAGAAGCTGTATGACTCCGCGTGCATGGCATGCCACAGTGCGGGTATCGCCGGCTCACCGAAGATGGGTGACAAGGCGGCCTGGGCGGACCGCCTCAAGCAAGGCATGCCGGTATTGTACGAACACGCGATCAAGGGCTTTCAGGGCAAGGCAGGCGTGATGCCGGCAAAAGGCGGCTCGACAGCTAGCGATGAAGAAGTCAAGGCAGCGGTCGACTACATGGCAGCAGCAGCGAAATAAGTTTGTACGATTCTGTAAAAAGCCGACTGTCGAGTCGGCTTTTTTTTACTCTGCGGTCATTGCCTTGAGGGTGGAATAGACAGCGCTACCGACTGTTCTCGGCAACGTAAATCTCGACGCCGAGACCTGATACGCGGCGGGTGGTGCTGACCTTCAAGGCCAGCAGTGCATCTCCCTCTGCCTGTGCGATAAGAGTGCGCGCTGGCGCAATACCACGGCGCACCAGGTAATCTCGCGAATGAACGGCACGCTCGATGGACAATGGACTATCGCTCACACTCCCAGAGGATTCGTCAGCATGGCCGACGATATTGACTACTGTTGCGGGATTGTCGGCGAGCGTATCGGCAAATCTGTCCAGAACGGGGAGAAAAGCGGGCCGGATATCGGCACGGTTGACATCGAATGAAATTTTACTGGGGATATCCAGCTTCAAGTGATTATCCCCGGTCTGGATTACCTGGATGCCCGTCCCTTGCGCGGCTTGTTGCATTATCCGCTTCTGCTTTTCCATGCGCAGCGACCAGATGTTACCGATCAAAGCGCCAGATGCCTCGCCAGTGCCAACATTGGCGTCGCCGTTTTCAATGCGCCTTACGCCTACGTCGGCGTAGATGTCGTCAGCGAGTTGTCGATCGGACGAACTTGCATTTCCACTCAAAGCCATACACGCCGCTAATAAGGGGGCAGGTCAAGCGATGACGCATTATGAATTCCTCAAGGTCGCCATCGCGTTCGGACAAGCAGCCAATCCACGAATTCGAACTAATAAGCCCTTGGTAAGACACCTCACTTCGAAGAAAAAAGCCGACGACTGCAATCAGTGATCGGCTTCTTCAAGATAAATATAAAAAAACTTCAAGAAATTGAGGTGAGCTTTTGCTCGTCAGTTTTCTTATTGCGGAAGGCAAACACGGCAGCAGTGCCCAATAGAGCGACGATCAACGTCCCGCCAAGCACGGGTTTGACAAGCCCGCGTCTGCGCACTATCGCCGATATACCTGTGAGTGCCAAAGGCATCAGCTTTTGCCAACCGCCATGCTTGAGACCTTCGACACTAAAAATATTATTGAAAGCGCCATGCGCGACAGAAGTGACGTGTTCGACGGCATGATGCGCAATTACGCTGGGGGTCAAATTAATTTTGACTACCCGTGTCGACTCCGTGAGCCTCGAGCGGTAGAGCGCACCTTCCTCGATCAGGGTTTTTTTGCGGTCGTCAAATGGCTTGACAGGTGCATTAGACATGGCAATTCCTGTTTAAAGTAACGCGTCGCGGTCGCTGCGCAATTCGGCCAGCGTCGCAGGCATCGAAAGCTTTCCATGTGCGACAACGGATTTGGCGTAAAAGAAAATCGCAACCGCCAGGATAGTGAAACCGGCGGCAATGGCGAACAGGATGCCCCAACCCCAGGCATCCCAGGCGAGTGCTACCAGAAGTCCTGTCCAGAATGCGATGGCAAACCAGACTGCAATTAGCCCAATGGCGCCAATGAGCAACAACTTCACTGCATTGGTGCGAATTTCGGACAGTTCCAGCGCCGCTAGTTCGATTCGACTGATGAGTAAGGCGAAGAGGTTTTTGCCGACGTTAGTGAATCCGGCAATCAGTCCCGGATTGGATTGTGGATGTTCCATAAATAGCGGTCCGCTACGACGTTATTTGCGCGAAATGACGACACCGACCAAGAGGCCAATGCCTGCGGAAATAGCAACCGCGCGCCATGGGTTTTCCTTGACGAATTCATCGGCGTTGACGGCAACTTCCTTGCCTGTTTCGATTGCTGAAGCTTGCAACTCCTGCGCCCTGACAACCGCTGCATCGAGTAACTGCAATCCACGATCCCGCAACTCGTCGGCCTTGACGCCGCTGACCGAGGTGGCTTCGCGGAACAGGGCCTGTGCATCCTTGACCAAAGTTTTCATATCGTTTCGTACCGTTTTAACGTTGGATTCCAGCATGGTGATGCTCCTGTAAATAATGAATCGTGTGTCTGCGCTACCGTTGACCGGCAATTCGCATCGTGTTCGTGGGATTAAGCACCCGGTCGAAATAAATTATGCGTGTCTGTGACGTTGAGCGGCGCACTGCGGCGTTGTTCGACCCTCGCAGTGCTCGCACTGCGGCGGCTCAAGCGCCTTGCATTGCATCCGCTCAACGCCGCATCCCCTTCACAATTTATTCCGACCGGGTACTTAGTAATTTGTTGAAATGGTACTGCTGCAACAATACCTTCAAAATAGGATAGTTCGATGCGGGATTCCGTACGGTAGCCAACATAGCATAGATGTTAACATTGTTAAATGCATAAAGCAGTGGATTGCGCAGCACTTGCTGTCCTGCTGCATTTTCGCAAGAAGGGCAAGCGCTCAGGTGCCCGGCGTGCAATCGGCACAGTGCTCGATCGCTGATATGGAATGCAGCAGCTTTTCATTGAGATCGCGCAATGCCGTGCGTAGGCCTTCCTCGATCACCGGATGGTAGAACGGCATGGTCAGCATTTGCGCAACCGTCATGCGGTTCTGATGCGCCCAGGCCAGCAAATGGGCGATATGCTCGGCACGCGGTCCGAACATTTCGGCCCCCAGAAAAAACCCTGTGCCGGTTTCGCCATAAACCCGCAGCATGCCGTGATTTTGTCGCATCACGCGACTGCGGCCCTGATCTTCGAATGATATTTCGCCGGTGGCGAAGGTGCCCGGCTTGAGTTGTTTAAACGATTGTCCGGCAACGACGATTTGCGGGTCCGAAAAAGCCACCGACAGCGGCGAACGCCGCAGTCCGGCAGTGACGACCGGGTAGCTTCCGGCATTGTCACCGGCGATGCGACCCTGATCGACCGCTTCATGCAGCAACGGACGTTCGGCATTGACATCACCGGCAATGAAAACCGTACTGCTACCACACTGCATCGTGTTGGGGTCGAACAGTGGTACGCCGCGCGAATCCAGGTCGAGACCGGCCTGATGCAAATCGAGCCGGTCGGTATTGGGTAACCTGCCCACGGCGGCCAGCACGTAGCTGAACCGCTCGCGGCGTTCGCTGCCATCGGCCAGGCGCGAGTGCACCAGGACTGCGTCGCCATCGCGCTCTGTGCTGACAATGGTCGCCTTCAAGCGCAAGTCAAGTTCCGCCCCGAGACACGCTTGCGCAACTTTGCGCACCACCGGATCGCTTAGCTGCGCCAGGTTGTCGCCACGTCCGAACAGAACCACGCGCGTACCCAGGCGGTGCAGCGCCTGGCCCAGTTCCAGGCCGATCACGCCGGTGCCGAACACGGCGACCGAGTCCGGCAGATCGTTCCATGAAAATAGTTCATCGTTGACCACCAGGCGATCGCCGAGATGCTGCATGTCGACCGGCACCAGAGGACGCGAACCGGTTGCAATGACGACGCGGGCGGCGTTGACTCGGGTGTGCTCATCGACTTGCAGGCATTGTGGATTGACGAAGTGCGCATGACCGTGCAGGCGATCGGCCGCCGCGATCTTTTCGACGCCTTCCAGCACGAAACCGACAAAACGGTCACGCTCGGCGCGCACCCGGGCCATCACTTGAATACCGTCGATCCGCAGCGGCCCGGCATGGACGCCGAAGCCCGGCGCTTGCGCAACGGCATGTGCCGCTTCGGCTGCGGCAATCAGTAATTTGCTCGGCATGCAGCCGACCCGTGCGCAGGTCGTGCCATAAGCGCCGCCTTCGATCAGCACCACCCGTCCGCCATGCAACTGTGCGGCCCGATAAGCCGCAAGTCCGGCCGAGCCTGCACCGATTACGGCAACGTCAACATCGATTGTATTCATGCCTGGCCTTTCCGAAAAAAACCGCGTGCGTGCGCATGGCGGCATGACAAGCGTTGCTATTTTTGCCGCAGCTGCGCGATGCCGTCCAGACTGCCGATCTGAATTATGACGGGACTCAGCGACATCGTCGCCTGGATCGGTCGCCATGCGAACAGCCACTCCTTGCGCAATGCCTCTTGCTTCGGGCGAGAGAACGCTTCGCCAAGCGGACTCGGCACGCCGTAACTGACGGCGGCATCGATGCCGGCCCAGTTCGGCAGCGCGCGGCGTACTGCACGATGGAGACGTTCACCGAACTGCTCGGTGTCATGGATGACGAGACAGCACTCCGCACCGGGCATGGCATCGAATGGCGTTGCCTCGGATGCCATGTGCAGTATCAATGTCAGGTATTGCGCCACCGAACGCGGGGCAGACGACTTGAATGGCAGGATTTGCTGGCCGCCGCCGCCGACAACGGGCGGTTGCAGACGGAATTCGCCGAGGCTCAAGGCACGTTCGAGCAACGCGGGTTCGGCGTGATGATAAAGTTTGGCCGGGCGGGGCGATTCGACGGAAGACATGAGTATCCTGGAGAAATGAAGACGGCGCCATGCGTTCAGTGGCTGGCCATCGCGCATGACAAGCATGACGCGATTGATCACCATTAAAGCAGATTAATGATGACCCAGCAAATACGTCAGGAAAGGAGCGAGCAAGCCGAGGACGATCAAACGGCGCTGTTGCACTGTCGACGTTTTGCTTGCCGCTGAAGGTGAGGCTTACTCGTCCAACTGTTTTTGCGCGATCGTGCGCAATTGAAATCGGCCATCGTTGTTGAACAACCAGGTTTCGGTAACGTCGACACGGCCACTACGCAAGAGGTGCTCGGCCGGCTTCGGAAATGGCGCGGTGCTTTTAATCGAGGCGAGCGCTGTCGCTTCGTTGGCACGGTCTCGGTTGCTGCGCACGATTTCGCTGCGCACATGGCCACCACCGGCATCGATGGTGTATTTGACGACGATGACCGAACGCAGTAGCGCCTGTGGCCGACCGGCATAGACCTTGATCGAATTGACTTCGCTGATGCGGTTGGCCAGATCGCGTTTGTAGGTATCGATATTCGAAGCGGTCGACGTGCCGTCACGCGTGGTTTCAACTTTGTCGGTAATCTGCCGCACGGTTTCCGCCCTCTGGGCCGGTGTGTCGGGAGCGGGTACCCGTGAACCGCAGCCGGCGACGATGCAGGCCATGATGAGAAGATGAATCGAGGTTTTCATGAAGTGCGCGCCGGGTGGGTGGAGAACGGATCGACAATCCGCCTGCTTCGATTATAGAAACAATCAGGCCGGCTTTCCAGTTTTCATTGCATGTGGTTCGACAGATCATGCATCATGCGATACGGTGGTGGCGGCGTCGGCATTGGATAGATATCGCCATACGGGGCTTTGGCACCGTATGATCATCGTTCACCTTCAAAAAAATTCAGGCAAAAAACCTTGAAACCGATGCGGACTCACAGGTGCAGGATGGTTTGTCGATGCGCGCATGTGCCGCTTTGCAGATGTGTCCTGGCAGGCGCGTTGATATTGGCAAATGCGGCAAGCGCACATCCAAGCGACCAGTTCTACCTGCGTGCGCCAATGGTGGAATTGATGAAAAAAGAACACGGCCCGACGTACCGACTCAACAGCAGCGACTTCGTGCGCGCCACGCCATAATCATCTCCTAATCAAAATACCCTTGGAATCGGAACTCCTCAGTCGCAGCCACCAGCGCTGCCGCGCTGCCCGGCTCAAAGGCGGCATGGCCGGCGTCGGCAATCACGCGCAAGACCGATTCGGGCCACGCTTGGTGCAAGCGGTGCGCGGCAAGCGGCGGGCACACCACATCGTAGCGGCCTTGCACGATCAGTGCCGGCAAATGACGGATGCGATCGACGTTCTGAATCAGCTGGTCCTCGGAAAGAAATCCGCGGTGCAGGAAATAATGCGCTTCCATCCGCGCCAGGCTCAGACAGAACGCATCGGCGCCGAAGTCCTCGATGGTCGCCGCATCAGGCTTGAGGAAAACGCAACTGCCTTCATAGCGGCTCCAGCGCCGCGCAGCCGGCAAATACACCGCCGGGTCGTCCGAAAACAGGCGCTTCTGAAACGCCGTAAGCAAGTCATGCCGCTCGGCCACCGGAATGTCGGCAATGAATTCGGCGTGCACTTCCGGAAAAAACCATTTCATGTCGTTCAGGAACCAGTCGATCTCGCTCTGGCTGCACAGGAAAATTCCACGCAACACGAAGCCGAGGCAGGCTTGGGGATGTGCCTGGCCATAGGCAAGTGCCAGCGTAGAGCCCCACGAGCCGCCGAATACCAGCCACCGGTCGACCCCGAGCAGGATGCGTAGCCGCTCGATATCGTCCACCAGCAAGGGCGTGGTGTTGTCGCGCCATTCGCCCAGCGGGGTAGAACGGCCCGCGCCGCGCTGATCGAACAGGATGATGCGGTAATGCGCGGGATCGAAGAAGCGGCGACCTTTGGGGCCCGCACTGCCGCCCGGGCCGCCATGCAGGAACACGACCGGAATGCCGTCGGGATTACCGGATTCTTCCCAGTACAGCGTATGGCGCGCATCGACCGCCAGCATGCCCCACCGATTCGGTTCGCACGGCGGAAACAGGATTGTTTCAATACCAGAATCGCTCATGTCGTCATCCTTGCGCGCACGATGTCATAGACCCAGTTATACACGAACGCATACACCAGAAAGAAAATCGTAAATGCCAGGTCGAGCAAGAACGCCTCGATGATCGTCATGCTGAGCCACCACGCAGTGATCGGCAACGCCACGGCGAGGAATGACAGCTCAAAACCCAGTGTATGGCCGACCCGAACCACCAGCGTCCGTTTCCAGCGGTAGCGCGATTCCAGCCATTCGAAAAGGTGGTTGTAACCCATATTGCAGCCCATCGCGCACAGTGACAGTACCAGCGCCAGTGAGCCCAGATGAAGCAGGTCCATGCCCAGTCCCCAAGACATCAGCGGCACCAGCAGAACCAGCGCGCCGACTTCGAACAGCACTGCATGAACTAGTCGTCGTTGTAAAGTAGAAATGACAGCAACCCGTGAAGAGAGACGCGCCATTATAAAGGCCGGCGGACATTGGGCTCCGCGCGCTTTAATAAGGTACGTGGAAACGGCCATGGCCTATTTTTCATAAAGCAAGAAACGGCACTAGCCAAAAATAATATCCTACGTTATACTTCGGCCCCTTCAGGCATAAACATTCGTGCCAGAAGATTTTGCTGCTAAGCGACATATGCGGGTGCTTAGCTCAGTTGGTAGAGCGGCGCCCTTACAAGGCGTAGGTCGGGAGTTCGAGCCTCTCAGCACCCACCAAGGCAGCAAAAAAGCAGTGCTGTAGTACCGCAATATAAGGAGCGGTAGTTCAGCTGGTTAGAATACCGGCCTGTCACGCCGGGGGTCGCGGGTTCGAGTCCCGTCCGCTCCGCCAGCTTTCAAAAAGACGAACTTCGGTTCGTCTTTTTTTATGCCCGAACGCTTTCACTATCACGCTGCGCCGAACAAACCCGGTTGTTCGACGATCTTGTCGTCGGCCAGGCGCACGCCGACGCCCAACAGTCGAACCGGACGCTGACCGCGCTGAAAACCGGTCGCGATTAATTTTTCCAACAGTGCCGCATCGATCGCACTGGCCACGCATTCCACGGTGGTCTGTCGAAAGTCTGAAAACCGCATCTTGATGGTAAGCCGGTTGATAAAACGTGCCGCCTCCGCGCGCTCGACCCTTGCCACAAGCAGGGCGATCAATGCCGGCAGCTCGGCAATGCATGCCACCAGGTCCGGCAAGTCAGTGACGTACGTTTCCTCGACACTAACCGATTTGCGTTCGCGGTCGATGTTGACTTCGCGTAGATCGATGCCGCGACAGAGGTCGTGCAAGCGCTGACCGAATTTGCCGAAATGATGTTGCAGGTCGCGCACGGTCCAGGCACGCAAGTCGTTACAGGTTTGCACCCCCAGTCGATTGAGACGCGCGGCGGTCACCTTGCCGACGCCGTACAGCTTCTTGACCGGCAGCACCGCGACGAAGGCATCGATTTCATGGGGCCGGATGACGAACAGGCCGTCCGGCTTGTTCCAGTCGCTGGCGATCTTGGCCAGAAACTTGTTGGGCGCCACCCCGGCCGAGGCCACGATGCCGACAGTAGCGGCGATGCGCGCGCGGATCTCGCGGGCGATGAGGGTACCGCTGCCACTGCACTGCGTGGCGTGGCTGACGTCGAGAAAAGCCTCGTCGAGCGACAGCGGTTCGACCAGGTCGGTGTAGTCACTGTAGATGGCTAGTATCTGGCGCGAGGCGATGCGGTATTTTTCCATGGCCGGCGGCAGCACTACCAGATCCGGACAACGTTTCATCGCCTGTGCAGTGGCCATGGCTGAATGGACACCAAAATGGCGCGCCTCGTAATTACAAGTCGCTACCACGCCGCGCTGATCGGCCCGCCCGCCGACTGCAACCGGACGCCCGCGTAATACAGGATCGTCACGTATCTCGACTGCGGCATAAAAGCAGTCGCAGTCGCAGTGGATGATTTTTCGGGGATGGATAGTGGCAGACGGCCGCACGGTTCTGGCATGGATAATTGACTGCAACCATTTTACCCGGCCATCAAAAAGCCCGGAATAGTTCGGCTGCAATTTTTGCAATCGAACTGATCCGGGCTTTCGGTGCAAAGCGACCGACTGTCAGCAGCAGCCGGTCGAACTTTACCCTCGAACTATTGCCAACGTACGGAAACTTTCGCCGTACGTCGTGGCTGACCTTATTTGCCGGTTCCGGACCCTGGCAATTCGGTTTTAGGCTGTGTCGACAACTGCATGTTGCGCTCCTGCTTGGAGTCACGCTTTTCAGCTTTCAACTCGGATCTGGCGGCGCGCTTTTCTTCCTTGTATTCGGCTTTCGAAGCAGCTTTCTTTTCCTTGTAATCGGTCTTGGCGGCCTTGTCCGCATCGCGCTTTTGCACGAACGGGTCAGGTGAAGTGGCCGAGGTACCCGTGGTGGCCGAGCCCGGCGCGGTTGCCGATGTGCCCGATGTCGTCACTGGCATGTCGGCGGTTGGTGCACCCATTGACGGCATACCTGCAGCCGGCATCGTCGTCGAATTCACCGGGCCTGGAGGCGAGCCTGGCATGGTGGCGGTGTTAGTGGCCTGAGCACCAGCAAGGTTGGCGCTAACGATCAGGGCCGAGCCGATCAGAAGTTTGTGAAGTGTTTTCATAATGAATATTCCTTTCAAAGTGGATCAACTGTCGCAGCGATTTTCCGCCGGACCCGATGACGCAGCTATCAGTCAGCAGCAATGCAGTCACGGTAGAAAGACCGACAAGTTTACTGATAAGTTCAAACACCACGCCCGCGATACGATGATAAAAACACAATGACTGCAGGCATGACGCCCGACGGATTTAGCGTTTATCACCCATGTAAGGGATACCCTACCGGCAAACTTTTTCCTTTAATGGCTTGTGTGGTTGTCATAGGAGAAAAGCGGTTGAAAATGTGAATTCGAAATCGGTTATACAGCAACCCGAACCGGCTGCATTGAACTCTTCCTGACAAGTTCGCCTCCAACTTGTCAGCGTTTCATCTTGTAACAATATCAGAGGTTATATGAAGCGCCTTCAAAGCACTTTTTGTAAGCAATACGCGCTGTATGGCGCGCACGTAAAGCATGAATTGCTTCAACTGCCTGTGTAAATCTTGTCATTCTTTGGAGAACTTCATGGCCGACAGCAGTCTCGACCCCGACAATATGCCCCTGCCCGACCGCCAGCTCGGCAAGGGTCACGGTACCCGCGCACTCGGGCCAAGCGATACGTCCGATTCCGGCAGCGACATGATCGGGCCGGGAATGAGTATTGGAGACGATGATGGTCTGGATCTCGACCAGACCACGACGTCGGACCTCGAAAGCAACACGAGTGGCACTGCCGGTCCCGATGTGGGTGACGCCAATCTCGATAGCGACACTGATTCCAGCGGCACCGGCGAGCGTGCGACTGCCGGGCGCGATAGCGCCATCGAAGACGGCCGCGATATCGATACCGACCATGTCGAGCGCATCGATCCCGATATCAGCGAGCCCGACGACGCAGAAACCGGCAAGCCGAAACGGCGCGCCTGATCCGCATGTTAAGTGCCTGCATCCTTTGTTAGCCTGCGTTATGCTTGTGCCTGGATGGTCATTTTGGTATCGGTACCAGAATGCCAGACCGTCGATATCACAAGGATCGCATGAAAACAAAAGCGGCAGTTGCATGGCAGGCAGGCAAACCATTGACCATCGAAGAAGTGGAATTAGGTGGTCCGCGTGAAGGCGAAGTCCTGGTCGAGCTCAAGGCGACCGGGATTTGCCACACCGATTACTACACGCTGTCGGGCGCCGATCCGGAAGGTATCTTTCCGGCCATCCTGGGGCATGAAGGCGCCGGCATCGTGGTCGACATCGGTCCGGGTGTAAAAAGCCTGAAAAAGGATGACCACGTCATTCCGTTGTATACGCCCGAATGCCGCCAGTGCAAGTTCTGCCTGTCGCAAAAAACCAACCTGTGCCAGTCGATCCGCGCCACGCAAGGCCGCGGCTTGATGCCGGATGCCACCAGCCGCTTTTCGATCGATGGCAAGCCGTTATTCCATTACATGGGTACGTCGACCTTTTCCAACTATATCGTCGTGCCGGAAATCGCTCTGGCCAAGATTCGTGAAGATGCGCCGTTCGACAAGGTCTGCTATATCGGCTGCGGCGTCACCACCGGCGTCGGTGCTGTGCTGTTCACGGCAAAGGTCGAAGCCGGCGCCAATGTCGTGGTGTTCGGCCTGGGCGGGATCGGCCTGAACGTGATTCAGGCCGCGCGCATGGTAGGCGCCGACAAGATCATCGGCGTCGATCTCAACCCGGCGCGCGAAGCCATGGCGCGCAAGTTCGGCATGACCCATTTCATCAATCCGAATGACGTCGATAGCGTCGTCGACAGCATTGTCCAGCTCACCGATGGCGGCTCGGACTACAGTTTCGAATGCATCGGCAATGTCACCACGATGCGGCAGTCGCTGGAATCCTCGCACAAGGGATGGGGCCAGTCGATCATCATCGGCGTCGCCGCCGCCGGGCAGGAAATCAGTACCCGGCCGTTCCAGCTGGTCACCGGGCGGGTCTGGAAAGGCAGCGCTTTCGGCGGTGCCCGCGGACGCACCGATGTACCCAAGATTGTCGACTGGTACATGGAAGGCAAACTCAACATCGACGACCTGATCACGCACCAGTTGCCGCTTGAACGCATCAACGAAGGTTTCGATCTGATGAAAAGCGGCGAGTCGATCCGCTCGGTCGTCATCTACTGACAGCGAAAGAAATCACCATGTTGGAATTAATCAGCGAACACCCATGCTTTGGCGGCGTGCAGGGCTTCTACCGACATGCGTCCTCGGTGATCGGCTCGCCGATGCGGTTTTCGGTGTTCCAGCCGCCGCATGCACGTGATCGCAGCGTACCGGTACTGTTTTTCCTGGCTGGCCTGACTTGCACGGAAGAGACCTTCATGATGAAGGCCGGCGCTCAGCGCTTTGCCGCACAGCACGGCATCATGCTGGTCACGCCCGACACCAGTCCGCGCGACACCGGTATTGTCGGCGAGGCGCAATCCTGGGACGTGGGCAGTGGCGCCGGTTTCTATGTCGATGCCACAGAAGCGCCCTGGTCGCGCCATTTCAGGATGTATTCGTACGTGCTCGACGAGTTGCGCGAACTGGTGCTGAAATCCTTCCCCGCGCGCGCCAGCCGCATCGGTATCTTCGGTCATTCGATGGGCGGGCACGGTGCGCTGGTCCTGGCTTTGCGTAACCCTGGCATTTATCGTTCGGTGTCGGCGCTGGCGCCGATTGCCGCGCCGATCCAGAGCCCATGGGGGCAGAAGGCGTTTGCGACATATCTTGGCAGTGACCAGGCCGCATGGTCGCGTTACGATGCTAGCGAACTGATGCGCGCACTGCATCAGCCCTTCCCGGCCGGCATTCTGATCGACCAGGGCCTGGGCGACAAATTCCTGGCCGATCAGCTGTTTCCGGAACAGTTCGAGAGCGCCTGCAAGCAAGCCGATCAGCCATTGCGACTGCGGCGTCATGAAGGCTATGATCATGGCTATTATTTTATTTCGACGTTCATGCAGGATCACCTCGCGTTTCATCACGAAGCGCTCAACGGATAACGGATCGACGGTAATCCAGCGCGTGCATAGCAATGCCGCCCGATCGATGGGCGCGCATCGCGCACAGGAATATCGAACCTTCGACCTCAACGGGAATTGCATAAAAATGGATCAATTGACCGAACTCAATCCCAACGCCCTGCTCAAGCCACTACAAGGCTATATCGTCGAAGACCTCAGCGGCGCCGATATGGTCACCACCGCAGCGATCGCGGCATCGATTCTGAGCGACCTGGCGGTGCCCGTATTACAGATGTTGTCTGGTGCCGGTCGTGAGGCCGACGACATCAGCCTTGAATTTTTTCCGGACCCCGACGATTCGGGCACGCCGGGCAGCTTGTTTTTCTGGCCTACCACACGCACCAGCAGCAAGAGTACCTACGACGATGCGCACCAAGCCGAATATTCGCTGCGCGCTGCGGTATTTCTGTCCGAGCGCGATGATTCCGGCGTGGTCTATCCGGCGGGCATGACGATGCTGCTCAAGCTCGAAGCCAGCGCCTGCGAACTCGTCAAGAACCTGCCGCCAGCGGTATTCGAGCGGCTCGAGTTCGGCTTGAAGGGCACGCGTTTCCCGGACGGGTTCGAATTCCTCGACGACAGCGAGCACTTGCCGGTGATGCCAAATATGCGTCGTCAGTTCCTGCGCGCGATCACCCGCGCCCATGCGGTCACCGCCAAGAAGCGCCGTCCCCAGTTCGAAGCGGTCATGCTCAATTACATCTGGGACAACACCGAACCGACGGCGCATTTCAATGCTGTCCTGTCGACACTATCGGCACTGTTCGTGGCCATTCA
>JACMQD010000090.1 GCA_014377155.1 Herminiimonas sp.
AGATCCACCCTGACGCGACGCGCGATACAAAGCTGGCTGTCGAGGTGAAGAGCGGCCTCGATTTTGGTTTTGCCCGAGCCCGTCTAAGTATTATTGCACACGATTTAATTGTGTGCAATTTATATTCAAAAGTCTGGTCGGATGCTCTCTGGTGTGGAACGCCGCAGACCGAATCTATTCCGGTCTGCGGGTAGATCTACGACGTATCATGCGATGCCGAAGCGATCCAGATTCATCACTTTCGTCCATGCTGCAACAAAATCGTCGACGAATCTCTTGCCGCCGGTGCTGCTGGCGTACACTTCCGCGACCGCACGCAGTTGCGCATTCGACCCGAAAACAAGATCGACACGCGTGGCTGTCCATCGTTGTTCGCCAGATTTCCGGTCGCGTCCGACAAACTGATCAGTGCCGTCCGAACCTGGGTGCCACTCCGTGCGCATGTCGAGCAAGTTTACGAAGAAGTCATTGTTCAAGGTACCGGAATTCGGGGTGAGGACGCCCGCCTGGCTTTGCCCAACATTGGCACCCAGCACCCGCAACCCGCCCACCAGAACCGTCATTTCCGGCCCCGTCAAGGTGAGCAGCTGTGCCCGGTCGATCATCAACGCTTCTGCTGGAACGCTGTATCGGGTCTTCTGATAATTCCGGAAACCGTCTGCGATGGGTTCCATCGCAGCAAATGACGCGACGTCGGTCTGCTCCTGCGACGCATCCGTACGTCCGGGAGTGAAGGGAACTTGGATCTCATAACCCGCATTGATTGCCGCTTGCTCGACGCCAGCATTTCCAGCCAACACGATCAAATCGGCTAATGAGATTTTTTTATTACCATGCTGCAGCGCATTGAAATCTCGTCGTACTTCCTCCAATACGTTTAAGACTTTTACGAGTTTCTCTGGCTCGTTGACTGCCCAGTCTTTCTGTGGAGCCAGTCGAATGCGCGCTCCGTTGGCCCCACCACGCTTGTCCGAACCTCGGAAGCTCGAAGCAGACGCCCATGCCGTGGAGACTAGCTGAGGAACTGTCAGGCCGCTTGCCAGCACCTGTTTTTTGAGCGCGGCAGCGTCTTGCTCGTCGATCAGTGTGTGATCCGCTTCGGGCAGTGGATCCTGCCAGATCAGTTCCTCTGCTGGTATCTCCGGCCCAAGATAGCGGGCAAGCGGCCCCATGTCCCGATGAGTCAGCTTGAACCAGGCGCGAGCAAACGCATCGGCGAGTTCATCAGGATTTTCAAGGAACCGGCGTGAAATTTTTTCATACGCAGGATCGACGCGCAGGGAAATATCCGTCGTCAGCATCATTGGGCGATGACGCTTGGATGGATCGTGCGCATCAGGAATAATTTCGTCACTGTCTTTGGCCACCCACTGGTGCGCGCCTGCCGGACTCTTGGTCAATTCCCACTCAAAACCAAACAGGTTTTCAAAATAGTTGTTGCTCCACTGAGTTGGCGTTTTAGTCCATGTCACCTCCAGCCCACTGGTGATTGTGTCGCCTCCCCGGCCCGAACCATAGCTATTTTTCCAGCCAAAACCTTGCGCTTCAATTCCAGCAGCCTCTGGCTCTTCCGCCACATGCTCTGCAGGTGCTGCGCCGTGCGTTTTGCCAAAACTGTGACCGCCGGCGATCAATGCGACCGTTTCTTCGTCATTCATGGCCATTCGCGCAAAAGTCTCACGAATATCGACGGCTGCGGCTAGCGGATCTGGTTTGCCGTCCGGGCCTTCAGGGTTGACGTAAATCAATCCCATTTGTACTGCAGCGAGCGGATTTTCAAGGTCGCGCGAGTGCGGCACCTCGCTGTCATCGTCTTTGTCGAGTACACCATGGCCTTCAACGCCCGGCGAACCTTGCGAATAGCGAATGTCGCCACCCAGCCATTTCGTCTCGCGGCCCCAGTACACGTCGTGATCGGGTTCCCATACGTCCTGGCGCCCGCCGCCATAGCCAAACGTCTTGAATCCCATGCTCTCGAGAGCCACGTTGCCGGTCAGAATAATCAGGTCGGCCCATGAAATCCGGTCGCCATATTTCTGCTTGATTGGCCACAACAGACGCCGGGCTTTATCGAGGCTAACGTTGTCCGGCCAGCTGTTGAGCGGCGCGAAACGCTGTTGGCCACGGCCGGCACCGCCTCGCCCGTCTCCAATGCGATAAGTACCCGCGCTGTGCCATGCCATGCGAACAAAAAGACCGCCATAGTGGCCGAAGTCTGCGGGCCACCATTCTTGAGAATCAGTCATCAGCGCCGTCAGGTCCTGCTTGAGCGCAGCGAAATCCAGGCTTTTGAACGCTTCGGCATAATTGAAGTCCCCTCCCATAGGATCGGACTTTGACGAATGCTGGTGCAGCAAGTCGAGGCGAAGTGCCTCTGGCCACCAGTCACGGTTCGCTGTGCCTACACCAGCTGCCGCGCTAAACGGGCACTTTGCTTCGGTTTTTTCAGTATGCATTCAGGGCTCCTTTTTTCCATTTAACAGTTCAAAACCTGTAAAAAAGTATAGAGCATCCGCGATTTTTCGTGATTGGTAATCTGGATGGCAGCAATAGAGATAACGCACGAAGATCAGGCGCAAGCTCGGTATCGTTTCGTAGAACGTCGGCGCTTACAATCGTGAAAGGCAAAATACCGTATAGGATAGTGTGCCGCCTTTAATCGTTCAACAGAACATGGCAGTAAAAAACTTATCATCGTGTTTGAATTAATTTGACCAACGGACCTTCACTACGATGCAAGCCGTCAAAACTCGATTAATCCGTGCCGTACCCCGATGAGTGCCAGTTCGGCCTGATTGGCGACAGCCAGTTTTTGTTTGACGTTATACAAATGCGTACCGACAGTGCGCGGCGAAATATTTAAGTCAAGCGCGATCTGATTGACTGAGGAGCCTTTGGCTAGCTGAATAAACACCCCAAACTCCCGCTCCGACAGTACTTCTAACGGATTTTTTTCACTGTCAAATTCCTGCAGCGCCATCCGTTGCGACACGTGCGCATCAAGGTACATGCGGCCGGATGAAACCTGCCGGATCGCATGGATCAACTCATCCGGCGCACTGCGCTTAGATAAATATCCTAACGCGCCCGCCTTTAGCATGAAACGCACATAGCTCGGGTTTTCATGCGTCGACAAACCTAACACACGGATGGACTTGTCGCGCATGATGATACGGCGCGTCGCTTCGACCCCGGTCATGCCACTTCCAAGAGAAATATCCATGACGACGACATCAGGTTTGCAGACAGGGATCTGCTGATAGGCAGACTCGGCCGAGTCTGCCTCGGCAACCACGCGGATGTCCGACGTTGCCTCGAGTAACATACGAAATCCGAAGCGAACTACCATGTGGTCATCAACCAGCATTACCGTAATTTCATTCTTCATCCTGCGACTTTCTTGACTGGAAGCGTCACGTCAACCTCCAGGCCACCTTCTGCAGATGTCCGGAAAAGAATGCTGCCTGCCATCGACTCCGCTCTTTCCCGCATGCCGCGCACCCCGAAATGGCCGGCGCGCACCAACGTAACCGAGGCGCCGCCACCATTGTCGGCAATGCGCATGCACAAGGACTCATTCTGCAGGCACAGCCCTATCATGACCTGCGTGGCACCGGCGTGTCGCACTACGTTGGTTAGGGCTTCCTGTACGATGCGATAAGCAGAAATTTCTAGTGCGTCGGGCAATGCAGGCATGTACGCATCGAATGTCATATCGATCTTCAAAGTGGGATGCCGTAACTGGATATCGGCGACAAGGTCCCGGACGGCATCGACCAGGCCCATCCCCTCGAGCTGAATCGGGCGCAATCGCGGGATCATGCGGTGCAGTGCATCGGCCGTGAGGCCAGCCGTATCGAACAACATCTGGACGGAGCGTTCGGGGGGACGTCCTTTGATTTCCGGACTCTGCATGATGGACTTTGCGATACTACGAATGGCCGTTAGCGACTGGCCGAGCTCATCGTGCAGTTCGCGAGCGAGTGCAGTACGCTCTTCTTCAATGCGCTGATGCAGCACGCCGGTGAATTCGCGTTGCGCGGCCAGTCTCGCCTGGGCCTCGGCACTGGCGTGCCGGACCTGGATACTTTCTTCGACAGATTGCGCCATGTGATTGAATGCGCGACCGATCTCGCCTGCCTCCTTCCCTGCCAGCGGCGCCAGACGTACCTGATGCTGACCGCGCTCTATTGCACGTAAAGCACTTCGGATCAGGTCGAACGGTGCCAGCCAGCGTCGGATGATCAAAAATATGAACAGGTTCGCAACCAGCAAGAGAACCGCTTCGCCCAGAAAAATCTCCCTTAGTTCGTCCCACGCGTCTAGCACGGCGCGGGTGGGATTAGGTGTAATGAGCAATGTTCCTCCTTGCAAGAGAATGGTTTGCGGCTTTAGCTCCGGGGTCACAAGTGCGGCATACCATTGCGGTGCATCACGCCCTTGTTTGTAGGTCGATGGCGGCGAAGCATAAAGAATATGTGCGGCATTATCCCGTAGTGTGACCTCATTGGCCCGTACCCTGCCGGTTTCCTTCAAAAACCCTGCGAGATGGTCCAGGCCACGCATCGAATAAAGCAAGGTAATACGTCCGAGCAATTGGGTTGCAATACGATTGGATGCCCCGATTTCTTCCCGAACGCTGCTGCGGGAGGCTTGAATTTGGACGGCCACCAGCAAACTCAGTACCAACACGCTGACTAACGCAAAAATCAGGTTGATCTTGGTTTGCAGACTCATTGCTGCATCGTATTCAGAACTATGCATGGCGCGTTCCCCAATGATCGAAATGTCCGTGTTCGGCGAAGCTGTCAAGCGCGTCTTGAAGGGCCGTCGCCATACCGGAATGGAACGGATCGTGGCCGGCATCGGCGACGATGTGCAAGCGGCTGGCCTCGATTAGTTCGTGCAGGCGTAATGCATTGGCCGGATCACACACCCGATCGTTGGCGCCTTGCAGGAGAGCGACTGGCAAACCGGAAAGCTGCGATGCCGCGTGCAAAAGTGCTTGCTCGTCAAGAAACAGATTGTTGACAAGAAAGTGTAACTGAATCCGATAGCGCATCTGTAGTGCCACAATGTCTGATGCTTCCACTGTAACCATGGCCTTTGCGTCGGGCTGATCCTGCTGTTGTTGATACCGGTCCCACGCTTGTGCCAGCGTCGCCGCGTACGGGGTATCAGTAGCCAGTTCGCATGCCAGATAGTGCAAAAGCTGTCCCCTGTCGGACTGGGGCACATGAGCGGCAAAGGTTTTCCATGCGTTGCCTGCTGCGTTAGTCTCGGGTTGAAAAAAACGGTCGATATCACCTTTACCCGCAATAAATGGGGCACGCAATACAAGCCCCAGCAGAGATTGCCGCCAATGCTGTGCATACGCCAGTGCCAGGCAAGCGCCCCAGGAACCACCGCCCAGCAGTACCTTGCCAATGCAAAGGTGAAGGCGCATGGTCTCTATATCCTGGACCAACTGCTCGGTATCATTGCCGGCTATCGCACCGGCCGGTGTGCTTCGACCGCAGCCACGCTGGTCGCAGAGGACGAGGCGATAGCGCTTGGGATTGACGAAAATCTGGTGGCGGGGGCTACTGCCGCTGCCAGGGCCACCATGCAGCCACATCAGCGGGATGCCGTCGGGATTGCCATATTGCGCGTACCACAAACGGTGGCCATGAGCGACATCGAGATAACCTGCATCGAATGGATTCTGGGGGGAGAAAAATCGGGAAGGCGCCATCTAGCTATTTTAGCGGCGCATTGCAACAATTCACTGAAGCGTCGATACAGTTTCATGAAAATCATGAGTGCCAAATGGTGAATTTACACAAGTCAGACAATGCACGAGCGGGCACACTTGGTCCTGTCCAGTTCCATCGTTGGCTGGGTGAACAATTAGATTAGAACAACGAGACTTATTAGAGGAGCTCCACCATGACATGGGAAACACCAACAGCAATCAACTTCCGTTTCGGTTTTGAAATCACCATGTATATCGCCAATCGTTGATATGCGCTACGATAGCCGGTGCCGTTCTTCCGGCTATCTGGAGTAATGCTTGAAGATACGTATATTAGGCTCGGCTGCCGGCGGCGGTTTCCCGCAATGGAATTGTAATTGTTTTAACTGCAAAGGACTACGGGATGGCAGTATCCAGGCCATAGCCCGCACCCAATCGTCAATCGCCGTTAGTGAGAACGAAACGGATTGGTTATTGATCAATGCTTCGCCCGACATCCTGAGCCAGATCCATGCAGCACCTGTACTGCAGCCGGCACGCGCAATCCGCGATAGCGGTATCTGCGCCGTGTTACTGATGGATGCGCAAATAGACCATGTGACTGGCTTGCTGATGCTGCGTGAACGTTCCACACCTCTACCCTTGTACGCCACCGCACAAGTATTTTCCGATCTGTCGACCGGCCTGCCAATTACCAAGGTCCTGTCACATTACTGCGGCGTCGATCATCAGACGATATGCCCGGACGGCGAAGCATTCATGATCGCCCCACTTGCCCAGACCAGTTTCAGCGCCGTCCCATTGTCGAGCAAGGCACCGCCCTACTCCCCACACCGCGACGACCCCCATCCAGGTGACAATATCGGGCTTCAAATTATTAGCCGGACCAGCGGCAAGGTGGCGTTCTACGCGCCGGGACTGGGCAAAATGACCGGCGCCGTATTGGCCGCGATGGAGTCCGCAGAGGTCCTTCTGGTGGACGGCACATTCTGGACCGAAGAAGAAATGATCACACTTGGCTTGTCGAAAAAAACCGCCTCCGCAATGGGCCATTTGCCGCAAACGGGACCCGGCGGCATGATCGAGATTCTCGACCGCATGCCTGCCTGCCGAAAGATCCTGATCCACATCAACAACAGCAATCCGATCCTGCGCGAAGACTCGGCCGAGCGTGCGCTGCTGACACGGCACGGCATCGAGCTGGCGTTCGACGGCATGGAAATCACACTGTGACAACTACAACGATGCCTGCCTGGACGCGTGACGCGTTTGAAGATCAATTGCGGAGCAAGGGCAAGAGCTACCACATTCATCATCCGTTTAACGTGCGACTCAACGCCGGTCAATGTTCGGCAGCGCAGATTCGCGGCTGGATCGCCAATCGGTTTTATTACCAGTCCATCATTCCCAAAAAGGATGCCGCAATCCTGTCCAATTGCGACGATCGGGAAACGCGCCGTAAGTGGATTGCAAGGATTTTGGACCACGATGGTTATGACGATTACCAGGGCCATGCTGCAGGCGGCATGGAAGCATGGACCCAGCTCGGTGAGGCGGCCGGCATTGCGCGAGAGGAGTTATGGTCGCTACAACACGTCGTGCCTGCTGTGCGTTTTGCATGCGACGCATATGTGGAATTTGCCAGGCGCGCACCATGGCAGGAGGCGGTCTGTTCGTCGCTTACCGAAATGTTCGCACCCCAGATTCACAAGGACCGGCTGGCTGGCTGGCCCTCCCATTACCCCTGGATACAACCGCAAGGCCTGAACTATTTCCGTAACCGTATCCCCTTGGCCCAGCGCGACGTCGATCATGGTCTGGCGGTCACGCTCGACTATTTCAGAACCCGAATCCAACAGGAACGCGCATTGGAAATCCTGCAATTCAAGCTCGACATCCTCTGGGCCATGCTCGACGCCATTGAAAAAGCGTATCCGGAATGAACAAGCTGCCACAAGCTCCAGTCCTGAATCGCCATTTCCGTATGCAATGGGAAGAGGCGCAACAATGCCACGTCCTGCTCTATCCAGAAGGCATGATCCGACTGAACGGCAGCGCCGGAGAAATCCTGAAGTGTTGCGACGGCCTTAGTTCGGTCGAGCAAATCGTCGCCAAGTTGGAAGAAAAATTCAAGAAAGCAGGGTTGCGCAACGATATCGAGGCGCTGCTAACTCACGCTTATCAAGAGAACTGGATTGTCTGACCATGGATATCAAGCCCGTCGTGGCGCCGCCGTACTGGCTGCTTGCCGAGTTGACTTACCGCTGCCCTCTGCATTGCGCATTTTGCTATAACCCGATCAACTACGAAGCAATCCGCAATGAGCTGACTACCGCTGAATGGATTGACGTGATGCGGCAGGCACGTGCGCTGGGTGCAGTGCAGTTGGGCCTGTCCGGCGGCGAGCCGCTGATGCGCGATGACCTCGAAGAACTCGTGACGGAAGCGCACCGGCTTGGTTTCTATACCAATCTAATCACCTCTGGCGTTGGATTGAACGAAAGCCGGATCGCCGCACTCAAGCAAGCCGGCCTTGATCATATTCAGTTGTCGTTCCAGGACTCGACCAAGGAACTGAATGATTTCTTGAGCAGCACCAAGACTTTCGAACTGAAAAAAAGAGTTGCGGCCCTTATCAAGAAGTACGACTATCCGATGGTCCTGAATTGCGTCTTGCACCGCCATAACCTGCCCCATGTGGATAAAATCATCGACATGGCGCTCGAACTCGATGCCGAATATCTAGAGCTGGCGAACACACAGTATTACGGCTGGGCGATGAAAAACCGCGATCACCTGATGCCGACACGCGAACAATTGCAAGACGCCGAACACGTGGTTGCCTCCTACCGCGAAAAAATCGGCAAGCGCTGCAAATTGCTATTTGTGGTACCGGACTATTTCGAGGATCGACCCAAAGCCTGCATGAACGGCTGGGGCTCGGTGTTTCTCGGGGTGGCGCCCGATGGCCTTGCCCTGCCCTGCCACAATGCGCGTGACCTGCCGGGTTTGACGCTGCCGAATGTGCGCGACATGCCAATCAATGAAATCTGGCACGATAGCTCGGCGTTCAATGCTTACCGCGGGGACGATTGGATGCAGGAGCCGTGTCGAAGCTGCCCGGAAAAAACCAAAGATTTCGGCGGTTGCCGCTGCCAGGCATTCATGCTGGCTGGCGATGCTGCGGCAACCGATCCAGTCTGCTCAAAATCGCCTGTACGCAGTCGGGTAGACGAGATCATTTTGCATGCGAGAGATTACAAAACATCACAGGCAGACGAAAAGCCGATCCTCTTCCGCACGGATTTCAATTCGCGAAGCTTGGCTTGATAACTCGCTCATTTGGTGGAGTGCAAACACTGGTGGCACACGCCAATGCGCGCTTTCCGGTTTTGGCCTGCCCATAAAGTATGCGTCCATCCGGTAGCCCCCTCAATATTCGCTTCGTCATGAGCGGATTGGTGCTGGTGATCCTGCTGGGAGCAATTGAACAAACAGTAGTTGCGGTTGCATTGCCGGCGATTGCCTCTGACCTTAAAGGCTTTGGACAACTGGCGTGGGTGATCTCCGCCTATTTGGTAGCTTGTGCGGTGACTACCCCAATCTGGGGCAAATTAAGCGATATCCACGGGCGCAGTGCAGCACTTAGCGCAGCCATTGTGATATTTATTTTAGCCTCGATTGGCTGCGCTCTCGCATCGAACATGCCGCAACTGATTGCATTCCGGGTGTTGCAAGGAATGGGCGGCGGCGGACTTATTTCGGTAGCGCAGGCAACCATTTCCAATGTCATCCCGCCCCGTGAGCGGGGACGCTATCAGGGCTATATAAGCGGTGTGTTTGCCGCCGCGAGCCTGGCAGGCCCTGTGCTTGGCGGTTATCTGACCCAATATCTGTCATGGCGCTGGATCTTTTGGATCAATCTGCCGCTTGGTCTCGCAGCGCTTATGCTAATACGCCAGTCGCTACGCCATCTGGCGTTCGGATCAACGCAGCGCACAATCGACTATCCCGGAGCAATAATGTTTGCCACCGGCCTGGCTGCTGTTCTCACTGCCATCACGCGCGCCGGTCATGGCGTTGCTTTGACCGAGACGCTGAACCTAATTTTGAGTGCCGGCGGGGTCGTCGTTCTCGCCGGATTCGGATGGCATCAAAACCGGATTGCTGCGCCGTTGATTCCAGTATCGCTCCTGTCCAACCGAACGATTGCAGTATGCTGTGCTCTTTTGTTCCTGGCTTTTTTCCAGTTCATTTCGATGTCGGTGCTGCTCCCATTACGGTTTCGAATTGCTCGTGGTTTAGGGGTGGACGTGGCAGCGCTGCATCTGTTGCCGCTCACTCTGGCGATTTCTGCGGGAGCCTTCTTGGCTGGCCGCATGATGAGTGCGAGCGGACGATACAAGCAGCTTCAGCTGACTGGCACTATAGCTGCAGCAGCCGGTAGTTTAACGATGGCGTTATGTCGTCTCGATCAGTCTGCAGCAATGGTGCTTGCGATGTGTGTCATGGGTCTAGGAATCGGTTTACAGTTTCCAACGTCACTTGTAGCCGCACAAAATGAGGTTGGGGTAGAGGATATCGGGGTTGCCACGGCACTGACATCACTGTCGCGGCTCTTGGGAGGCGCAGTAGGCATCGCTCTACTCTCGTCGCTACTGGGCATGTTGCTTCACCGGGTGCTGCCTGAAGTGCCAGGAGACCAGATTTTTGACTTTGTTCTAAACAGCGTCGCCCATCGTGACGCTGCCGACCGTGTATTTCGCCAGATGTTCATGGTCAGTGCGGCAGCTTCCTTAGTTGGCCCTTTTTTGGTACTTCTATTACAGGAAAAGGCATTGCGAAAGCACTGACAACTTCATTTTTTCACAGTGGAGAGCAGTTGAAAGCATCGTCTTACCCATAAGTTGAAACCACGGTTTGCTAAGTTTGCCTACGCATTATTGACGAAGCGAAGCGAGATAGTGCGATGAACTGGGCAGAAGAAGAACTTTCCGGCATTTCACTGGGCAACGCCAGGTTGGACCGACGTACCGGCAAATTGGTGGCGAGTATGGCGAACCGTCCCACAAGCGTGCGGCGGGACAGCCGAAAACAAGGCAGCATATCGGCTGATCGAACACGAGGATGTGGACTGGCGTGATTTGATGGCGCCCGAGTCCAGTTAAAACCGGAGGCACCGTTAGAATTGATTTCGCGATAAATTGTTGTCTCGTAAGCAATCAGGGATGGTGTGATGCGGATAATTTTCGAGGCGCGAGTCGAAGACAATGCGGGCGGCATTGAACTGATTCGGTTGGCGGAATTTGAACGAGCCGATGAGGAGGTCAAGTAGTCGGGCCTCAGTCTAGCTGAAGGCAAAAGTTTAATGCCGCCATCAATTTTTTCATACATCAACTGCAATCCCGTGTTGAGCAATGTGATTGCCACGCATCTGCACAGCTTGCTGGCGGGAAACCGGTTTTTGGCCCGAAAAGAGCCCGAAAACCGGGTTCCTTAGGGTCAGTTGCTACCTAATTGCGTCCAGGTCAATAAACCCCGCCAGCGCGACGCCACCCGGCGCCTCGTAATTGGCGATCACGCATGCGCTCGATGGATCGTTCTCGGCACGCTTTAAAAGCGACAGTACAAACGCAATCGAGGCGCCGTCGAGCGCAACGAATGGCTCGTCGATCAGCAATACGCTGGCACCGGATGCAAACGCCGCCGCAAGCCATACCTTGCGCTTCGAGCCAGTCGAGAGCATGAACAATTTCTTGTCCAGATGCGGTCCGAGCGACAAGCCTGCAATCGACGCATCGAGCACCCGCTCGTTGAATGCCGGCCACGCCTGTTGCGTGGCCTTGAAGTATTCGCGCGGGGTGGTGTGCTCTAACGTATCGGTGCGCGGATCGGCCCAGAACACGTGCTGTCGGTAGGCTTCCGGCTGCGCCGAAAACAGTACATCGCCGACTTGCAGATCTCCCGCTTCGGCCACGAGGTCGGTAGCGAGCAGACGCAGCAGCGTAGTCTTGCCCGTTCCTTCATCACCGCAAATCAAGGTAACACCTGCAGCAATCGCCATCGTTACTTTGTCAAAAAGCATCCGCTCTTCAGTGCGGAACGATAGGCCGCGGATAGTCAGGATCGCTGACGGCACGGCTGCTGCAGGAGTCAAAGAGAGATGATCAGTCATGTTTGCATGCGGAAGGTCGATTCCGCCGGATAAAATATTGAATGGGCCTATCATCGCACAGAGCAACTTGCCGGCGCCATCGTTTACCTGGAATCGGCGTACCCACCCGACCGGGCTGGCAAGTCAGTGCAGCAAAGCCATCACGCTTCTGTTAATCGCCGCGCCGTCGACACGAACATGATGCCTAAAAACTCGGAAAGGCATCGTTGCATCTCAGGTATGACAAGGAAACAGATTGCACGTCCCGCTTTACGTGTTAACCTTCTATTCATAAAAACGACTTGTCTGCGTACAGTCGACCATCAAAACAGGTAGATCAAAATGCGCCTGACGCTCCGGCAACTGCAAATTTTCCAGGCCGTCTGTGACTTTGGCAGCACCACCGCAGCCGCCGACGCCGTGGCGCTGTCGCAGTCTGCCACCAGCGCGGCACTGAACGAACTTGAAAACCTGCTGGCCATCTGTCTGTTCGATCGCGTCGGCAAGCGGCTGATCCTGAATGACAACGGTCGCGTGCTGCTGCCGCAGGCGCGGCAAATCCTCGACGCCGCATCGATGATCGAACAGCAATTTGCCTCGGGCGAGGTGTCCGATGCGGTCGGCCTGCATATCGGCGCCAGCACGACCATCGGCATATATCATCTGCCGGCGATCCTGGCAGCATTTGCACGCCAGACCGCGCACGGCAATCCGCGCGTCTTCATCGCCAATACCGCCGAAATCGCGAGCGCGGTAGCGAGCTTCAAAGTCGATGCCGGTCTGATAGAAGGTCCCTGCCCCGACCCCGAATTGCACGTCGAACCGTGGCTCACCGATGAACTGATCATCGTTTGCGCACCTACGCATCCGCTGGCGGCAAACGAAGGCAAAGTGTCGCTCAAAGCATTGCGACAAACAGGTTGGCTATTGCGGGAACCCGGCTCCGGCACGCGCGAAGCGGTGCAACACGCGCTGGTACCGCATCTGCACGCATTGCGGTGCGCCGGAGAATTCAGCAACGCGGAAGCCATCAAGTACGCCGCCTGTGCCGGACTGGGCGTGGCATGCCTGTCACGCGTGGTGGTCGCGGACGTAATCGATATCGGCAGACTGATCGAGTTGAAAACGACGCTGCCGATGTTGCGCCGGCACTTTTATTTGATTCACCGAAAGAACAAGCTGCTCTCGGCGCGGCTGGCAGGATTCATGGAATTTTGTCGCGGGTGGCGCGGCGCCTGACAGATAGCAACCACAGCGGCATCGGCATCGGCATCGGATTATTCTCCCGCGTATCGGCTTTCAAGGTTTGTTTGCCTGCATTTCACCTGCCTTTTGCGCCACTTCGCGACATGCCTTGACGTTTCGTCGCAAGCGCCTTGCCGCAAACCGGCTTGACCTTGAAAATACGGCAATCACCAGTCGCTTCATCACTCAGGAGAGTCCCATGTTCTTCATCATCGTGCAACAAGCCCCACGCTGGGTTTGGATACTGCTTGCCGTACTGATCGCCGTTGGCGGTTCGCAATCTTTCGCGCGCCGCCCTTCTCTGGGCAGCGCTATTGCCGCGCCGCTGGCGATGATCGTGCTGTCGCTGTACGGCGTGCTGTCCGCCTTTCCTTACCAGGCAGCGGCAATCATCGCCTGGGCGGGTGGCGTCGCGGCATCCCTGGCGCTCGCCAAGGCCATCGGTGCGTGGCGAGCGATCAGCTGGTTGGCGACGGACCGCTGTCTGGAGGTCCCGGGCAGCTGGGCGCCGATGGCACTCATTCTTGGTATCTTCACGATGAAGTTCGCAGTCGGTGCGCTCCTGGCGACGCATCCGGAACTGGCTCGCAGCGGGCTGTTCGGGGCAACGGCGGGATTCACCTTCGGCGCGTTTAGCGGCGCATTTCTGTCGCGGGGCGTGGCCATGTGGCAAACC
>JACMQD010000091.1 GCA_014377155.1 Herminiimonas sp.
CCCGGCTGATCGCGCTCGGTGTAGTCCCAATACGCCTGCAAACTGGCATTGGCGCCGCCATCGAGCCGGGCATTAAAGCGGCCCACGAGATTGGCACCGGCGATCTTGATATCGCGCGTACCTAACTGATGCAGTCCGCCCTCGTAGGCATCGCCTTGCACTGTGAAATTGCGGTCGGTCGGTCCCCAGTCGGCACGAAATCCGGCCTGTTGCCGATCCCAACCCGTAACCACATCTGCACCGTTGGCGCGCCTTGTGTCGTCGGCCTGGGCATATTTGCCGTAGACCCGGTAATGGCCGCCATTGGCGAGCTCGCCACCGTAGCGCAGCACGCCGTTTTTTTCGTGCGGGCCTGCGCCTGCAGCGCCCAGCATACCCTGCGTAGCAGCAGCCGATTTCGTGATGATGTTGATGACGCCATTGACGGCGTTGGCACCCCATAACGTGCCGCCCGGACCACTGATGACCTCGATGCGGGCAATATCTTCCAGCACGACGTCCTGCGCATCCCAGAACACACCTGAAAAAAGCGGACTGTACACCGTACGGCCATCGATCAGCACCAGCAACTTGTTCTCGAACGGGCTATTGAACCCACGCGCACTGATCGCATAGTTACGCGCGTCGACCCGCGCGACTTGCAGATTCGGCGCCAGACGCATCGCCTCCGGCAAAGTAGTCGCACCGGAGCGCCGGATGTCATCGTTGGTGATGACGGTAACCGATGCCGGTGCGTCGGCCAGCGCCTCGGGACGCTTCGATACCGACGTAACACGAACGGCGGACAGCTCTTCGAGGCTCAACTCTGCCAGATCATCCATGGCTGCCAGCGCTGAATGAAAGGGCAATGCGGCGACACACAATAATCCAATCAGTGGCCGCACGGTGCCGGTAGAGTTTTTGCAAGTAGGCGCATGGTGGGTCCAATGCGACGACGATGCGACGACATGTCTGAAATAAAAGCTGAGCATGAACTATTTAACCCGGTGGACGAAAAAATAGGCACACTTTCCCTGAAGTAAAGGAAATAGTTGGCTTGCCGTACGGATGGATTCGAGATGCTACCCGAAGTAATCGTCTCGCGGAAACGAAAATTGCAACATTTCGCATTTAATCTTTCGATTGGCCGACATCGATTTTGGTAATCAAGCAACGAAACAGGTGGCCACGCGAAGACACCTTTTTGTATCGAAAACAACCGGCAAACAGGCAGATCGAAAATCTTCCAATGTTGCAATCTTTGATGCTTGCTGTTACCGTTGGATAGTCGTTTGAATTGGCCGATTTTCTTAGAAAAAACATGATGATTTTGCAAAGGTCGTCCTGTGTCGGTAGCGCTGTTTTGGATTATGCAATGAAGCGTTACGAATGATGCGCCATCCATGTCGTAATTTAACCCACCTGGACAGCAAAGCAACCTGCTCGGAATTAGTTAGAAACATGTGAGCTGAGACAACATTGTTAAAACATTCCGCACACTATCTGCAGTTTCGCCGTCGGCTTATCGCAGGCTTCATTATTTTAGTGCTGTTCGTGGTGTCCCTTCTGGTATGGAAGGAATATTCAACCTACGACAGCGAGAAAGAGACTGCGCGCTCGCAAACCCAGAGCTTCGTTCGAGCGATGAAGGCGCACGTGCTCAGTTCGGTCCAGGTCGTCGATCTATCGCTGATCAGTGTCCTCAATTCTGTCAAGCTCATGAAAGTTGACGAACTGGCCGCAAACAAGGTCACCGACGATTTGCTGGTCGCAGCGGCGGGAGGGCACGACTCCAACTTTCGGCTGTTGTTCATTAATCCACAGGGCATCGGCGTAAGTTCCTCGGACGGCTTGCCCGTGGCGGGCGTATCGTATGCCGATCGCGATTATTTTCAAGCCCACACCGGCGAGGTCGATAAAGGCTTGTATATCGGCCGACCTGCTGTCGGGAAGGTTTCTAAGCGTCGCAACTTTTTCATGAGCCGACGCGTGATGTCCGCCGGTGGCACATTTCTGGGAGTAGTCGTCGCGCCCATCGATGCCAGTCGTTTTGCCACGGTTTTTTCCAATGCGCTGTTTTCTCCCGATTTGTCGATTACTTTGGCGCATACGGATGGGATGATGATTGCACGCGCACCACGCTTCGAAGAGTCGTTCGGTGTCAGCCTGCTAAAAACTGAGCTGTTTCGTAATCTCAAGATTGCCCCTTCGGGAAGTTATCTGGCCCCAAGCGTGATCGACGGCGACTCGCGTATCTATTCCTACGAAGTCCTCGATTCGCTGCCGCTTGTTATTTCGGTCGGCATCGCCAGCAATTCGTGGATCAAACCTATCCGTGATGACTTGCCTGTCGTCGTGGTGAGCCTGTCGCTGGTCATTATTGTCATGCTGTTGAGTGGCAGATTCGCGCTTGCCAGCTATGCCCGCCTCGAGCAAAGCGAAACCGGCTATCGCGATCTGTATGCTGAAGTCCAGGCTGCGGAGCGGCGCCTGACCAATAGCGAGCGGCGCATCCGCACCATTACCGACAATCTGCCGATGCTGATCGCCTATATCGATAAAGAGCAGATTTTCAGATTCGGCAACGCGACGTTCGAAACCTGGCTGAGTTTGCCACTGTCGACCATGATTAATCAGCCTATTGCCAAGATCCTCGGTCCGAGAGCCTATCGACGCTGGAGAATCAAGATCGAACGAGCGCTGGCCGGCGAACGCATGGAATTCGAAACTGAAGTGATGGTCCAGGGTGGGATACGGTCATTGCACACTGTGTACGTGCCTGAACGGACCAGCGACGGAACCGTCGTCGGCATGTACACGCTGAGCACCGATATCACCGACGTGCGCGAAGGTGAAAAGCGCATTCGTACCATCACAAACAATTTGCCCGCGCTGGTGTCGTATATCGATCGTCACGAACGGTACGTTTTCTTCAACTCGATGTACCAGAAGGTGCCGGGCATCGATGCCTCGGCCATGGCCGGCAAGACCATCGCAGAGGTATTCGGTACGCCGGCATACGAGCACATCAGAAACGAAGTTGCACGGGCGCTGGCCGGCGAAACCCAGTCATTCGAACGCCAGGTCTGGAATGGCGGTGTCGAGCGGCACATGCAATACGAATATATTCCCGACATCACTGCGGACGGCAAGGTGCTCGGCTTTTATACGATGGTTACCGACATTACCGACCGCAAGCTAGCCGAAAACAAGGTCTACGAAAGCGAAACCCTGCTACGCGCGGTAACCGATCACGTGCCCGCGCTGCTCAGCTGCATCAGCCTGGACGAACGTTACCTTTTCAATAACGCCGCTTATGCACCATGGCTCGATCGCCCATTGACCGAGATCACCGGCCGCACCGTGGCCGAGGTATATGGGGCCGAAGCGGTCGCTCGGCACAGGCCGTATTTCGAGCGTGCCAAGAAAGGCGAGCGCGTCGATTTTGAGTTCGAGTCAACGCGGACAGGAACTGTGAGGCATTACAGCGCTGTCTATGTGCCGCAGTATAACGCGGCGGGAACCGTCACGAACGTGTGCGCCATGGTCACCGACGTCACTCGTACCAAACAGATCGAACAGCAGCTCTTGGTGCTGGCGCGCGTCGACTCGCTCACTGGTCTGGCCAACCGCAACCAGTTGTACGAACGACTCGGTCATGCGATCGCACGCAGTCATCGGAACGGCACGGCGCTGGCCTGCCTCTATCTCGACATCGATCATTTCAAGCAAGTCAACGATAATTTCGGACATGCGGGTGGCGACGCCGTCCTGAAAGAGTTCGGCGCGCGACTTACTGCATGTGTCCGCGAAACGGACCTGGTGGTGCGACTAGCGGGCGATGAATTCGTGATCGTGCTGGAAGGATTACAGCAGCCCCGGGGCGCCGAACGCGTTGCCGAAAAAATCCTAGATGTGATGACACGACCATTCGATATCGACGGTACCAGCCGCGTCGTTACGACCAGCATCGGCATCGTCACATCGGACGCTCAGGACGTCGATCCGGACGGGCTGTTGAAGCAAGCCGACGAAGCGCTGTATCGTGCCAAGCGCGACGGTCGCAACGCTTTTGCCACCACAGTTCTGGAGGGATGACGCAACAGGCGACATCGAGCCGATGGTGCCACTGAAGAAATCGGATTCGCCGCCGATACCGACTTGTCGTCGCCGATTTTCATAACAACAATATGCGTTGGCAGTGGACCATGCAAGAACACAGAAAGCATAGTACTTTTATACCTTCGCACCACGCCTCACCGGCTCGGGAAAAATTGTCGCGCTTTCATGCGTACAGCTTGGAACGCATGCGAAAAATGGCGATTGTCGTTTCGGCCGTCTTGGCGGTGAAGAATTCGCCATGCTCTTGGCAACCACGTCGGAACGCGATGCCGTCGACATGGCCGAACGACTACGCGCCGAGGTCAAGTGCATCGAGCGGCCCGACAGTGTTTTGTCGACCAGTATCGGAATCGCCCACACGCAACCCGGGGAAACCATCACCAGTTTGTTGCAACGAGCCGATAACGCGATGCTGCTCGCCAAGCGCAAGGGACGTGACCGCGTCGAATGGGCCTGACACGTCGAAGTCGGCGTTCTCACCTTACAGGATCAGCTTGCGTTATCAGCGCGCCAACCGCCGCCAAGCGACTGGATCAGCGCCACCGCGACCGTCTGCCGGTCGGCCTGTAATTGCACCAGCGCACGCCGCGCCGTTAGCGCGGTGGCCTGTGCCGTGACAACTTCGGTATAACCGACCTGCCCTGCCAGGTAGCGGTTCAGCACTTGCGCCTGCACGTCGTCAGCCGCCTGCGATGCCTGACGCCGCAGGTCGAGCTGCTGCTGCAGTACACGCGTGGCAGCCAGCTGATTTTCAACATCCTGGAACGCCACTAGCACAGTCTGACGGTAGCGCGCAACGGCAGCATCGCGCGCAGCGGTCGCGCCATCGACGCGGGCGCCGGTGGCACCGGCGTTGAACAGGGCCTGCGCTGCCGACAGGCCGAGCGACCACAGGCTACTGGAAGCACTGAACAGATCGGCCACGCGGCTGGCGCCAAAACCATACGATGCATTCAGGTTCAAGCTCGGATAATAGGCCGAACGGGCAATGCCGATCTGCTCATTGACCACGGCGACCAGGCGCTCGGCAGCGGCAATGTCGGGCCGCCGCTCGAGCAGGATGGAGGGAACGCCGACAGGCACTTCGGGCACCGTCACGGTCCATGGCGCAACGGCAATGTTGAAGCTTGCCGGCGGTTCACCGACCAACACCGCCAGCGCATGCTCTAGTTCGGCGCGCTGGCGCGACAATCCCAGCGACTCGGCCTGGACATTGGCCAGCTGCGTCTGCGCCTGCAGAACATCGGTCTTGGCCACGATGCCCGCAGTGTAGCGATTTTGCGTAATTCGTAGCGAACGGCGAAAACCTTCGACCGTGCTGTCGAGCAGCGCCTGCTGCGCGTCGCTTTGACGCAATGAAAAATAATTGACTGCCAGTTCGCCTTGGGTCGCCAGCCGCGCCGATGCCAGGTCGGCGGCACTGACCTCGGCGCTTGCCGTGGCGCTGTCAACGCCACGGCGCAGGCGACCCCAGACGTCTGGCTCCCAGCTGCCGCCGATGGTTACCTGATAATTACCATTGTCGCGCGCATTGTCGCCGCCATTTCCGGCCCGCGTGGCGCCACCGTTAAGCACCAGCACCGGAAACAGCGACGCGCGTTGCACACGGACGAGCGCCCGCGCCTGGGCATAGGCAGCGGTCGCCGCCACCAGATTCTGATTCGATACCTCGACCCGCGCCATCAATGCGTCCAGCACCGGATCGCCGAAGGCTTGCCACCATGGACCACGCTCGAGTCCATCGGCCGGTGTCGCCACCACCCAGCCCTGCGCTTGCTTGTAAGCCGCAGGCGTCGGCGCGGCGGGACGCTGGTAAGTTGGACCGACGACGCAGCCGGTTGCCGCTACTGCACAGATAGCAAAGGCAAGTCGGCGCGCGAAGAAAGAAGCTGGTGGCATGAAGAGACTCATTGTGAGGTGGGTTGCGTGTCGCCGGTACGGCTCAGATGGCGTTCAGCCGGGCTGCGGCTACGCAGCTTGTCGAGCAGGATATAGACCACCGGCGTGGTCAACAGTGTCAGGAACTGGCTCGCGATCAGGCCACCGATGATGGTGATGCCGAGCGGACGCCGCAGCTCGGCGCCCTCGCCGAAACCGATTGCCAGCGGCAGTGCGCCCAGCGCAGCAGCCAGTGTCGTCATCAGAATCGGGCGAAAGCGCAGCATACAGGCTTCGCGTACCGCCTCTACCGCCGACAGGCCGCGCGCTCGTTCAGCCTCGATGGCGAAGTCGATGATCATGATGGCGTTCTTTTTGACGATGCCGATCAGCAAAAACACGCCGATCAATGCGATGATCGAAAATTCCATGTCGAACATCAGCAGCGCCAGCACTGCCCCGACCCCGGCTGATGGCAAGGTCGACAGCACGGTCACCGGATGTATCAGGCTTTCGTACAGCATGCCGAGCAGGATATAGATCACCACCACGGCAGCGACGATCAGCAGCGGTTGCTGGTCCTGCGTGTCCTGCGCGCTACGCGCTGTTCCTTCGAAGCTGCCGCGCACGTTGGCCGGCATGCCGATATCCGCTTCGGCCTGGCGCACCGCCGCCTGGCCATCGGCCAGAGTGCTGCCTTCGGACAGGTTGAACGATACGGTGGTCGCCAGCTCGGCGTCTTGATGACTGATCGAGGTCGCCGTCGCGCCTTCGGCAAAACTGGCGAAGGCCGACAACGGCACCATGGTCGCAGCGGCCGTGCTCAGCGCCTGGCCATTGGAGGCATCGCGCAACGCCGGATTCACGGACGCCGTTGCCGTACCAGTCGCTGCGGTTCCGGTGGCAGCGGTGCCTGGGGTCGACGCCGTAGCGGGTGCGGTTGCCACCGAAGGCGACACGGACGCGGCAGCCGCGGTCGTTGCTTGCGCAACGCCCTTCGCCGGCACATACACATCCTTCAGCGATTCCGGACTCAGCGCATAACGCGGCGCGACGCCCATGACGACCTTGTATTGATTGAGGTCGTCGTAGATGGTCGCGACCTGGCGCTGGCCGAAACTGTTGTAAAGCGCATTGTCGATATCGCGCGCGGTCACCCCCAGGCGCGCTGCGCTGTCGCGATCGATCGTGACAAACGTTTCGACGCCATTTTCCTGCTGGTCGGTATCGACGTCGGTCAGCGCCGGCTGCGCCTTCATTCGGTCGGCCAGTTTGGTCGCCCATAACCGCAGGTCATCGAGCTTGTCGCTCTTGAGCGTGTATTGATAAGTGGAATTGGCTTGACGCCCACCCATGCGCACGTCTTGTACCGTGTTGAGAAATAACGTGATGCCGGTCACCTTGGCCAACTTCGGCCGCAGGCGCGCGATGACCGCCTGTCCCGAATCGGTTCGCTCGGACGCCGGCTTGAGGTTGACGAATATGAAGCCACCACCGGCACGGCCGCCGCCGGTGAAACCCACGACGGTAGCAACCGCCGGATCGCGTTTGATAATATCGACCAACTCACGCAGCTTGCCCTGGATCGCCTGGAACGAAATGCTCTGGTCCGCACGCAAGCCGCCGCGAATCTGGCCGGTATCCTGCTGTGGAAAAAATCCCTTCGGAATCGCGGAAAAAAGGTAGCCGTTCAAGGCGATGACCGCCACCAGGATCAGCATCACCAGCCATGCACTCCCCATGGCCCAGTCGAGGCTGATTTCGTAGGTGCGGTGGACCCGCCGAAAGCCGCGTTCGAAAATCCGAGCCAGCCGTCCCGGCGGTCGCTCGTCGGCTTTCTCCTTGAGCAGCCAGGCGCACATCATTGGCGTGGTGGTGAGCGAAATCACCAGCGAGATCAGTACCGCCGCCGATAGCGTGACGGCGAATTCGCGAAACAGGCGCCCCACCTGCCCGCCCATAAACAGCAGCGGGATAAATACTGCCACCAGCGACAGGCTGATCGACAACACCGTGAAACCCACTTCGCGCGCACCCAGCAGCGCCGCCTTCATGCGGTCCATGCCTTCTTCGATGTGACGGCTGGTGTTTTCCAGTACCACAATGGCGTCGTCGACCACGAAACCGGTGGCCACCGTGAGCGCCATCAGGCTGAGGTTGTTCAGGCTGAATCCCAGCAGATACATGACGCAAAAGGTACCAAGTAGCGACACCACAGTGGCCACTGCCGGGATGACGGTCGCGCGCAGGCTGCGCAGGAAAGCGCTGACCACCAGCACCACCAATGCGATCGAGATCAGCAGCGTGATTTCGATCTCGTGCAGCGACGAGCGGATCGAGTTGGTGCTGTCGGAGGCGACATTCAGGCGCACGTCCGCCGGCAATTGCGCCTGGAGTTCCGGCAGAAGTGCGCGCACGCCATTGACCACCTCAATCACGTTGGCACCAGGCTGGGCCGTGACCAGCACGACGACGGCGGCGTCGCCATTGAATAGTCCGAGCGTGTTGATATTTTCCACGCCGTCGATGATTTCCGCCACATCCGACAGGCGAATCGCCGCATTGTCGCGCCAGGCGACTACCAGACCGCGATAGTCGGCGGCGGTGCGTCCACCGGTTGCGGTGCCGGCCCGTGAATAGATCTGCAGTCGGCGGTCATCACCTTCGATAGCGCCTTTGGGTCGGTTGGCGACGCTGCTCTGAATCGCGGCGCGCACGTCTTCGGCGCTGACGCCGTACCGATTGAGTGCAAATGGCAGCAGGTCGACGCGCACTGCCGGCAACGAGCCACCACCCAGCTCGACGTCGCCTACGCCGGCGACCTGCGCCAGCTTCTGCTGCATCAGGTTCGCGACCGACTCGTACACCTGGCCCGGCGAGCGGGTCTTCGACGTCAACGCCAGGATGATGACCGGCGACGCCGACGGATTGGCCTTGCGGTAGGTCGGATTGCTGCGCAACGAGGCCGGCAGATCGACACGTGAGGCATTGATGGCCGCCTGCACTTCGCGCGCGGCGGCATCGATCTTGCGGTTGAGCTCAAACTGCAGGCTGATGCGGGCCGAGCCGTTGCCGGAATTCGAGGTCATTTCATTGACGCCGGCGATCACGCCCAGACGCCGCTCGAGTGGTGTGGCGACGCTGGTGGCCATGGTTTCCGGACTGGCGCCAGGCAGCGAAGCGCTGACCGAAATGGTCGGATAGTCGACCTGCGGAAGGGGCGACACCGGCAACGCGAAGAAGGCACCGATTCCGGCGAGCGCAATGCCGATGGTCAGCAGGATCGTGGCCACCGGACGCCTGACGAACGGCTCCGACAAATTCATGTGGCTACCCTGTCATCGGCCCCAACCGGGTTGCGGCGTCCGCCCCAGCGCTGGGCCAAACTGTCGAACCCGAGGTAAATTACGGGCGTCGTGAACAAGGTCAGTACCTGGCTGACGATGAGGCCACCGAAAATCGCCAGGCCCAGCGGACGGCGCAGTTCTGCGCCCTCGCCCCACCCAAGCATCAGCGGCACCGCGGCAAACAGCGCCGCTAGCGTGGTCATCAGGATCGGCCGGAAGCGCAGCATTGCCGCCTGATGAATGGCCTCGCGCGGCGACTTGCCGCCATTGCGTTCGGCATCGATGGCGAAGTCGATCATCATGATGGCGTTCTTTTTGACGATGCCGATCAGCAGGATGATGCCGATGATACCGATCACGCCCAGGTCCTGGCCGCTGATCATCAGCGCCAGCAGCGCGCCGACGCCCGCCGATGGCAGGGTCGACAGGATCGTCAGCGGATGGATGTAACTTTCATACAGCACACCGAGCACGATGTAGACGCAGATCACCGCCGCCAGAATCAACCACAGCTGGCTGGTCAGTGACGCTTGGTAGGCACCGGCTGCCCCAAGAAAGGTCATCGTCACGCTCGGCGGCAGGCCGATATCGGTCGCCGCCTGCCGGATCGTGTCGACGGCTTTGCCCAGCGAGACGCCGGGCGCAGTGTCGAAACCCAGTGTGGTCGCCGGAAACTGGGCCACATGCGTGATCTGTAACGGTGCCGGCCGCTCCGA
>JACMQD010000092.1 GCA_014377155.1 Herminiimonas sp.
AAATCCGTCAGGGTATCGCTTGTGTCAAGCATCAGAACATGTCGGGTTCCGACATCGGCGATGATCACAAGGAGTACTTCAGTGGCGACGCTGCACTGAAAGCATCGGGCAAACACAATACGATGAATCAGTTCTAACAACTGCTAATATCGTCAATAAATGCCTGGTGATTAAAATGGCCAAGTAACGTCGGCAGGTCAAATCGATCAATACGCAGCCAAGGGCTGAGTTCTGTTTTACGCGGAACTCAGCCCTTTTTCCGTGCGTGTGTGCGGTTGCGGTTCGACGAGCGGACAGTGTCGGTTCAGTAAGACAAGCGCCCTGATATTTTTGTTATGCTAGCGTTTTTCACTGTCCCGCTGGTCGTCTTGACTAGCGGGACATCTTCACGGAGTAGCGCATATGGCCTCGTTGCAAGAACAGTTTTTGAAAGCTGGCCTGATCGACAAGAACAAGGCCAAACTGGCCAATCAGGAAAAGAACAAGCAGAAAAAGGTCGAGCGTCGCACCGGCACGCAGAGTGTCGACGAAGCGCGTCTGGCTGCGCTAGAAATGCAACGCAAGAATGCCGAGCGCGCCCGCGAACTCAATGCCCAGCGCGATGCCGCGGCTCACCAGAAAGCGATCGTGGCGCAGATTGCCCAGATGGTGCAGCAAAATCGGCAAAGTAAGGGTGCCGGCAACATTGCCTACAATTTTACTCACGAGAAGAAGATCGAAAGGCTGTACGTCTCTGCGGCGGTCCAGGCGCATTTGATCGCCGGACGCCTGGTGATTGTCTGCCTGGGCAGCGAGGTCGAACTGGTGCCGAAGATTATCGCCGACAAGATCGCCGAGCGCGATCCTGCGCTGGTCGTGCGGGTCAACAAGACCAGTGCCGCAATCGATGAGGACGATCCGTATGCGGCGTTCCAGATTCCGGATGATCTGATGTGGTAAGTTGCGCTAACTGTCCGCCAGGGTAGTGCGCCCTGCCCGTCAGTTCATCAGTTTTCCTTGCGGTCCGATGATGCCGATCTGAACGAATGCCGAGCCTTCGCGCCGGCCATTCGAAAAATCGTAGTTCAGGCCGCCGATATTGGTTGCTTTCATCTGGTCGAGCGCGTCGATAACATCGTCGCGTGTCGGCTGCCCCTTGGTTTTCTTTAATGCTTCGACCAGCACCCGCGCTGCCAGATAACCTTCCAGATGCAGGTTGTTGACGCGGACGTCCGGGATTTGCTGCAAGTCCATCGCCGCCCGAAAATCTTTCATCACGGCCAGCGCACTGGAGGTCGGATAAGTCACCTGCGCCAGCATCAAGCCCCGGCTGCCTTCCGCACCGAGCAAATCGACAATCGCGGCATGGGACGTTTCAGAAAATGCCATGACCGGCATGGCTGGTTGCAAGGCTTTGATCTGGCGATAGGTTTCGGCTACGACCGGGGTGACGCCGAACACCAGCACTTGCTGCACAGTCGTGTCGGCGACGATCTTGCGGGCGATATCGGGCGCCCCCTTGCCGGTGGTCGGCACCGCGTAACTGGCCACCAGCGTCGAGTCGCGCTGCTTGACGGCACGCTCGATCTGCTTGAGCGCTTCACGGCCGGAGCCGTCGTCGGCGTAGACGGCGACGATGCGTTTTCGGCCGATGGTAGCCGCGACATTAATGATGCGGTCGGCTTCGGCAGCGACGCTGGCGATCAAGAAATAATGGTTGGCACTCTTCATGCCGCGTACCGTGGCCGAGCCATCGCGCGGCCCGATCAACGCAATATTGGCGCGCTTGAGGACACCCGACTCGATCAGTGCCGTGTTTTGCAGCGCACCGGCAGTGTTGAGCAGGGCGACCGGTGCATGTGCGGCAAGCAGCTCGCTGGTCTTGGCCACCGTGAGCTTGGGATCGAACTGATCATCCTGGATCTCGAAGCGGATCTGGGCGCCATTGACGCCGCCGTTGGCGTTGACCATGTCGAAACAGGCACTCGCGCCTTCCGACAACGGCTTGCCGAGCGTGGCGAACGGTCCCGACAACGGCACCACCGAACCGACGACGATTTCTTTGGGCGCGGCATGCGTGCTGGCGCTGACACAACCGGCCAGCAGGGCGATCAGCGTCAAATGGTGTTTCAAACCCATGGTAGTGCTCCTCATCCGAAAGGGCATTGCGGCACGACGCGCGGTTCTCGGCGTGCGGCGCTTGCGAGACTACGCGCAGACCCCGGGTCTGCATAATGCAAACGCATGGTGCAAACCCGGGTGGTAGCGTTAAACGGCTGGGCGTTTCATCTGGCAAGACGTTGGCTGGACCGATACGAAGGTGTCGATCTTCTGATCGGTTTTCCAGCCGTATCCGGTTTGCTCCTGATCGAACTTCACGTCCTTGCGGTTGACCTTCGACCAGGTCGAAATGTAGAGCGGCTGCTGCAGTTGATGATCGGTTTTGCGCATCTCGACTTCGCCATTGAGCGACTGCACTTTCATGCCTTCGAGCGCGTACGCGACCTTGATCGGTTCGATCGAATTGGCTTGCTTGATCGACCGCGATAGCATGTTGACGATGGTGTAGGTCGCGGCGACATAGAAATCGTCGTTGTAGGCCTTGCGATACGCTTCGACGATATCCTTGCCGGAAAAATTCTCGGTATTCGGATGCCAGTACGAGATCTGTTTCACATGGTCGGCGCCGGCCGCGCCCATGGCCGTCGGCACGCCAGTGGTGCCGCCGTAGTAGGTGTAGAAATTCGCCTTGACGTCGGAATCGCGCGCGGCCCGGATCAGCAGCGCGAGATCGTTGCCCCAGTTGCCGGTGATGACCGTGTCGGCACCCGACGCCTTGATCTTGGCCGCGTACGGTGAAAAATCTTTTACCAGCGCAATCGGGTGCAGGTCGTCACCGACGATCTGGATATCCGGTCGCTTGCGCTTGAGGTATTCCTTGGCCGCGCGCGTGACCTGATGTCCATGTGCATAATTCTGGCCGATGATATAGACCTTCTTGATACGCTGGTCCTTTGCCATGAAACCGGTCAGCGCTTCCATCTTCATGTCGGAATTGGCATCGAAGCGGAAGTGCCAAAAGCTGCATTTGCTGTTGGTCAGATCAGGATCGATCGCGGCATGGTTCAGAAAAACGATCTCCTTGCCAGGATTGCGTTCGTTGTGCTTGTTGATCGCATCGATCAGCGCCAGGGCGACGCCCGAGCCGTTTCCCTGGACGATATAACGATAGCCCTGATCGATCGCCGTCTTCAGCTGGTTGAGCGACTCTTGCGGACTGCCCTTGTTATCGAAACCGACAAATTCAAGGGTGTTATCGCCGGCCCATTTTTGTTGTTTACCGGTTTCGGCAAACATCTGATAGCTCTTGATCTGGTTTTGTCCAATTGCGGCGAAGGCACCGGACAGGGTATCGATGAACGCAATCTTGACAGTTGCGGCAGTGGCGACCGGTGCAGCAGCCGCCAGAACAACGGACGCAGCGAAGGAAAGCGACCTGAATGATCGACGCATGTTTGTCTCCTGTGGTTTATAAATTATTTTTCTATGGGAAATATATCACATCGAATCGAACGATCGATCTATTTTTAACCATGCTATTTTTCGTTGTTTTTTGGCGCATACAGCCTCGGCAATACGGCCATGGATGGCGACACTGTGGGTCAAGCGAACTGTCCTGCATCTTTTTTGCGTCGGCGATCTCTGACGTTACGTATCGCACCGTTCACCGCTGCGGGTTGCCTGTGAAACAGCGCTTTGCGCACAGAATAGCCGTGCGATCAGGCGCCGAAACGTTAGTCGCAAAACCGTGACATAGTTCTTCGTTTGCAGAGGACTACACGAACGCCGATATTGCCACGTTCGGATGGGTGCGCAACCTGTTCGGATTCTATGAGGCCGGCGAGTGGGTGGGCGTTGCCGATTTCCCTTACGTGGCACGCGCCCTCGAGACGTTCGTGGCGCGGCCGGCGGTCGCACGCGGGCTGGAAATTCCGAAGCGGGACTGACGGATTTGACCGGCGATGCTCGGCTTGTACCGCATAGCCACCGCAGGATTAGATCGCGGGATCTTGATCAGGCTCATCATTTCCGGTATTCGACACAGGCCGCGTTGTTGACCTTGCTGCCTGTCGCCGTTATTATTTTCTTGCCATCCGAAGCAGGGACAACTGAATCAATCCGCTGAAGACCATTCCATGCCCGCACCTGACGAACCGATTGCCGCGCCGCTGATTGCCCTCGATTGGGGCAGCTCGTCACTGCGCGCCTATCTGATGCGTGGCCCGCTCGACGTTGCCGATTCGCGCAGCGCACCGTGGGGAATACTGCATTTGCCGGATGGTGGTTTCGAAGCCGCGCTGCAGCAGCTGTGCGGCGACTGGCTGACCCAGTATCCGACGACGCCGGTCATTGCCGCCGGCATGGTAGGCAGCGCGCAGGGATGGCGCGAGGCGCCATACGCAACCGCACCGGCGGGACTTGGCGATCTGGCCTCGCAGCTCGCCGTCGTAACGGTTGCCGGTGGACGACGAATTGCCATCGTGCCGGGCGTGCGCACCGGCGGCATACGGCCCAATGTCATGCGTGGCGAGGAAACCCAGATCTTCGGCGTATTGGCGATGGCAAATGACCGGGACGCTCCGACCGAGCTACTGGTCTTGCCTGGCACCCATTCCAAATGGGTGGTCGCAGCGGATGGCCGGATCATCGATTTTTTGACCTTCATGACCGGCGAATTGTTCGCCGTGCTGTGCGAGCATTCAATTCTGGGGCGGCTGATGCCGTCGTCGGCCGTATTCGATCAGGCGGCTTTCGAGCGGGGTGCGCGCATGGCGCTCGACCCGACTTCGCCGGGACCGTTTTCGGCACTGTTCAGCGTGCGCAGTCTCGGGCTGACCGGCGTGCTGCCGCATAGCAGTCTTGCGGATTACCTGTCCGGCTTGTTGATTGGCACGGAGATCGCGGAAGGCAAACGCGCCTTCACCAGCAGTGTCGATTTCGCGCGCCAGCAAATTCACCTGATCGGCGACGAAAAATTGTGCGAACGTTACCGGCGCGTGCTGCCCCTATTCGGGCTGCATGCACTGCCGGCAGTGACACATGTAGCAACTGCAGCCGGGTTGTGGCGGGTAGCGCTGGCGGCAGGATTGATTGCGGCGCGATGACCTGTCGCAGGATGCGTCTGCTGTGGATTTTCGCTACCGGCATCGACGCTGCACGAGCATCAGGCCGGCGCGCTTGCCGACCTCGACATCAGGATTCGGAAATAGCATGTATTCGGTTTCATCACCGGCATGGTATGTGACGTCGCCGTCGCGTGCGATGACGTTATGCGCCGCACATGCAGCGAAATTCGGCATCATGCGGTCGACGCACAGCGTAAAACGCTCGCTGCGCTTGATCAACTCCTGCGCCACCTCGAACACGTCCGGCGGCGTGCCCTCCTCCACCGCCATCCGCCCCGAACACAGCAGAACGCGCAACGCTTCGCGGATGACGGCAAATT
>JACMQD010000093.1 GCA_014377155.1 Herminiimonas sp.
ACGCCGCGGGTCAGGACTTCGATGTCGCTGGCACGCGCTGCGGCACGCCGCTCGTGTGGCAACTGCTCGCCGTCATCATCGAGCCACACTGGTCCGTCCAGCCCGAATATCTTGTTCCAACCCTGGTTGCGATACACGTAGCGACCGCTGTCATCCTTGATGGAGGCAATGAAGGGACTCGCATCCATGAACGCATGGAAGCGCCGTTCGCTTTCGATCAGCTTGAGCTCGGTGCGTCGCAGGTCGGCGCGCATGGTCGCTTCGTGCAGTTCGCGCAGCAAGGCAGGTGCGAGGCGTGCCATGTTGTGCTTCATCACATAATCGTTGGCGCCGGCTTTCATGGCCGCGACCGCAGTCTCTTCGCCTATCGTGCCTGACATCAGGATGAACGGGATATCCGCATGCGTCGCCCGGCACATCGCCAGCGCATCCATGCCCGTGAATCCCTGCATCGAAAAATCGGAAATGACGACATCCCACGGTTGTGCCAGGGCTACGGCCAGCTGCTTTGCATCCTGCACGCGCAACGCGGTCGGCTCAAGGCCGCCCCGGCGCAACGCACGCAGGATCAACAGCGCGTCGTCTTCCGAGTCCTCGACCAGCAACACCCGTAGAGACGGGGTCATGCCGGCCCCCCAAGCGGTGGCGACTGATTCATCGCCAGCCAGTACAGCGCGACTACCCGCGCCATCTCGGTAAATTCAGTGAAGTCGATGGGCTTGACCAGGTAACTGTTGGCACCCAGAACGTAGCTCAATTCCACATCCTGCTCCAGCATGGACGATGTCAGCATCAACACCGGAATGAGCCGCGTGCGCGGATCGGATCGCATCGCCTTGAGCACGCCGAACCCATCCAGCCGCGGCAGCTTCAGGTCAAGCAGCACCAGTTTCGGCAGTGGCAAGCCGGCCCGATCGGCAAAGAACGCGCGCGCGAACAGGAAGTCGATGGCTTCGATGCCGTCACGCGCCACCACGACCGGGTTGGCGATGTTGTTACGCTTGAAAGCGCGCAGCGTCAGGGCGACATCGTCCGGATTATCTTCGACCAGAAGGATCGATTCAAGCTGCTCTGGCACGGTCACCCTCCTTGACGCAGAAGTAGAAAGTCGCGCCTAGCCCGGGCCGCGCTTCGGCCCAGATTTTCCCATCATGGCGGTGGAGGATGCGCTTGACCAGCGCCAGCCCTATACCGGTCCCCTTGAAATCGGAGACGACATGCAGGCGCTCGAATGTCCCGAAGAGTTTTTCTGCATGCACCATATCGAATCCGGCGCCGTTGTCGGCAACGAAAAACACGGTGCTGCCGTCGAGCTCCGTGCAGCCAATACGAATGAGCGGGTGTTCGGTCTTGCCGGTAAATTTCCAGGCATTCTCGATCAGGTTTTGCAGCACGATCTGGAGCAACGCCTTGTCAGCATGGATCTGCATGCCGTCTGCAATTTTCCACTGCACCTCGCGGGCCGGCTGATCATGTTGCAGCGTCGAGAGAATGTCACTGCACAGCGCACTCAGGTCCACTGGATCGATCCGGATTTCGGAGCGCGTCACTTGCGCCAAGCGCAGCATGTCATCGATCAATCGCCCCATGCGCTGACTGGCAAGACGGATGCGTTGCAAGGCGTCCTGGCCGCCGGCGTCGAGCACGTCGCCGTAATCCTCCAGCAGCGCCAGCGAAAAACCATCCATGCTGCGCAGCGGCGCACGCAAGTCGTGCGAGACCGAATAACTGAATGCCTTGAGTTCTTCGTTCAATGCCGCCAGTTCGATATTTTTCAGGTGCAGGGACTGTTCGATGCGGGTACGATCGGCGATTTCCAGGCGTAGCAATTCGTTACTGGCTGCCAGCGCAGCCGGGCTTGGCAACGCCAGCGCGAACGGAATCAATTTCACGAGCAGGATCGCGGTTGGTATGGATGCCAGTGCAGTGATGGCCTTGATCACGCCGGAGACCCAGTATGCCGGATACCAGACGGTCACGATTTCCATCACATGGCTCGCGCCACACGCCAGAATGAATACCGCAAAACACAGGAACATCCAGTGGAACTGGAGGTCTTTGCGCTTGCGCACAAAGAACAGCAAGGTCACGGGAATCGAAAAATAGGCCAGCGTAATCAGCGCATCGGAGACCACGTGTAACCACAACACAACCGGCTCCCAGAGATAGCAGTGGCCATGCGGCATGAAGTTATCGGCCGAGAAGAACCGGGTAAAAAAAGCGTTCATCGAACTCCTGGTGAGTGGTGCTGGCGGTGCTGGGAAAGTTGCGCCTGTCGAGTGTGTAACAGGCCGTGCGCCATCGACAGGCGTGGGCTGCGCTAGAACGTGGGCTTGGAATCCGGCTCTTGCATCCGGGCGCTGCCCGTCGAACGAGTCATCAGGAACAACGCCTTCGGCACAGCGACGCGCCGGATTCCGATCAAGTAGAGTTATATTTCTCCCGCGATATGGAGTGTGCGGTGAAAATTTGTCAAGGCAGCTAGGATTTTGCCTAGCGGAAACAAGTGAATTCCTGATGGAAGCATCGCCAGAATCCATCTCTTGCCTACTGTCACAGGTTCTCGGGCGCCGCCCGCGCGGCAGAAACGGTGGGATCAGGCCAGGGTCAGAAGTGCCGGGCCATGCATGAAACCATGTCGTCGGCGGTCAACCGTCGTCGCTCGTAAGTCCGTGTTTGACGGCCAGCAGCACCAGCCCGACCAGGTCGCGCACACCGAGCCGCTCCATGATCTGGGCGCGATGCGCCGCCACGGTTTTTTCACTGAGGTCGAGATCGAAGGCGATCTCCTTGGTCGCCTTGCGATGAACGATCATCGTCAATATCTGCAGCTGCCTGGGCGTCAGCGCCTGCAACGGATTTTGCGATAGCGCCACAGGCCGGAGGAAACGCTCGATCATCTTGGTCGAGACCGCCGGACTCAAGTAGGTCTCCTCGCGTGCAATGGCTTGCAGCGCAATTTCCAGTTCGGCCGGTGCCGCTTCCTTGAGCAGGTAAGCCGAGGCACCCAGCCTAAGCGCCTCTGTTACCAGCTCTTCGGATGCATGCATGCTGAGGATGACAATCGCCATTGCCGGAAACTTCTGCCGCAGCACCCGTACCAGGTCTAGCCCGTTATACATGCCCATGGTGATGTCGGTCATGACGATATCAGGAACATGTTGCGCCAGAGCTGCCTTGGCCTCGTCGGGATTCGAGGCTTCAGCAATGACGACAAAGTCCTTGATCTGATCGATCAGGCTGCGGATCCCGGCGCGCACCAGCACATGATCATCGACCAGGAGAATGGTCGTTTTTTTAGTCATCATTTTTCAGGGGCAGAGATACCACGATGCGGGTGCCATGTCCTGGTGCTGTCTCGACCTCGAAACTGCCGCCCATCAATTCGATCCGCTCCTTCATGCCGAGTAGTCCGCTACCGCCACCGTTTGGCAAGACATGGCCGGAAACGACAGTGCGATCGAAACCCCTGCCGTTATCACGAATGATCATCTCGAGCTCGCGCCCGGATTCGCCGCCGTTGATTTCGACCACTACGCGCATGGCATCGGCATGCCGGATGATGTTGGTAAGGCTTTCCTGCACGATGCGATAGACGGCGATTTCGATCGATGGCTCCAGCGTGGTTGGCAAGCCGGCATATTCAAAAACAGTCGTGATCGCGCTGTTGGCAAACTGCCGCGCCAGTAATCGCCGTATCGCCGATTCCAGTCCCAAATAGTCCAGCGCTGGGGGGCGCAAGGAAACAGAGATGACGCGAATTTGTCCGATAAGGGTCACAATCGCCGCGTCGATGTTTATCCAGATACCGATGGCATCGGGTTCGGCCAGATGCCGGCGTAGCTGATACAAATCGAATTTCAGCAAGGCCAGGCGTTGCCCTAATTCGTCGTGCAACTCACGCGCCAGGTTGATGCGCTCCTGCTCTTGCGCCTGGATCAACTTACCCGAGAGTTTTTCCAGGTTTGCATTCAAGGACAGAATTTTTTCTGATTCCCGCTGTCGTTCCGTAATGTCTTCGCCCAGACTCGCTATCCCAACCACCTCGCCAGTGTGTGCATGCATGATCGAACTGGTCCAGCAGATCAGGCGCAATTCTCCCGACCGGGTACGTATCTGGTTTTCGTGACGTCCTTCTTCGGGTTGATCGGCAAGCAGGGTTGCGAAATGCTGTAGCGTACTAGCGGATTCACCCGGCATGAACAGCTCAAACCAGTTGCGGCCAATGATTTCGTCGTGACGCCATCCAGTCAGCTGCGTCAGCGCTTCGTTGCAGAACGTGATTTTTGCGTCGCAGTTGAGCATCACGGAAATGAGCCCTATGTTGGTGAGCAATTCCCGCAGCCGGAACTCACTCTCGTACAGGGCCCGGGCAACATTTTTACTCTTGGTAATGTCTTCGGCCGCTCCCGTGATGCGTGTCACGCGCCCATTTTCATCTTGAATCGAGAAAACCTTCAGGGCAATCCAGCGCACTGCCAGGTCCGGGCGAACAATATGAAAAACACAATCAAACCGGGTATTTGACGTCTTCTGATGGGCGCAATATTCCGCATGGAGGCGCATGCGCTCGTCCGGTGACAACAAGGCCAGCCATGCGTTGGGATCGGCATACATGGCGGCGCAACTCTGACCAAAGATTTCTTCATAGGCCGAGCTCACGTAGAGCATCCGCTTGCTGTGCGTATCTGCAAGAAAAAACGCATCGCTGATGTTGGCTGCCATTTGATGAAACCCCAGTTCGCTTGCGCTGAGGGTCGCTTCAATCTTTTTTGTGGCCGTGACGTTGACATGCATCACGATGGCGCCGGTTGGCTGCGTTGCGCCGAGCGAGGATACGGTCAAACGGAACCAGTTTTGTTCGGTCGGGCCATGGCAGGGATAGTCAATCGAAAAGGTCGGCTGTGCGCCGTCGAGCACATTACGGATGCTAGCAGCCAACGGGGGGCAGTCCCCGTCATTGTCCAAAGAAACATTACGGCAAACGTCCAAGTAATTTGTGCCAATGCCAAAATTGTTCGCGTCAGGCAAGCCGTTTTTAGCAGCATGCAAACGCCATGCATCGTTGACCGCCAGGATGGTGCCATGCGTATTAAGTAAGGCAACATTGCCAGGAATGGCATCCAGGATGGCCTGTTGAGATTGCTTAGACGAGGCGACGCCCAAACGCAATTGCGCCATGGCGCCGTTACTGGCAGTGACTTGCCGTAGGGCGCGCAAGCGCAGCCAAAACCGGTGGATTAAAAACATTCGCCATTGTGCCTTAATTTGTACTGCCAGTCTGACCGTCATCGTCCCGTGTCGACGGTTGAAGGAAGATTAAATACGAAAAACATTTGGTCTATTTCCATACGTTCCCAGACAAGGCTGGCGAGTGTGCCGAGCGCTGGCAAACAACCCAGACAAGAGATTATCTTGTTTCTATTAGGAAATTTACCTAGACGGAGAGCGGCGCCCCTCGCTTATCCTGCCGTGTCACCCAATCGACTTAAGGCGGACCATGAAACTCTCCAATCTGAAACTCGGTACAAAGCTGTATCTCGGTTTTGGTTTGCTCGTTCTGTTTGTGCTGATCCTGTCGGTGGCCAGTGCGATGCAGGCCAGGGGCATTAGGGAAATCATGAAAGTGCAGACCGCGTTACGCACGCAGGAACTCGAGCAGCTTTACGTCGTTCGCGAAGCGCTCGACCAAACCGGTCTGGCCGCACGCAATGCATTTATATTTCCAGATGAACAAAACGCCAACGCAGAGCTGGATCTGGTCGACAAGGAAAAAGCAATCTACCTTGCTGCGCTACAGAAGGTCGCGCCATTATTTCCTGACAACGCGGACTTCGCCAAGGTGCAGAAGGGTTTGCTGCAGATGGCAGAAGAGCTCAAACGGCCGCGCCAGTACCGTAACGACAAGCAGATGGTCGAATTCGGCGAATTCCTGGTCAAGGAATGCAGCCCGCTGCGGCGTCAAATCGTCGGGGACATGGATGTCATGATGAAGTCGGTGCAGACGGCGGTGGACATGCAGACGGCGCACGCCGAGCAGTCCATCGCCTCGTCAACGGTCTTTAACGGGGTCATCTCTGCCATTGCGATTCTCTTTAGCGTACTAGTTGCCTGGTTCACGGCACGCAGCATTACGGTACCGGTCAACGCAGCGGTGAAGGTCGCAAGAACAGTCGCGACCGGCGATCTCACCAGCAATATTATGGTTACGTCAAAAGACGAGACCGGACAGTTGCTGCAAGCCCTGAAGGACATGAACGGTAGCCTGGCGCAGATGGTTGCCGAAGTGAGGACGGGCAGCGAGACGATCGCCATGGCCTCTTCTGAAATCGCTTCGGGTAACCTTGATCTGTCGTCGCGCACCGAACAACAGGCTGCCTCTCTTGAAGAAACTGCATCGTCGATGGAAGAGTTGACCTCGACGGTAAAACAGAACACGGAAAACGCGGCGCAGGCCAGCAAGATGGCGCAGGCGGCGTCCGAGGTCGCGGCCCGCGGTGGCGCCGTAGTGTTGCAAGTTGTCAATACGATGACTGCAATTACTACGTCGGCCAAGAAAATTGCCGACATCATTGGTGTGATTGACGGCATTGCGTTTCAAACAAATATCCTCGCGTTAAATGCTGCGGTAGAAGCCGCGCGCGCGGGTGAACAGGGCCGCGGCTTCGCGGTCGTGGCAACGGAGGTGCGCAATCTTGCCCAGCGCTCGGCGGCAGCCGCGAAGGAAATCAAAGGTTTGATCAACGATTCGGTCGACAATGTCGAGACCGGCAGCAAGCTGGTAACCGAAGCGGGCAGCACCATGGGCGAGATCGTTGACAGCATCCGCCGCGTCACCGACATCATGTCCGAAATTGCGGCGGCCTCGATCGAGCAGGGCGCCGGTATCGCGCAAGTCAATCAAGCGGTAAGCCAGATGGGTCAAGTCACGCAGCAAAATGCGGCGCTGGTCGAAGAAGCGGCGGCAGCAGCAGCATCACTGCAGGACCAGGCATACAGCCTGACCAAACAGATGAGCACATTCAAGATTGAGGACGGCAACCGTGCCACTCTGCCTGCACGCTCTCAGGCAGTCGCAACGAGAACCGCTCCAATCGTTCGGACACCAGCTGCCCGCACTCCCGTACCGCTTGCCGCGCCAGCCCGACGTGCCGTACCTGCGCTGCAACCCGCCGGCGGCAGCGCAGATTGGGAACAATTTTGACCCATCGCGCCGGCACAACGGTACGGCCGCGCTGGAGTCAGAAGGGTCAGGGTATGTTAAAAAAATGGGCGTCAAACAGTAGCAAATGAACATGTACGTACATGCGTTGTGCGGGTCTTGGATCGATTCGCCGTTCGCTCCAAATCCGTGACGCCGAGCAGATCGATGCAGTCGAGCCGCTCGTTCCAGGATGCGTCCAACGCGTTACCCAACGCGATCATTTCACCCTCGAAATCGTCATCGTCACGCACGGAGTGCTCGGCCGCCCAAACTCTGGCCGTGGGCGTCGATTCTGTTTTTCGTGTGGTGCGACGTCCCCTTGTACTGTTCCTCACAGCCATCCTGGGCATTGCTCCCTGCTTTAATTTTCCGTTCGTCGATCGCCATCGGCCCAAGCGACTCAGCCTTGCGGGCTATCAGTCATATGACCGCAATATTTTTCGAGATTTTCGGGCAAATGGTCAGGACAAACGCCGCATTGTCGGTTACCCGGCAAGGCAAAATCGATGAATTTCGGGTAAGGCAAATGCAGGTTGTCCATGATCTCTCGGAACTGTTCTAAAGTTCGTTCCTGTCCAAGTCGCGGGTTGCGTTTTTTTTCTTGTGCAATCGAGGATAGGAACCGTTCCTGGTAATCATGGCCCGGATATACAAGCGTCTCGTCCGGCAGCACAAATAACTTTTCCGTGACACTTCGGTATAACGTGTCCGCATCGCCTTCCTGGAAATCGGTGCGACCGCAGCCTTCGATCAGCAGCGCATCCCCGGTAAAAATCCTGTCGCGGAATAGATAAGAAAAATGGCCTGCAGTATGCCCTGGCGTATGCAGCGGCTGAAGCACCAGACTGCCAACCTGGAGCGGCACATCTTCTACGATACCGACATCGGTACAGGGCAAACGGTCAAAGGCAGGCGCGGCAATCTTGCTTCCCACCTTATTTTTCAATTCCAGAGCGGCAGTAATGTGGTCGGCATGAATATGGGTCTCCACGCTATAGGCCAATCTAAGGCCAAGGCGGTCGAGCTCGGCAAGATCGCGCTCTATCGAAACAATGACCGGATCAATCAAAATCGCCTGTCCGGTTTCTTCGCAACCTAACAGGTAAGTGTAGGTACTCGACAAAGGCTCGAACAGCTGACGAAAAATCATGGAATGCTCCTGTCGGAAATCGCTTAAATATATACTTGAATATATACTATAAAAATATATAATGAAAGGATAATTCCCCATCTGGAACCGCATCGTGATCGAAAATCTGGACATGCAAAACATGCGGCTGGCAGCGACCCAAGCCAGCACTTTGTTGAAAGCACTGGCCAATCCGGACCGGCTTCTGTTGCTGTGCCAACTTAGCCAGGGTGAACAATGTGTGAGCGAGTTGGAAAAATTACTCGCCATCGTGCAGCCCACGCTTTCACAACAGCTCGGCGTGCTGCGGGAAGAACGTCTGGTCCGCACGCGGCGCGACGGCAAGCAGATCTTTTATAGCATCGCGAGCACAGAGGCGCTGGCGGTCATGCAAGTGCTGTACGACCAGTTCTGCAACCCGGGATCGGGAGAAAAAAATGATTGACTGGATCAATTTTACGCCGTGGTCTTCGCTGGCCGGGGGGGTGCTGATCGGCCTTTCGACTGCGATATTTCTGCTATTTAATGGACGAATTGCGGGCATCAGTGGCATTGTCGGCGGCTTGCTGCGACCCGCCCGCGGCGACATCGGATGGCGAATCTTTTTCCTGCTTGGCCTGGTGTGTGCGCCGCTTGTCTATCGTATTGCGGCGCCGCTGCCCGTGGTGCGTGTCGATGCCGATGTAGCCTTGCTTGTCTTGGCGGGTTTGTTAGTTGGCTTCGGAACCCGCTACGGATCGGGTTGCACCAGCGGTCACGGCGTCAGTGGGCTGTCTCGTTTGTCGCTGCGGTCGATGGTTGCGACGGGATCTTTTATGCTGGCCGGTTTTGCAACGGTTTTTATCGTTCGTCATCTGATTGCTTGAATTACATTACAGGGAGAGCCGCGTGCAACTGCTGATGGCGTTAATAGCCGGGCTGATATTCGGACTCGGTTTGATTATTTCCGGCATGTCCGATCCCACCAAAGTAATTGGCTTTCTCGACATCGCCGGCACATGGGACCCGTCACTGGCCTTTGTGATGGGTGGCGCGATTCTGGTGGGCTTGTTCGCATTCCGGTTTGCGGCAACCCGCGCCAGTGCAATTTTGGGAGGGCCGATGCGAATGCCCATGTCGAAAAAAATTGACCGTCGATTGGTACTCGGCGGACTGATCTTTGGCGTAGGCTGGGGCTTGGCCGGGTATTGCCCTGGACCTGTGCTCGCTTCGCTCGCTACAGGTGGCAGCAAGCCGTGGATTTTTACGATCGCGATGTTCGCCGGAATGGGAGTATTCGAAATCCAGGAACGGCTTTCCGGCTCTGCAGACAAGAAGACTGCTTAGGCGAAGGGCATCACATGCCGATGCAGTTGCCAGACCTGTCCGAATTAGAGCGCACACAAATGCAACTCGACTACCACCATGCTCACTAGCGCCGGGCTGGGTCTCATCGTTGGCATCATCCTCGCCCTGACCGGCGCAGGGGGTGGCATTCTAGCGGTACCACTGCTGTTGTTCGGCGTCGGATTAAACGTAGCCGAAGCGGGGCCGATCGGGTTGCTAGCAGTAGGGGCTGCCGCCGCGCTCGGTGCCGCATTTGGTTTGCAAGCGCGCATCGTGCGTTACCGGGCTGCCGTTTTTATGGCAGGCGCTGGCGCGTTCTTATCGCCAATTGGCGTATGGCTGGCGCATCGCATCGACAATCACTGGCTAAGCATTATTTTTGCGATCGTCCTTCTATTCGTTGCATTCAAAACTTTCAGACAAGCCAAGAATCAGAAAGGCGATGAGGGGACGAGGTTGGGTGACGTGCCGCCTTGCCTCCGGGACGCCGATAGCGGTCGCTTTGTATGGACCACGCCGTGCGCGCGCGCGCTTGCATTATCCGGCGCTGTCGCTGGCCTGCTGTCAGGACTGTTGGGTGTCGGCGGCGGATTCGTGATGGTGCCCGCATTGCATCGCTATACGGACTTGCCGACGAAATCCGTTGTCGCAACGTCGTTGACGGTAACCGCGATTTTGTCTATTGCCGGCGTCTTGCCCAACGCGCTTTCGGGAAACCTGAATTGGGGCATTGCGCTGCCTTTTTCGGCAGGGGCGCTTTCCGGTATGCTCGGTGGCCGATTGATTTCGTCGCGATTGGCGGGACCGCAGTTGCAACGAGGCTTTGCTGTCCTATCGGCGCTTGTTGCAGTGGCAATGATTGTGCGATCAGTCCTCTAATTGAAGCATCCAGCACCACATCCAGAGGTCATCCGGTTCAAGCCTTAGATTACTATTCAGCGCGCGCACGTGCAGTCGAGCTGGTAGCAAAACGGGCGAGCGTCATCTCGCTCGCCCTCATGGCGGGGCTACTATGACAATACGTACCGGGCAAGGGCGATTGCCTCAGCGTCGCTCAGTTGTCCGAGCGGCGGCACGGGTACCGGCCCCCATTTTCCGGCGCCACCCGCGCGGATATTGCGGGCAAGCTGGCTGACTGCGTCTTCTATGCCAGCATATTTCACGATCACCTTTTTGAATGACCGTGATTTGCTCGGCGAGATTCGTAAGGCGCTTAACTAGAGACTGTGGCTGACGAGCACCGCCTTGGCGGCATCGGCTGGCGCGTCCCCTTCCATGACGACGATTCTGCTTGGCATTGCCTGTTTGTCCGACAGCGTCGTCGTGACTTCGCGTAGCGGTCCGATCGCCGTGCCGTTGGCGCCGCCCATCGGATTGGTCTTGAAGCTGGCCACGGGCGCTTTTTGACCCGTCACGTAGACGTTGTAGACCGTTTGCGGCTTGAGCTTGAACAGCGATACTTCCAGCGCATCGACGACACCCAGATTGCGCGACACGACGAATCCCTTGGCGTCGCCGGCGACCGCCTTTAGCGCGATATTGATCGGTTCGCTGTTGCCGCGGGCAGTGAGATTTGCCATGCCATCGCCTTCAGGCACGGCTGTCGACACATACACCAGTGCCTGCGGCGCTTGTCCGACCGGTGCGCGGGCGATGACCTTGTTGCTGCCGGTGTCGATCACGTCAACAGCGTCGCCGTTTTCCAGACCGACGTAGACGCGGCTACTGTCATCCGAGGTCCAGACGCCGTGGGGTAGCGCGCCGGTCGGAATCGTCGCCATCAGCTTGGGTGTGTCGTCGGTGGTGTAGACCTTGACGGCGTTTTCGCCACCGATCGTAACGTACGCCAGGGTGCTTGCGCCTACCTTGGCGAACGCCAGATGATTGGTAATCATGCCGGTATCGAAGACCCCTTTCACTTCAAGCTTGTCGGTGTCGATGCGGGTTACCTTACCGACGTCCTTGTGCGTCATCCATACTTCCTTGAAATCCGGCGTGAACTGCAGGAATGGCGAAAAGGGGCTGACGACCTTGATCTGTTTGATGACCTTGTGTGATTTCACATCGATAATATCGACCAGCGGGTTGAAGCTGGATACGACGAATGCTAGTTTGCCGTTCGGATGGAATAGTACCATCCCGGGACCCGCGGTCGTATCGATGCGGCGCACTTCCTTGTAGGTCGCCGGGTCGATGACCGAGATATAATTTTCGCCGCGCACCACCGCCCAGACTTCCTTTCCGTCGGCGGTGAAAAAGCCTTCGTGCGGCGAGCGGCCGATGTAGGTTACTCCCTTGACCTTGTTGGTCGCCGTGTCGATGAAGGTCACCGAATTGGAGCCGTTGGCAATCGCGATCAAGGTCTGGTGATCCGGCGAGAAGCCGAGTCCGTGGACATTGTTTTCACCCTTGTACAGGGGTGACAAGACATCGGGGCGCTGATTGCCGAGCTTGATTTGCCCCAGCAATGTATTCGTGACAGGATTGATGACGGATACCGTATTGCTGTTCTGGTCGGCGGTATAGACGCGATCTCGGGGGTCGGGGGCGGCGCTGGCCGATTGGGCGAACGCGACACTGATGGTCAACGCGCAGAGGAGCGGTGAGTTTTTCATATGAGAATTTTTCAGAGTAAAGTTGATTATTTGGATAGAGGCGGCATGGCTGAATGTCGCGTCTGGTAGCGCATCAGCCATGCCTGCATAAGCTTGATTTCATTCTGTTGTTCGGTCAGGATGCCTTGCGCGAGATTTTGCAATTCGGGGTCTTTGTTGTAGAGCAAAAGCGCCTTGGCCATGTCGATGGCGCCCTGATGATGGGGGATCATCATCGTGACGAAATCATGTTCAGCCACGCCGCTCATCGGCGCACGCTGCATGCCGTCGTCCATCACGGCCATGGCATCGTTCATCAACACGGAAAACGGCTTGGCGGTACTGGCAACGAACGACGGCGGCGGCGATTTTTGCGGCGCTGCCGCATGGTGATGCGGATGCATATCCTGTGCAAGGGCTGGCACGCCCGCGATGCTGAGCGAGCAGGCGATGCTGGCAACGAGCAATCGGCCCAGACGGGTCCAACGATGCGGCGCGGGTCTCAATGCGAATAAATTCATGAAGGTTTTTCCAGTTGTTCGTAGACAGTCGTGGCAATGCGCGCCAAATCGCCTTTATTGATGCCGGCAGACAGTGCATAACCGAATTTGCCATCAATCCAGTAAAACACGTTAACCGGGCCTTCCTGCGCGAACTTGAAACCGGTGTCCTTGTTATGCGCCTGTTCGGTCGATACATACAAGGTCAGGCGCTGCCCGGTCGCATCGTGATACATGAACTGCGCCACCGGCCCGCTCTGGCCCGGCAGCAGACGCCCGCCAATTAATTCATAACCGAGCTTGCCGAGTTTGGGTGGGCGGATCTGCGTACCGATTCGCTTCGACAGCCAAGCGACCAGCTGGTCTTCCTGATCCGCGCCGATTTCGACCGGACGTTTTACGTCCGGACTGAACACGACATGCGCAATCGCGGCCTGCCGTGCAAGGCTGGCAGATTGCTGTGCTGTCGCAGGCATGGTATCGGCGTTACGCGCAAGTTGAGCGTCGTACTGTCCATGCAGGGCCCAGCCTGCACTGCCGCTGACTACGACAATCACCACACCGGCTGCCAGGCGCTGCAGTACCCAGCTGTTACTGCGCGGCTGTGCCGATAGACGGGCTGGAACCGGTTCATCCAGGACCGGATTAAAAAGTGCACGCAAGCTTGCATTTTGTGCGCGAAACGCATTTACGCGCGCCAGTTCGTCAGGCCGCGATGCGAGATAGACTTCGATCTCCGCGCAGCGCGCAGTTGGTAGCAACCCATCGATATAGGCATGCAGATCAGATTCTGTAACAGGCATATGCGTCATTTCACGACCTTTAACGGAGAAGCGACGGTGCGTCCTACCATCACTGCATGCAATTTTTCTCGTGCGCGCGACAAGCGCGACATGACGGTACCGACAGGAATGCCCAGACTCGCCGCGACTTCTTCATAAGTCATTTCTTCTAACGCAACCATGAGCAAGATTTCACGCTGTTCGGTCGGTAGCTGATGTAATGCATATTCCATATCGCGTATTTCCAGTCGATCGTTCTGCGACTGTTTGACATGCGGCAGCGGCGTCTGATCGTCCAATTCCTCGGTTAACAGAGACGGCTTGCGGATGCGGTCGACGAACATGTTGTGCATGATTCCGAATAGCCACGCACGCATATTGCTGTCGTGGTGGAACGAGGCCAGTTTGTGCCATCCTCGCTCCAGCGTATCCTGCACCAAGTCATCCGCATCAGTGCGATTGCCGATCAGCGCCCGTGCATATCGGCGCAGGCGGGGAATGCAGGCTATTAACTGTGCGCTTGCGTCTTGCATGAATGTACCGTCAGTTTGATCAAAGAGATCTCAACTATTTTTAAAGGGATGCGAGAATTTGTGATCGCACTCTGCCAATGATGCTGCGAGAAATAATTGTTCCATGCTGATGGCCTCGATAGGTCGATTGCGTATCCTTACATGAAGGTATACGTGTTGCGCTGTGGCCTATTCCATTTCTTTTAAAATATTTTTTGCATCGTGTTCCGATGACGATTCCTGTTGGGCAAATTACCCCATCGACAATAGGACAACCCGATTGATTACCGCACCTCCACCGATCAACCAGCAAAACAGAAACGATGCCAGGATAAGCGGTTTGGGTCCCGCACGCCGGATAGCCGACAGATGCGTGCTTAAGCCAAGTGCGGCCATCGCCATTGCGAGCAGCAGCGTGTCAAACTGCGTAACTGCGGAAATCACCTGACGCGGCAGTATCGACAAGGAATTGATTCCGACGACGCCAACGAAGGCAAAAGCAAACCAGGGAATCGCCAGGCGCGGCTTCGGCATGGCCGACCCAGCGTTGGCGCCAACCTGCCGGCCCATATACACCGACAACAGGATGAGAAATGGCGCCAGCATCATCACCCGCACCATTTTCGCAATGATTGCAGCATTTGCCGCGTCTTGATTGATCGATTTGGCAGCCGCCACGACTTGCGCCACTTCATGCACAGTCGAGCCAATGTAGATACCAAAGTCAGCAGCCGAACTGCCCAAAATGTTCCATTGCTGATTCAACTCATACAACATCGGATAGAGAAAAATGGCAATGCTGCCGAATACGACCACCGTCGAAACGGCGACCGTGACTTGCTCGGATTTCGCCCGTACGACCGGTTCAGCGGCCATCACCGCGGCTGCGCCACAGATCGCACTACCCGCACCAATCAATATCGCCGTGTTGCGGTCGAGCTTCAAGAGCCGGGTGCCGAGGACGATCGATAGCGCAAATGTCGACCCTAGCACCAGTGCATCGATTACCACACCCGGCAAACCGACTTGGCCGACATCCTGAAACGTCAGTCGCAAGCCATAGAGGACGATGCCGAGACGTAACAGGCTTTGTCGGGAAACCTGCACGCCTGGGCCGCAGATTGCTGCCAAGCGTGGAAATACCGTATTGCCCACAATGGTGCCGAGCACAATCGCCAAAGTCAGAGTGCTTAACCCATGATCTTGCAACCAAGACAGTTGCGCCAGCATGATCGCGCATGCTGCGATCAGCGCGCTAAGCACTAGACCTGGCAGCAAACGCCGGGCCGAGGCACGCACTATGGTCGTTGGAAAGAAGGGGAACGGTGTGCTATCGGAAGGGTTCATGTGGGTCTCAGGAGGTCGGTTTGATCCGAACAAGACTCAGTGTGAAGCGTAAACCGGAAACAATAAAACGAATTAATAAGCTGTTATCTACCTGCTATTCGGGTTAATTGACTAGGCTTGCCCTGATGCGAGCTATCTACCACTATCGCTGACACCGACCATGGCAGCACAACGGCCGCCGGTCAGGCAATCGCCCTGTCTCAGCGCGCTGCAAGCACTGCCTTCAACAAAATGGAAGGTGAACTGCGCCGGGTTCGAACCGATCCCCAAGAGCTGGACACGACCCTGGAAGCCTCATGAGAATGGTCGATGTCAGACTCAAACGGAAGGTAATCCGAGAATGCCGTTCGGGCAAGGGAGGCTACAAACTACTCGGGGCTGGGTACGATATCGCTGACCGTCTCGTCAGGAGATTGATCGGGCATATCAGCACCATCGAACAGCGACGCGCGCGCGTGATGGCAATGAAGTCGCCTTTGCGCGCAAGGAAGTGTCGCCCTACGATTCGCGATCTCGGGGTGGCAGCTACTAACTTCCACAATTGCACGTTCGCTGAATCGCTAGCGCACCGAACGATCGTGATTGATGGTCATCCCTGACTGGTCGGATCATTGTTTCCCGCCAGAGGCTGGCAGACTTGCGATAGCTTTTGCGCGAGCTGTGTCGCCGTGTAGGGGGTAGGCAGCCAGGCAGCCTGTATTTCCTTGACGTCCGCATAGGGGGCAGGGTCACCGGAAGCGATAATAACCTTGATATCAGGCTGCTGGGTCCTGATTTTGCGAGCAAGTTCTAAACCTGATGTTTGAGCAAGCATATCCACGGTTATCAAAACGTCGGCCACGGACACCGACATCAAGCGCACCGCTTCGTCAGCATTGCCCGCTTCGATTACGTGGTGTCCCATGGCACTCAGCATCGCGCGCGTGGCTGACCGGACCATCCTGTCGTCCTGAACCAGCAAAACGGTTAACGCAGACGCCTGTGGAGTCGATTTGACAGCCGCAATGTTCGTTCCGTGACGACCTGCCCGATCGATCTTGAGCATGACTTTCTGCGCTCGGTTACCTAATACATAGCGCACTTTTCGGGCAAGCGCCTCGCGGGTATAAGGCTTTGCCAGCAGTTCTACGCCGGCATCAAGTCGGCCGCCATGAACGATAGCGTTCTCGGTGTACCCCGACGTAAACAACACGGCGATATCGGGCATGCGCTCTTTCGCCTTACGCGCCAGATCAGTGCTGCGAAGCGGGCCCGGCATGACAACATCGGTGAAGAGCAGGTCGATTTGCGCACCGCTCTCGATCACTGTCAGGGCGCTGGCCGCGTCGCGCGCCTTGAGTACGGTATATCCGAGCGCCGTGAGGAGACCGACCGAAATATCCCGCACATCGTCATCGTCCTCGGCAACGAGGATCGTTTCCTTTCCTCCCTCGAGCGCAACCGGATTTGTATCCACCAGAACGTCCTCCGCCTGGATCGAACGGGGTAAATACAACTTTACAGTCGTGCCGTAGCCGACTTCGCTGTAAATTTTCACATGGCCGCCGGACTGCTTGACGAACCCATGCACCATCGATAAGCCAAGCCCGGAGCCTTTGCCTTCCGGCTTGGTGCTGAAGAACGGTTCGAATACCCGCTCCAGCAGGTCGGCTTGAATGCCCGCCCCGGTATCGGTTACGGCGATCAGCACATACTGGCCCGGCGTGACATCGCTATATGCCCGACAGTAATCGCCGTCGAGCAGCGCATTGCTCGCTTCGATCGTTAGTTTTCCGTGACCATCCATGGCATCGCGGGCATTGATTGCAAGATTGAGCAACGCGTTTTCGATTTGTCCCGGGTCGATCATGGTTTTCCACAACCCGCCTGCGATAACCGTCTCAACCTCGATTTCTTCTCCAAGCGTGCGCCGTAACATGTCATCCATTGCATGGATAAGTCTGGTCGGGTTGAGGACTTTTGGTTCTAGCGGTTGACGGCGTCCGAATGCCAGTAACTGGGAGGCGAGCTTGGCTCCTCTGGCAACACCCGCCAACGCATTTTCTATGCGTTTTGCCGCTCGCTCATTGCCGTTCAGTTCGATTGACAGCAGTTGAAGGTTGCCGCTGATTACCTGAAGTAGATTGTTGAAGTCGTGCGCCACGCCACCCGTCAGATTGCCGAGCGCCTCCATCTTTTGCACTTGCTGCAAAGTTGCTTCGACGTTAGCGCGGTGAGCGACTTCTTCATTCACTCGTTGTTCGAGTCCCTCGTTGAGAAGCTGAAGTTCACGCTGGTGACGCCGCGCGTCAGTAATATCGGTATGTACCCCGACCCATTCCTCGATCACGCTCTCTTGATTGAGCACGGGAACGGCGCGGATTGAAAAAAGACGCCATTGGCCGGACGCCGTTCGGACGCGATGCTCGAACACAAACGGGCGCCGTCTTGCCACGGCGGCATTCCAGGCGTCCACGGTTGGCCCGGCATCATCCGGATGCACGGCGTTAGCCCAACCGTATCCGCGATATTGCACTTCGCTCTGGCCAGTCAATCTGCCCCACCCCGGTTGTTCGCCGGTCATGCGACCATCGGCATCGTTGGTCCAGAGGATGCCTTCAACCGCAGCCACGGCGGCGCGAAATCGTGCTTCGCTAGACCGCAGTGCGCTTTTGCCAGCGTCGTCCATTGTGACGGTCAGTACCGGGTCCGTTACATGACCGGTTGCCGCGATATCATCACTGCCCAGACCGCCGCCAATGCTTGAAGCAGACAGTTGAAGCGGTGAATCGTTTGCGCTTGTCAAGGTCGTATCCCAATTAGTTTGTGCATCACTAAGCGATACCCAGACAGCCGATATTTACAAATGCACATTCGGTCATCGCCTTCAGGATTTTCTAACTACAACACTATTTCAATTAGAGTGGAGCGAAATTGAATTTGGATGAATAGTTTCGCTAACTCAACATAATAGCAACGATACGCCGCACCAAAATGGTTTTGAATGCTCTCATGCCGAGCAAGATTGATGCGTCAATTGCGATCGACCGGCATTATAAGCCTATCGATCTGAGGCGGTAATATCCCGCCATCCCACCCAACGCTGAGCCACCCATCATGTTTCAGCCGAATTCGCCAGCGACGATGCAGGTCCCTTGTAGCGTAGCGATCTATACTTTGCACAGGACGTCTTTTCATATCTATTGCAACCAGAATGCCAGGTCGGCGGCAGCGCGCCGAGCAACAGGGTGACGACGCCGATCGATTGATCATTGAAGCCCCGTCTCAGCAGCGACGCGCCGGCCGGATTCGGCGCGTTGGCAATGATCGTCAGGCCGCCGCCGGCAACCGTACCGGCCATCAGCATGTACTTGGCCTATGCTGTCATGCCAGTAATGAGCGAACCAAGATAGGTCAGCGCGGCATTGTCGGTAATAGCCGTCAGGGCAATCGCACCAAAAAATAGCGCGGTGGGCGCCAGACTCGAGACGGTCGGTTGCAGCCACCATTGCTGCATGCTGGCCGCGACAAGCAGTTCTTCCTTCAAAATCAGTGGACTTTGGTATTTGATATAAGCCTGTGTAAAACTCAGGAGCAAGTCCAGGAACAGGACCGGATGATGCGCAAAAGCGACCACGCCTGCAAAAAACGGTACGTAGCTATCAGGCTAAATGAAAGAATCGCTTGACCTTCCTACAGTGGGAAGGCGTAAAGTCAGGCCTCACTCATTCTGAAGGAGAAGGTCATGTACGAACTCATCGTCGAAGGAATGACGTGCGGCGGTTGTGTACGCGGCGTCACACGTTCAGCGCAGGGCGTCGATGGCAATTCGAAGGTAGAGGTCGATCTTGCGTCGAAAAAAGTACGTATCGACACCGCTGCCGACATCCAAGCGGTGGCTGCGGCGATCAACGAAGCAGGGTACGCCGTGAAAGCCATTAATCGGGTCTGACAGGTCTGTCGGGAACTGTATCAGCATGTTCCTGAGTCCCACGAAGCGGCATTTTTGCCAGATTGTCAATAATCGGACAGTCAGGCCGCTGGTTGCCGCGACAATGGTCGGCCAGGTGTGCCAACTGGTCGCGAATCATCTGTAATCTGGCAATATCCTCATCGAGTTCGGCTATGTATTGACGCGCCAACTTCTTTACTTCGACACTCTTGCGGCTCCGGTCTTGCCATAAGCCCAGCAACGTTTTGATGCGCACCAGCGAAAAACCGAGGTCGCGCGAACGCTTGATGAACGCCAGCGTCTGCACTTCAGCCTGGCTGTATTGCCGGTACCCGGCGTCGCTGCGGTGCGCAGCGTCGATCAGCCCGACCGATTCGTAATAACGAATCATCTTTGCGGTAACGCCCGAGGCTTCGGATGCTTGCCCGATCTGCATCATTGTCTGGCTCCAGTCGAGTACGGTTTCCAGCGGCGCAACAGCAACGCGTTGGCAACCACGCTGACGCTGCTGAGCGCCATTGCTGCGCCGGCTAGCACCGGATTCAGATAGCCTAGCGCCGCCAGCGGAATTCCGATGATGTTGTAAATAAATGCCCAGCCCAGATTCTGGCGAATCTTGGCGTAGGTCTTTTTGGAAATATCGATCGCGTCCGCAACCAGTAGCGGGTCACCCCGCATCAAGGTAATACCCGCCACATGCATCGCCACGTCGGTGCCGGTCGACATCGCAATACCGACGTCGGCCGTTGCCAGTGCAGGCGCATCGTTGATGCCGTCGCCGACCATTGCGACTGTCTGTCCTGCCTGCTTGAGTTCGCGGATAAAGTCGGACTTGTCGGCGGGCAGCACTTCAGCCCTGAAATCAGCGATGCCGACTGCGGCCGCCACGGCTTTTGCGCTACCTGGATTGTCGCCGGTAAGCATTACGGTGGCGACGCCGATATCGCGCAGCCGCTCGACCGCCGCCCGCGCTGTTTGTTTCACCGCGTCACCAAAGGCAAGCAATCCTTCGATCGTTATTGCACCGGCGCGGTCTACTGCCAGCCACGATACGGTTCTGCCAGCAAGCTCATGCGCAGCGGCGCGGTCTTCCAGCATCGCGGTTTGTGCGCCGATCTCCTGCATCAAGCGGCGGTTGCCTAGATAGACGGTAACGCCGCCGACTTGCGCCTGGACGCCGCGGCCGGGAACGGCGCGCGCGTCGGTCGCCGGCAGCAAGTCCACTGCTTGCACGTCGGCCGCGGCGCTGACTGCCCGCGCCAGCGGATGATCACTGTACTGCTGAACCGATTTGGCTAGCTCGAGAATCTGGCGCTCTGATACGCCGCTTGTTTCGATCGCCACAATCGATGGTTTTCCTACGGTCAGGGTGCCGGTCTTGTCGAATGCGACGATCTTGACGGCATGCGCAGTTTCCAGCGCTTCCGCATCTTTGATCAGGATGCCATGGCGCGCGGCCACGCCGGTGCCGGCCATGATCGACGTCGGCGTCGCCAGGCCGAGTGCACACGGACAGGCGATCACCTGAACGGCAACGGCATTGAGCAACGCCATTTGCCAATCGCCGGTCGTCAGTCCCCATCCAAAAAAGGTGAGGGCGGAAATCACCAGCACGACCGGCACGAATACGGCGCTTACCTTGTCTACCAGACGCTGTATCGGTGCCTTGACCGCCTGCGCGTCTTCTACCAGCTTGATAATGCGAGAAAGCATCGTAGCGCCGCCTATCGCCGTCGCCTCCAGCACCAGCAGGCCCTCCGCATTGACGGCGCCACCGGATACCGCATCACCAATAGTCTTGGCAACCGGCATGCTTTCGCCGGTCAGCAGCGACTCATCGAGAAAGCTGCTGCCTTCGACCACCTTGCCATCGACCGGCACGCGATCACCGGGGCGCACCACGACCAGGTCACCGACGACGACCTGATCGATGCCGATCACCCTGTCCTGACCATCGCGGCGCACAAGCGCGTCCGTCGATCGCAATGATTCCAGTGCACGCAAAGCGGCGACCGTTTGATGTTTGGCGCGCGCTTCGAGCCACTTGCCCAGCAAAACCAGTGTGATGACGACGGCCGACGATTCGAAATATAAGTGTTGCATGGCCGATGCGCCGGGTTTCAGCAACAGGTAGAGCGACAGGCCATATGCCGAACTGGTGCCGATCGCCACCAGCAGGTCCATGTTGCCGGCCCGTGCCAGCAGCGCTTTCCAGCCAGCCTTGTAGAAGCGTGCACCGAGCCAGAATTGTACCGGCGTCGCCAGCGCCAGTTGCACCCAGCCCGGCAACATCCAGTGGCGATCGAACAGCGAACCGATCATCGGCGCCACCAGCGGCAAGCTGAGCAGCGCCGCAACCGCCACCGGCCACCACGGTGGAAGGACGCTGCCCGTGCGCTGTTTTGCATTTCCGCCCTCAGCTACGCTGGCGTCGTAGCCTGCCGCATGGACAGCGGTGATCAAAGTCGAGATCGGCACGCCGGTTGCCGTGACCTGCGCGCGTTCAGTCGCGAGGTTCACAGAAGCATTCGACACGCCGGGAATTTTCAGCAACGCTTTTTCCACGCGCGATGAACAAGAAGCGCAGGTCATGCCGGCGATCTGCAGTGACACCGTATCTCCGGCAGCGTCGTAACCGGCGTTGTGGACGGCGGAAGAAAGGGCGTCGAACGTGACGCTTTCATCGACCTGCACAGTGGCCTTTTCAGTCGCGAGGTTGACAGAAGCGAAGCGAACGCCCGGTACCTTTTGTAAGGCCTTCTCAACGCGCGATACACACGATGCGCATGTCATGCCATCAATCCGGAACGTCATGTCACTGGGGTTTTTTAAAATGGCTTCCATCGTATCCTCCAAGGCTATCCATCACACAATAAACCTTCCAACGATAGGAAAGTCAAGTCAAGTCCATGCGGATTTTTTATTTCTTTGCATGCTTTCATGCATTTTTGATCGGCTAACCGCGTATATCTTTCAAGAGCGGAAACAGATCGCTTTATTTATGATGTTTCCCTTCTCACATTACAGATTGGTAATCTTCTGTTCGGCAATAATCGTTGCGCTGGCAATGGACATGCGAGGTACTGTGGCGGCACTTGAACGATTTTGCCGGAATACATTGGCAATCTGGGCTGTGTCCACTCCCTGATGCCGCGACAACGCGACCTCTGTACGATGCCAACCGGGATGAAGGTCGGCAGACGCTCGGTGTCACGCAGACTTTTATCTCTCACCTACCAAGGAATCAACATGCGAAAAAACTTCACGTAATCAAAAACCCAACGCCCTAGGCTTGCGCTGGCTCGGCACCGCGTTGGTGGCACTTAGTTTTACCTTGCCGCCCGCGGCGAATGCACGATCGACGCCAATGCCGGCAGGCCACGGCAGCACGACGAAGCCCTCCAACTCGTCGCCGGACATGTCGGGAATGGACATGCGCAAGTCGATGGGAGGCATGATCGATGCGATAAAGTCGATGCCGATGTCGGACAATCCCGACGTCGATTTCGCGGTAATGATGCGAGCAGATCATCAGGACGCGATCGATATGGCACAGGTGGCACTCAACACCGGAAAGGATCCCGCAATGCGCAACGCAGTTAAAAAAATCATTGCTGCGCAAAAGAAAGAGCCCGCCGAATTCGATCGCCGGCTTGCCAGGCACGAACAGTAATTTATGGTGAACTTAACATGCTGCACCGCGTCTAGAAGTACGGGGCACGACGGCCGCTCCACCACGCAGTGGTCGTGATCCCGCGATTTACTATTGGAGAATGAAAATGAAACTACTCATCACATCGTTGTTGGTAATCCTGGTTAGTGGTTGTTCGGGAATGGGGATGAATTCGGGGATGAATTCGGGGACAAGTTCCGGGATGAGTTCGGGTTCGGACATGAGCTCGAGGAGTCGCGGCATGTCAAGCTACGAGTCTCGCCCCATCTCGGGGTCGATGCACCAGCAAACCGAATTTACAGATTACGTTTATTCCGGTGCAGGCAACTAGGTTTACCGAACCCGGCGCGCCAGCGCATTAGGCTACCTTGCAACGTGCTAATCGCGCTAGCTCGGGGATGGCATATTTATGCCATCACTTGCAATGTCATCTAGGCGTGACGCGAATTTTCCCGCCTCGAAATGACCCGCCACAAGGCATGCGAGGCCGAACTCGTCTGGCCGGTTGAAAGTCCATACGATTTTCGCTGATTTTCGCGGGGCGGTATGCGCCATATACGGTGCATCCGGGATGATGCGGATGATCTTGCTGACCACTTTTCCACGGTCAACGTCGATCATGGCCGGGTGCTGTATCCCATCGCATTCATCGTATGGTGCCTCTTGTGGAAATGAAAATGCCCAGTCGCCAAGATCCGTGGCACCGAATTCGATTGCGCGCATCTGTCCGAAGGCGACGTCGGTTGGGCTCGGATCGGCGATCGTGCAATCGATCTTGAAAATGCACGGGGACGGGCGGAGGTCGAGAGCGGTACGGGCATGACGACCTTTCGGCTGATTTTTTCTAACGTCCGTTAAAGCAAGCAAGCCGGTTACAATGGCATGCCGGGTCGAACGAAACCGGTAGCCGTTGCACTCCAACCGACACGACATTTCGATGAAATTAACTCGCCAGTCCCGCTTTGTCGCTGCAATGATCGCGTTGCTGAGCATGCTATTCATGCATCTGGCGCTGGCAGCATACGTGTGTCCCGCTGCGGATCAAGTCGTCGCGACATCTGCCGCAGCCATTGCCGCCGACATGCCGAACTGTATCGGTATGGATCTGGAGCAACCTTCGTTGTGCCACGCATTCGAGCATGGCGGCAAGCAATCGCTCGACAAGCCGGACCTGCCGCTGGTTCAGCCATTCATTGCCGGTGGTCTTGTGTTGACGTGGTATCCGGTACCCTTGAATTCGCATGGGGGCGGCACTTATCCGCATCCGTTGCTGTTAGAACGCGCGACAGCGCCACCCCTCGTCATCAGCAACTGTTGTTTCCGCATCTGATTCGCCCGATCGCCTGATCCTTCTTCGCCGCGCCGAGAGCGCCGGCGATGCCGCTCAATGTCGTTCGGAGATAACATGTCCTTTTATTTCATTACGCAATGCCGCCCGTGTCGCGGCGTTCGGATGCTTCGTCTCGCGCTGTTGCCAGCCGTCCTTATGACTGCGGTGTGCGCGCCGGTTTTTTCTCAAACACCGCTCACGCTGGAACAAGCGCAGCAGCGCGCCGTGGCCCGTTCGCGCCAGCTTTCTGCGCAAGACATGGCGACGCTCGCCGCGCGCGAGATGGCAATCGCCGCCGGCCAGTTGCCCGATCCTGTGCTCAAGGCAGGGATCGACAATCTGCCCGTTAGTGGCGCCGACCGCTTCAGCCTGGGCAATGACTTCATGACCATGCGCCGGGTCGGCGTGATGCAGGAAATCACTGGCACCGAAAAGCGCCAGCTGCGTGCGGCGCGATACGAAAGGGCGGCCGACAAGTCGATTGCCGAAAAATCCCTGACGGCGGCGTCGATACGGCGCGACACCGCGCTGGCGTGGATCGATCGTTTCTACCTCGAAGCAACAGCTATCCTGATCGAAGAACAGGCAACGCAGGCGCGGCTGGAAATCCAGGCAGCCGATGGCGCCTATCGTGGCGGTCGCGGCACCCCGGCGGACGTTCTGGCCGCCCGCAGCGCACTGGTCGCGGTCGATGACCGTCGCAGCGAAATCACGCGGCGTGTGGCCGATGCGAAGACCATGCTGGCGCGCTGGGTCGGTAACCACACCGATCTGCCACTGGGGCCGATTGCCTCCACCGATGTCATCCGCCTAGATCCCGCCACCTTGGAAACCCAGCTCTCGCATCATCCGCAACTGGCGGTCCAGGCGAGGCAGGAAGACCTCGCGCGCGTAGAGGCAAAATTGGCCGAAGCCGCCAAGAAAAGCGACTGGAGTGTCGAGGTCGCTTTCCAGCAACGCGGTTCGGCCTACTCCAATATGATTTCGATCGGCGTGTCGCTGCCTTTGCAATGGGATCCGAAAAATCGCCAGGACCGCGAGCTGGCATCGAAGCTGGCTTTGGTCGAACAGGCCCGAGCCGAACGCGAAGAAATGCTGCGCACGCATGTTGCCGAAACCCGCGTCATGATTAGCGAATGGACCAATACGCGTGAACGCTACCGCCGCTACCAAACCGAATTGCTCCCGCTGGCGGACCAGCGAATCGAGGCCGTGCTGGCGTCATACCGTGGCGGCAAATCACCGCTGGCTGACCTGCTCGCTGCACGCCGCGCCGGCATTGACCTGCGTATGCAGGCACTGCAGTTGCAGATGGAAGGAGCGCGTCTTTGGGCCCGATTGAATTTCCTTGCGGCCGATGATGGTGCCGCAACGACCACAGCTACCCACAGGAGCCCGCAATGAAAACCCGTTACATGGTTGTCGTGATCGGCGTTGCAGGTGCAATCGGACTGGCGGGTTACGGGCTGTACCGCCTGGGAATGCAGCACGCGATCAAAGACGTTGCGCCAGTAGCGCAAGCCACCAGCAGCGCAACCGAGCGAAAGCCCCTTTACTGGCATGACCCGATGGTCCCTGGCCAGAAATTCGATAAGCCGGGCAAGTCGCCTTTCATGGATATGGAACTGGTC
>JACMQD010000008.1 GCA_014377155.1 Herminiimonas sp.
CTGAAGAGTTATCGAGTGGCGCAACAGGACCAATGTAATACTGTCCAAACGGCGCGCGATTTGGTATCGTTCAAAAAAACTCCTTGCCGTTTCTACCATCATGGTCCTGCGGTCTCCTTTCTCTTGCTTCCCTGCCCTCATGAACAAATCTCTCGTACTTGGTACTCCTCTTACCCCATCGGCAGTCAAGGTCATGCTACTCGGCTCTGGCGAGCTCGGCAAAGAGGTCATTATTTCGCTACAGCGGCTGGGCGTGGAAGTCATCGCCGTCGACCGTTATCCGAATGCACCTGGCCATCAAGTGGCCCATCGTGCACACGTCATCAACATGGCTGACGGTGCGGCGCTGGCCGCACTGATCGCGCTCGAGCAGCCTGACCTGATTGTCCCGGAAATCGAAGCGATCGCCACCGAAACCCTGGTGGCACTTGAAGCAGCCGGCAAGATCACTTGCATTCCTACTGCACGGGCGGCGTGGCTGACCATGAACCGCGAAGGCATCCGTTGCCTCGCAGCAGAAAAGCTCGGTATCGCGACCTCGCCCTATCGCTTCGCCAATAGCCTGGCCGAGCTGCAGGCCGCCTGTGCCGAAATCGGTTTTCCGTGCGTGGTCAAGCCGGTGATGTCTTCCTCCGGCAAGGGCCAGTCGAAGCTCGACGGCGCCGCCGAGGTCGATGCGGCGTGGGCCTATGCCGCTGCAGGTAGCCGGGTCGATTCCGGTCGCGTCATCGTCGAAGGCTTCATCGATTTCGATTATGAAATCACGTTGCTGACAGTACGGGCAATCGGTGCAGACGGCGCGGTTGAGACCCATTTCTGCGAGCCGATCGGCCACGTGCAGGTCAACGGCGACTACGTCGAATCGTGGCAGCCGCACCGCATGGCGCCATTGGCTTTGGCGCGTGCGCGCGATATCGCCAAAAAAGTCACCGATGACCTGGGTGGACTGGGACTGTTCGGCGTCGAACTGTTCGTACGCGACGACATGGTGTGGTTTTCGGAAATCAGTCCGCGTCCGCACGACACCGGTATGGTCACCATGGCCAGCCAGGTTCAAAGCGAGTTCGAACTGCATGCCAAGGCCATTCTCGGCTTGCCCGTCAATGTCGCGTTGAAATCACCGGGTGCGTCGGCCGTGATCTACGGGCAGCATGACGCAAAAGCCATCTCATTCGAGGGTGTCGCCGATGCGTTGCGTATTCCTGGAACCGACATCCGCCTGTTCGGCAAGCCGGAGTCGTTCGCACGGCGCCGCATGGGCGTCGCCCTGGCGACCGCAGAGGATGTCGATACCGCCCGAGAACGCGCCAAGAAAGCGGCCAGCTTGGTCAGGCCAGTCGTCCCGGCAAAATGACTCTCCCTGTCTAAGTGCGCCACCGAACGGTCAGTATGGTCCCGTAAGTGCAATATGCGTGCAGAAAGTAGCCACCTGAAAAGGCTGCTTGCCGGGCCGCCAGCGGCCCTTAACGCGAACGTCGCACAGCGACGCAATAAAAAAGAGAGAAAAAAATGAGCCTGATTATTAGTCTAATCGTGTACCTGATCATATTCGGCCTGATCTGGTGGCTAATCGGCATGCTGCCTTTGCCATCGCCAATCGGTCAAATCGTTCGTGTCTTGTTTGTCATCTTGTTGATTCTGATGGTTCTGTCGATTGTCGGTGTACTGCCGGGCGGTCACTTTCCGCGCATATCGCTGTAGTTGTCCCTTTGCCTCCGGGTCGTCCTGTCATTTTTGGGCGACCAACAAAAACCACGCATTTCCCGTCATGGAAATGCGTGGTTTTTTTATGCCCCCAAAACCCCGGTGACTAAATCAGCTGGCGGCGGTGTTGCGTACTTCGATTTCCACTTTTCCGAATTTCTCGTGAAGCAGCTTGGCCTGGTCTTCGGCAGCTTCGAGCGTTGCAAAGCGCTGGGCTTCGGAAGGCGTAGCCGAAAGTGTTACTTCGCCTTGCCCATCATTGCCAAAGTAGGGCCCGTCGCCAACGGCGGCATTTTCAGTACGCAAGAGGTAATAAGTAATTGTCATGTGATTGAACCCTGGTGTGATTTGGATGACGACTGTCGGTTTTCTGCGTTACTACAGAAATCGATAAGGACGCGATAAAAGAAAGGAAGGTCGAACTAAGATGCTCCCGTTGTGCTGCCGATAGTACTCCACATCGTGAACTGGTTCTGTACGCAGCCCAACTTATTAACTGGTACCGTCGAGTCGACGAGCCTAAAAAAAAAAGCCCACCAATCGGTGGGCTTAAATCTATATCAAAAGAGTAGACATAGAGGAGACAACCACAGTATGCGGTGGCGACGAAGACTTGCCCACTCATCATTTCGCATATCTGTTATGGGAAAAACACATAATTAAGGAAAAGCCCAAAACGCTCGCACGTTTTGGGCTCCTGTCTCACTCACTGAATCTCTTGAATAGATTTATTTTTTACAGCAACAGGATAGTACCCCAGGATCATAGCGTTGGAGATGGCAAACCGATAATTTGCGTCCAATCGTGCGCTTTTGGCCACAATACGTTGCCTCACATAAATAACCTAGTGAAATCCGGAACCGCCCGGCCGCCAAAAGGAGATTATTTGCCGATCGAAAGCAGCTCAACTTCAAAATTGAGTGTACTGTTGGGCGGAATGCCACCGGGCGCACGCTCACCGTACGCAGTTTTCGGTGGGCACACCAGTTTAGCCTTGCCGCCCACTTTCATTTTCTGGACACCTTCGGTCCAGCAAGGAATGACGCCGGACAGCGGAAACGATGCCGGCGCTTTGCGCGCATAGGAACTGTCAAACTCTTTGCCGTTCTCCAGAGTGCCCCGATAATGCACAGTCACCGTATCGGATGCTTTCGGATTCGCACCTTCGCCAACCTTCAAATGCTCGATCGAGACACCGGATGGCAGCATTTCGGGTGCTGCGGCCAAGGCGCTGCCAGCGGCTGTGACGATAAGGGTTGCTAATAGTGCGGACAAGATGCGCATAGATGCCTTTCGAGCGATGGGTGAATGATAAACAATCGTGTCGTATTCTATCCGAAGTCAAACCACGCCCGCCGCGCGCGCTATCGGCCGGAGTAGCTCATGGTTCGTACCGCAGGTGCGGAAAGTGGGCCGCAAGGCGCGCATGACCGCCGCTGGTGATACCCGCGCAATCGCGCAAGCCAAGCTGCTCCAGCGGCAGCGTCATCAGTACAGGAATGCATCCATCGGTCAAACGTGCGGCGCCGCGCAAATTCAGAAGCCGCAATGGCATCCCTTCGAGCTGGGCGACACCGTTGTCGGTCAGATCCCTGCAACCGCTCATGTGCAGGAAATTTAATGGCATACCCTTCAACGAGGCGAATCCGCTGTCGTCGACCAATGCCGCATTTTGCATGTAAAGCTGCTGCAGCGGCTTGCCATGCAGATGTTGCATCGCGCTGTTGTTAATGTTCCGTGCAGAACTGACATGCAGGCATTCCAGTGGCATGTTGACGAAATTGGCCATGCCATCACCGGAGATCGTCGACTTTATTAGATTGAGGTCGCGCAGGGCCAGCGCTGCCAGTGGGTCCAGCGCACGATCCGACATTATCCCGCACCACGAAATATCGAGCCGCTCCAATGGCAGCTTTTTTAAATGCACCATGCCGCGCTCGTCGATCCGTTCGCAGCCATGCAAATCGAGCCCGTGCAATGGCATGTTTTCTAATGAAACCAGCGCGCCATTAGTCACTGCGACGCATGAACCGAGCGAAAGATCGTGCAGCGGTAGCTGCGCCAGGTGACCGACGCCGACATCGGTAATCCGGTCATTGCCGCTCAGGTTAAGTCGCTTCAGCCCTGGCGGAAGGTTGCGCAGATCATCGTCCGTAAACGCACCACCTGCCAGCGTCAGGTCGGTCACGTGCCTACCGTCGGCACCGCCGAGAAGGCGGGCGAGCTCGTCCTGATTTTGTACGGTCACGTGCTGACCTGATTGCACCTGACCATCATGTTGTTCGCTGCGGTCGGAAACAGCGACCGCAGCGCGCGTCGTGCGTACCTTGGCTTCTTGTCGCAATGCCATGATTGCCGGCGTGATGCGCTCGCGTGGACCGGCGGCCGGATAGGCCGGCGCGTGCTTTTCGACACTTTGTTCGGCAACCGTCGGCGTCGCGGCGTGGTCGAACGGGACAGGCGGTAGCACCTCGTTGCCAGGCCGTGCCGGCGGTAACCCATTAATGCGTTCGCCCATGGCAATCGGCCTTTCTCAAAATGGAACCAAGCTGTGAGTGTCTGGAATTGAACGCCAGTTCCAAAAATGGCATTGGCTGAATGCAATCGACGTGAAATTCACCGAAATGGTTTGCTCACGAACCGTGAGCCGGCAAGCCCGAACCGCCAAGGGACGTCGATTGCCTTCGAAATGCCGATACGCGGTCCGGTGACGACGACAACCGGCTCGAAGTTCGCCAAGAGCGAGAACGGCGCCGCATCGATCGCCAGACCGTTGTATTCGCCGGTGATGCCAAGGGCCTGGCCGACACGCCCAGGACCCGCGCACAACAAGCGGATGTCGTCGAGACCGCGTCGGCTGCGCATGATGTCGATGCCCGCATCGGGCACCAGCGCCCGGATCAGCACGCCTGCGCCGTGGCCCTCGGCGCCACACACCAGATTGAGGCACCAGTGAATGCCATACGAGCGATAGACATATACCCGGCCAGGCGGTCCGAACATGGCGGCATTGCGCTTTGTCGGTCCTGAAAAACTGTGCGAAGCCGGGTCTTCGTGGTCATACGCTTCGGTCTCGACGATTATCCCGCCGACACCGTCGACCAGTAGTGTGGCGCCGATCAAGTCGCGTGCCACCTCGTGGGAAGGTGCAGCGAAATCAATGAAAGAGTACCCGGTCATCATCGACGAAGGTTAGGCCTCTCCCAGCAAGGCGACTTGTTCGGCATCCAGAAAACACCATTCGCCTTCCTCCAGTTCCAGCGCCGCCAGCGTGAGCTTGCCGATCGCTATCCGGCGCAACGCCGAGCAATGATTGCCGGCTGCAGCCAGCATGCGTTTTACCTGATGATATTTACCCTGTTCCAGCACGATTTCCAGCTGGTGGGAGTCGACAATGTTACAGCGCAACGCCGCCAGCGGTTCTGGCTCGTCATGCAGTTTGACACCTGAACACAACTGGGCGATCAGCTCCGGCATGACTGGTTCAGCCGTGGTCGCCACATAGACTTTGGGTACATGCCGCTTGGGCGATGATTGGGCGTGGATGAACGCGCCATCATCGGACATCAGCAACAGGCCGGTGGTGTCATGGTCGAGACGACCGACAGGCTGCACATCGCGCCATGTGAATTGCTCCGGCAGGATACTCAGCACACCGGGATGATGGCTGGGCTTACGTGAACATTCGATATTGGCAGGCTTGTTCAGGGCAACATACACATGTTCGCGATATACCCATTCCTCGTCGTACAACGAAAAAATAAAATCGGCCGTTTCGAAACTGGCACGATAATCGGTCACGGTTTGGCCATCGACGGTGACTTCGCCATCGTCGATCAACGTGCGACACCATTTGCGGGTGCCGAATCCCTGCGATTGCAGGATGCGGTCCAAGGTCAATTTGCTCATGCCGGCACTCTACCAGAATCACAGCGTCCTGATTTGCTCCCAGTCGGTCAGTCCCTGGAAAATCTTGTCGATGCCGTCCTGGCGCAGGGTGCGCATTCCCTCTGTCATTGCCGTCTTCAATATATCGGGTACGCTCGCTTTTGCATGAATTTTTTTCTTGATGGCGCTGCTGTTGAGGAGCATTTCATGAATGCCAAGCCGTCCCTTGTAACCAGTGCCGTCGCAGTGCTTGCAGCCATCCGCGCCATACAGCGTCAGGTTGCCGCTGCCATCCTGATATTTTTCGCGCCAATGCGCGATCACTTCGCCGGGATCGAGTTCGTTCTCGAAACAATATTCATGGGCCAGCATGTCGATTTCATCCTGCTCCGCCGGACCGGGAATGCGAC
>JACMQD010000094.1 GCA_014377155.1 Herminiimonas sp.
GCGCTTGCAATATCTTCCCGGCGCGGCTCCCCACTCGGCAGCATCCGTGTTATCAGTTCCTGCACCACGTGGCCGGTTTTTTTATCATCCAGGCGGGTGAGATATTGGCCAGCAAACTGCGCATGAAGTTTTGCCAGCGATGGGTTGCGGGTTGGCAGCGGCGCAACCAAGTCGGCATGATGAAACATCAGGCGATTGGCCGAGGCGTTGAAGCGTACCGGGCACTTGAACGCGTCATTAAAAATTTGCGGATCGGCGGGTGTCGCGTACGTAAATTCTCCCCATAGAGGAGAAAATTCACGCCCGGAGATCCAGCGCAAGAATGACAGGAGCGTAAGCAGATCGAACTCCATTCGCTGCCTCGGCACGGGCTGACCTCCGCCGAAGAGCTGCAGCTCAGCCAAGTATCCGCCCTCTTCCTTGTGCACCAACAAGGTCGCTGCTTCGCTGACCACGCGCAGGTAACGTACCAGACACTCCAGACTGGCGAGCAGGTTAGGACATGACATCATCGCATAGCCCACTACGTCGAAATTCGACGGTTTGGCCTTGCGCGCTTTTGCAATGCCGAGCATCTGGTCACCGGTCCGCATGACGGCCAGTTCCCACAACAGACTGACTTTCTCGGTCGGATAGCGTCCATCGGGATCGTCGCGCACGGTTTCGTCGAGTCCCGCTTCGCTAAATAATGCATTGACGTCCAAGCCCTCTTCTTCGAAGAGCTCGCCCATGCCCTTGACCCAGGCAACGGACGTAGTCAATTTGCTCAATTCAAGTTTCCTCATCTCGGGTTCAACAGTCCGCTAATAAAAAGGTTTCGTTGAGTGCGCAATGCAAATTGATGACCTCGATATCGCGCAATCCGGCGGCCAACAACCGGCGGATTTCGGACCCAAGAAGCAACCGCGCCATAGAAATAACCGCAATGTGAAAATGGTCATTTAATGCTGTCACATAAAAATCAGTAACGCAATATCAAATTTGGAACACGCAGAGCAGACCGCTTTTGGTTTCCCATCGCGCGAAGCGACAGCTTGGGAGGCGTTGCTGGATAAATCGCGTGAATTCAGGACGGGCTGACATGTACTTCGGTCGTAATGCCCCAGCGGCCGGCACCGCAACGCTTCGGCAATAGCGCACCCACAACGACCGCCGGAGTGGCGATGACCTGGATTTCAACACCGGCAAAAGAATGCACCAACGGCGTCATTGATCATAGGTCGCGGGGGTCTGCCGCTGTAATTTTTGGTAGGCTGGCGACGCACCGGCGCGTGGTGCATTCACTGCCCGAACAAGAGCGCCATACCCTTCGCCATGCTCAATCTGGACGCTGGCGGCGGATGACTGGACGACATCATCGACGGTGCGTCGGCGTCGGCGAGCTTGCGGTAGAAGCGCTCCATACCTGCTGCCGGCCAGCCGGCCTGATGCGCGAGCACCATGCCGAGCTGGTCGGCTTCCCGTTCCTGAAGATTGGCGAGCTTTGCCATACGCCACTGGAGCGTCAAATCACTGTCGAGCCGGGATAGCGTAATGTCGAGGGTCGCATAGGGTAATGGACTGATGTGCAGGACGCTGGACAAAAATTCGCGGTGATGGTCTGCCACGGCGTGGGCGACTTCATGCGCGATCAGCGTCGCCAGTTCGGCGTCGTCGAGCGCCAGGCGGCTGACAAACGCACTGCCGATCATGAGCTTCCCGCCGGCCATGCAGAACGCGTCGATGTCGGGGTCGCTGGTAGTGTGGATTTCCCAGTCCCATTCACCGGTTTCGGGACGGATGCGGGCCGCCGCCGCAATCAGCGTGTTCGTGATGCGTGTCGCTCGCCTGACCAGTCCCGCGTCATCGTCGAGTCGATTCTTTCGTGACAGCGCAATCAGCAGGTCCCAGTACTGGTCGGCGGTGCGGCTATGCACATCGACCTGGCTGAAATCGAGATCCTGCCAGCGCCCGGTCTCCGGCACCTGGGCCAGCACGCCGGGAGCGCATAAAACGGCCAGCCAGCACAACAATGCTTTCACGGATGCGTTCATCGATCATCTCCTGACACCATCATTCAGCATAGTCAACCAAACCGGCGAAGGAAAGCGCTGAATTGCGCAGCGCGTATTTATTCCATCCTCATCGTCCTCGCTTGTGGCACCCAAGTGCCGCGCGCCTCTGCCTCACGTAGTCGGCGCCGCCACCTGCTCGATCTCGCGACGGCGGGCAAATTCAACGTAATAGGCCAGACATTCCGCATTGCTCATCGCATCCCGGCTGGCGATTTTTTCAAGCGGCATGCCAAGCAAAAGCTTCTTGACCGGCAGTTCCATCTTCTTGCCCGACAGCGTACGGGGGATATCGGGTGCGACGAAAATATCATTCGGCACATGGCGCGCTGATAACGCGGCGCGGATGTTGTCGTTGATGCGCGCCCTCAGCGTGGCATCGAGCGCGCAGCCAGGCCGCAAGACCAAGAACAGCGGCATGTAGGATTCGCGACCGAGGTATTCGAGATCGACTACCAGGCTGTCGAGCACTTCCGGTAGTTCTTCGACGACGCGGTAGATTTCGCTGGTTCCCATGCGGATGCCATGGCGATTGATGGTGGTGTCGGACCGTCCGTAGATCACGGCACCGCCACGTTCGGTAATGCGAATCCAGTCGCCGTGCCGCCATACGCCGGGAAAGGTATCGAAATAGCTTTCGTGGTAGCGCTTGCCACCTTCGTCGTTCCAGAAATACAACGGCATGCTCGGCATGGGTTCGGTCACCACCAGTTCACCCATTTGGTCATGAAGCCGGTTACCGAGGTCGTCGAACGCATGGACGGCCACGCCCAGCGAGCGGCATTGCATCTCGCCGGAATACAGCGGCAGAATCGGGCAAGCACCGACGAAGGCGGCGGCAATATCGGTACCGCCGCTGATACTCGCCAGCAGGATATCGCGCCCGACATTGGCATAAATCCACTCATACGCTTCCTCGACCAACGGCGAACCGGTCGCGCCGATCGAGCGGATTCGATGCAGGTCGGCGAGCTTCGACGGCGCAATGTCCGCCTTCATGCAGTTGCCGTAATAGGCCGCGCCGGCACCCAGAAAAGTGACGCCAGCGCGCTCGGCGAATTTCCATAGGGTGCCCATATCCGGGGTGCCGGGATTGCCATCGTAAATGCAGATCGCTGCCCCCACCAGCAAGCCGGTGATCTGCGAATTCCACATGATCCAGCCAGTCGTCGAATACCAGTGAAAACGATCTTCCGGTCCCAGGTCGAGATGCAGCGCATGGCCTTTCATCCCTTCGAGCAGCGTACCACCATGGCCGTGGACGATTGGCTTCGGCATGCCGGTGGTGCCGGATGAATACAGAATCCACAACGGATGATCGAACGGTACCTGCTCGAACACGATCGGCGATGCCTGTGCGGCAGGATGGGCCAGCAGGCTGCTCCACAGCGTCGCGCCCGACAACGTGGCATCCGTGTTCAGGTACGGCAGCAGAATGGTCTGCTCCAGCGTCGGCAGCGATGCACGCATCAGGTCGACAACCGGCATCCGGTCGAAGTCCTTGCCACCGTAACGATAACCGTCGATCACGAACAGCACCTTGGGATCGATCTGGCGAAACCGATCCATCACGCTGGCGCTGCCCATATCGGGTGAGCAGCTCGACCAGATCGCACCAATGCTGGCACAGGCAAAAAAGGCAATCGCGGTTTCCGGGATATTGGGCATGTATGCCGCGACGCGGTCACCCGGCTGTACACCAAGCGCCCGCAAGCTGTTGGCGACTGCGGTGATCTGACGGCGCATGTCGCGCCATGACATCTGCGTCATTGGCCGCAGTTCGGACTGCGCGATGATGGCTGGCCGGTCGGCTTCCTCGCCACTGTCGTGAAAACGAAACACCTGCTCTGCAAGGTTGAGCCGTGCGCCCTCGAACCACTTGGCGCCGGGCATCTTGTGCGAATCGAGGACCCGCTCATACGGCGCGGAACTGCGTACCTCGAAATACTGCCAGACGGTCTCCCAGAAGTCCTCCAGATGTGTGACCGACCATTCCCACATATCGTTGTAACCGGCAAACGCCAGTCCCCGTTCACGCTCAAGCCAGCGCATGTAATCCTGCATGCGGCTATGCTCGATGCGTAATGGCGATGGTGTCCATAATGGGAGGGTGTTGCTTGACATGGCTGCAGTTCCTTATGTTTTTTTACAGCGTGCCGACACGCCGCGTCTCCATCATTTACTATAACGCGTTTTCGCCGATCATTATCGGTGCGCAAGCGCCGGCGCGGACAATTCGATTCTTTTTTAGCGAGACCATCATGAACGTTGCAATCGTTGGAGCAGGTGCCATCGGCGGCCTGATCGGCGCGCGCCTGGCAGCGGCCGGATCGCAGGTCAGCATGCTGGCGCGCGGTGCCACGCTGACCGCCTTGCAGGCCAGTGGCTTGCGCCTGCGTATTTCAGGCGATGAAATCAGCGTCCCAGTCCATGCCGAGCAGGATGCGGCAGCACTCGGCGCTCAGGATCTTGTCATCATCGCCGTCAAGTCCCCCGCATTGCCCGATATCGCAGCGCAGATCGCGCCGCTGCTCGGCCCCGATACCATTATCATGACCGCCATGAACGGTGTGCCGTGGTGGTTCTTCGAAAGCGGCGGCGTGCCGTATTCCGGTGTGCGGCTGGCCGCGCTCGATCCGGACGGCACCCTGGCGCAGGCGATGCCAGTGCAGCGCATCGTCGGCTGTGTCGTGCATCTGTCGAGCGCGTGCACGGCACCCGGTGTAGTGCAGCCTGGCTTTGGCAATACGCTCATACTCGGCGAGCCTGGCGGCAATCCGCGCGGATATCCCTCGGTGCGGGTAGAGGCATTGGCAGCATTGCTCACACAAGCGGGTTTCGACGCGCGCGCGACTGCCGACATACGCACCGATATCTGGTACAAGCTGTGGGGGAACATGACCATGAATCCGGTATCGGCACTCACCGGAGCGACCTGCGACAAAATCCTGGACGACCCGCTGGTGGCACGTTTTTGCCTGACTGCCATGCAGGAAGCGGCCGACATCGGTGCGCGGATCGGCTGCCCGATCACGCAAAGCGGCGCAGAACGCATGGCGCTGACGCGCAAGCTCGGTGCATTCAAGACGTCAATGCTACAAGATGCCGAAGCCGGCAAGATGCTGGAGATCGACGCGCTGGTAACGGTGATGCACGAGATCGGCAAACTGGTCGGCGTGGCGACGCCATCGGTCGACGCGTTACTGGGACTGGTGCGCGTGTACGGACAGGCGCATGGGGTCTATGCAGTACGCTGATGGGTTAGCCAGTGCGGTTCACAGGACCAGTCGGAGGTCGGCGTCCGGCCGGCTCGCGCTACTTTGATTCCGGCTGACGGCCAGCGCAGCGGCGGCCGAACGGGTTTCGACCCCGAGCTTGACGAAAATATGCTCCAGATGCTTATTGACGGTGCGCGGGCTCATGCCGAGGATATCGGCAATGTCGCGATTGGTCTTGCCTTTGGCCAGCCATGCCAGCACGTCGTTCTCGCGCGGCGTCAGCTGAAAGCTCGCCATGTCCGGCGACGGTTGGACGACGGGACGTTCTTCGAGAATCAGGAGCAGGTCGCCACTGCGCTCGCCTTTCGCAAACCAGATCCGCAATTCGGCGCCACGGTTTGTCACTGACAGCGGCGGCACCGAACCGGCGTCCTCGACAGCCGACGAAAGATGCGCGTCGATCCATTGACGCAACGGCGAAGGCAACACGAACTGGGTACGATCCGGTGCCGGAAAATATCGCACGATCCAGTCGACCGCCTTGCCGGTCTGCCATATCGACAAGCCGTTCCGATCGAGCACTACCACCGCATGGGCTGCCGCCTCGCTCGCCGCAGCAGCTAGCGAGATCAGGCTGGCGCTGCGCAGATGCGATTCGATGCGGGCAATCACTTCACGCGGTTGCAGTGGCTTGATGACGTAATCGTTGCCGCCTACCGCAAAACCCTGCACCACATGCTCGGTTTCGGACAAACCCGTCATGAAAATGACTGGCACATTGCCCGTGCATGCCATAGCCCGAATCCGACGACAGGTTTCAAAGCCATCCATACCCGGCATTTTCGCATCGAGCAGAATTAAATCCGGCGTGACGTAGGTTAGGCGCTCCAGCGCGCTGAGGCCGTCTGTCGCCACCAGCACCATGTAGCCCGCGACGTCGAGCGCATCCGACAGCACCGCAATGTTGTCGGGCACATCGTCGACGATCAGAATCACATGTCGATCACACATTGTCCGTGGCATGGCGAGGCATCTCCCTGAGTCGTTTCATGTAGTCGTCGAATCGGTAGTGTTTCACCAGAAGACGAAGTTCGTTGGTAATGGCGCGAATGGCCGGTGCCTCTTGCTCGATCTCGTCAAGCTTGCCCAGAATGCCTTTGACGTAACCCATGGCACCCATTTCGAGCAGGATCGCGATACACGCAGGCGACGGCACCACAACGTGCGCCGCCAGCCCGTAAGGCACCACATCCGCCACGTGCACCCTTTGCGCTAGGTGGTCAAGTCGCAAGTGATGCTTGACCTTGGCCAGCAGCTCCGGTAGCAATACCGGCTTGACGACGAAGCCGTCGTGGCAAGGAAAACCGGCACGGCCGGCGGCAACGTCGAAGGCGTTGGCCGAGACGATCATAATCGGCAAGGCGGCATGACCGCGATCGCGGATCGCCCGGCTGACTTCCCAGCCATCCATCCCCGGCATGGCGATATCCAGCAGCACCAGGTCGGGCATCTGTGTGTCGATGGCAGCCAGGCAGTCGGCGCCGCTGCCGGCTTCGATGATGTCGAACCCGACCGGAACCAGCATCTCGGCCAAAACTCTACGCTGTGGCGCCTGGTCATCGACGATCAGGATGGTCTTGCGCGCGCCGAGGTAGCCGCGCAACTGATCTTCAAGCTTGAGTTTGGGTTGTGGCGCCGCCACCTCTGGCAAATACAGCTTAAGCGCGAACGTGCTGCCAGCACCGACCCGGCTTTTGACAGCGAGGTCGCCGCCCATGACTGTCGTCAGCATGCTGCAGATCGTCAGGCCCAGTCCGGTGCCGGTGTCGCTTCTCAGATCAGCAGCGCCGCTGCGTTCGAATGGCATGAAGATGCGTTCGAGGTCGACCTCGGCGATGCCGATCCCGGTATCTTCGACGTCGAAATGCGCCATTTCGCGCAGATAGCGCATGCGCAGCGTGACCGAGCCGGAATCCGTGAACTTGACCGCATTGCCGACCAGGTTGATGAGGATCTGACGCACCCGCTTAGCATCGCCGCGCACCACAGCGGGCATCCGGTCGTCAGGAATGCAAATAAAGCTTAGGCCTTTGGCCGCAGCTAGCGGCGCGAACATGCCAGCGATCTGGTCGACGAAATCCGTCAGCGCCAGTTCTCCTGTGTCAAGTCGCATTTTTCCAGCTTCGATCTTGGCAATGTCGAGAAGACCATCGATCAGGCTCAGCAAATGATTACCGCTCCGATAGATCACATCGATTGCTTCTTTTCGCGCAGCCGGCATGGCCGGATCGACCTGCAAGATTTGTGCGTAGCCGAGAATACTGTTGAGCGGCGTGCGCAATTCGTGGCTCATGCCGGTCACGAAACGACTCTTGGCCAAGTTGGCCGCTTCGGCAGCCTCCTTGGCACGTTGCAGTTCGGCGTCGGTCTTGCGGTGCGCTTCGATCTCGTTCATCAGAAGGTGCGTCTGCCGATCCGATTCTTCGTGCGCGACACGGCGGCTGTCGCTGGTCAGCACGAGCCACCAGGCACCCACGCCGATGAGCAATAGCAGTGTCGCAAACAGTTTGACAAAGATCCCGCGAAGCGCGTCCGGGCCGTAGGTAGCCGGCTCGGCCGAGGCGCTAACCTGCTGGTAATACAGCAACCAGAGCAAAAGCGCCAATCCGGCGCCAAGAAGTACGAGCACGATCACGTAATGCCCGATACGTGTGTGAAACGAGCGCGCCAAGCGCGGCGGCAACACAGCTTGCAGCAGATTGGGCAAGTCGGACGACGGCTTGCAACGATCATGGCACCGGACGTCAAGCGAACAGCACAATGAACAGATCGGACCCTGATAGGCCGGACAGTGGGCCATATCTTCGGTCTCGAATCGGTTTTCGCAGATCACGCAAGATAGCGAAGCGCCGCTTTTCTGTTCAAGCGTATCGTGGCGCGCCAGATAATAGCGGCCATCGGTAGCCCACGCAATCAGCGGCGCCAGCAGCATGGCGCTACCCAGCGCAATGAATGGCGCCAGTGCCTGGGCGGTGCCGCCCAGATAGCCGGAAAATGCCACGGCTGAAACCAGCGACGCCGCCAGCATTGAGCCCACACCGACGGGATTGATCGCGTACAAATGCGCGCGCTTGAACTCAATGTGCGCCGGACTGAGCCCGAGCGGCTTGTTGACGACCAGGTCCGCCACGACCGCGCCAATCCACGAAATGGCCACTAGCGAATACAGCCCGAGCACATGCTCCAGTGCCTTGAACACGCCGAGCTCCATCAGGAACACGGCGATCAGAACGTTGAACACCAGCCAGACAACGCGCCCCGGATGACTGTGCGTCAGGCGTGCGAAAAAATTCGACCATGCCAATGATCCGGCATAGGCATTGGTGACATTGATCTTGATTTGGGAAATCACCACGAACAACGTGACAGCGGCCAGAATCCAGGCCGGATCGGAAAAAACATAGCTGTAGCCGATCAGGTACATCTGTGTCGGCTCGATCGCTTTTGCCAGCGGCACCTGATGCTGGACGGCGAGAAAAGCCAGCAAGGCGCCGCCCAGCATTTTTGCGGCGCCGAGCAAAATCCACCCCGGTCCCGCAAGCAGCAACGCGACCCACCAGCGCAGTCGGTTAGCGCGTGTCTTCTCTGGCAGGAAACGCAGGAAATCGACCTGTTCGCCTATTTGGGCAATCAGCGAAAAGGCGACCGTTGCCGCCGCGCCGAACAGGGCGAGATTGAATGCGCCGCCCTCTTCCGACCGTCCGATGAAGGTCATCATGCTGCGCAGCGCGTCAGGCTCCTTGTAGAGCACGCACGCATAAGGCAATACCAGGAGCACTATCCACAGCGGCTGGGTCCAAAGTTGCAGGCGGCTAATCCAGGTGATGCCATAGGCGACCAGCGGAATGATGACGATCGAGCACACGACATAGCCGTACACGAGCGGCAAGCCGAAAAAGAGTTCGATCGCCTGCGCCATGATCGACGCTTCGAGCGCGAAGAATATGAACGTGAACGACGCGTAGATCAGCGAGGTGATGGTCGAGCCGATGTAGCCGAAACCGGCGCCGCGCGTCAGCAGATCCATGTCGACGCCATATCTGGCTGCGTAGTAACTGATCGGCAGCCCGGTCAGGAAGATCGCCACCGACACGCACAGGATTGCCCAGAACGCATTGGCAAAACCGTAACTGAGCGTGATGGCGCCGCCGATCGCCTCCAGCGCCAGGAACGACACTGCGCCCATGGCGGTATTGGCGAGACTGAACTCGGACCATTTGCGGAACGCGCGCGGCGTGAAGCGCAATGCGTAGTCTTCCAGCGTCTCGTTGGCGACCCACGTATTGTAGTCACGGCGAATCTTGATGATGCGCTGGGGGGCTGCCGCACTCATGCGGTTCTCCGGTTAGGGCAACGAATTCTAGGCGGTTATCGAGAATGCTTGCATGACGTAAAAGCAATTTTCAAGCCACCGAGTCACATTGCGTGTACCTGCTCCGTGGGGCAACCAGACGACGTGCAAAACAGACTTGTCGCGTTTCCCGCACCAACATGTCGCCGCAACTACGCACCGCTTCAACGCACCGTCTTAACGCACTTTGAACAATCCGGTGCACCCTAAACCTGCGTAGTCACTTACGTCAAACAACGTATTGTTGCGCCGCAGCGTAACTCGTAATCTTCATCCCAAGGAAGGCAATCCGCCGCCAGGTCCACCTTAAATCGGTGTTCAGGCCGCGGCGCTGCACCGATTTACCACTTTGATCAATCCGTCTAAAAGGAGTACCGCATGTCTGATCGTTCCCCCTCCACTACCCGGTCGGCGCAGCGCCGCAAGGTTCTCGTGGGACTGGCAGCTGCTTCCGCGATGCTGCTTCCGGTCTCGATTCTCGCGCAGCAAATGCCGACGGCGAAGGTTAATACGACCAAGCTGGCGGTAACCGACACCGAAGTCACGGTCGGCCAATTGCATTCCGCCACCGGCACCATGGCCATCAGCGAAACCGGCTCGATCCAGGCCGAGCGACTGGCGATCGAACAGATCAATGCCATGGGCGGCGTTCTTGGCCGCAAGATCAAAGTGATCCAGGAAGACGGCGCCAGCGACTGGCCGACTTTCGCCGAAAAAGCCCGCAAGCTGCTTGAAAACGACCACGTCGCCGCCGTCTTCGGCTGCTGGACCTCAGCTTCGCGCAAGGCGGTGTTGCCAGTCTTCGAAAAAGCCAATGGTCTGCTCTACTACCCGACTTTCTACGAGGGTCTGGAGCAATCCAAGAACGTGATCTATACGGGTCAGGAAGCGACGCAACAGGTGCTGGCAGGTCTCGACTGGATTGCCAAGGACAAGAAAGCCAAGACTTTCTTTTTAGTCGGCTCCGATTACATCTGGCCGCGTACATCGAACAAAATCGCCCGCAAACATATCGAGAACGTGCTCAAGGGATCGGTCGTCGGTGAAGAATACTACCCGCTTGGCAACACCCAGTTCGGCTCGCTGATCAACAAGATCAAGCTAAAAAAACCGGATGTGATCTTTGCCGACGTGGTGGGAGGCAGTAACGTAGCGTTTTACAAACAGCTCAAGGCCGCCGGCGTTACCGCCAAGACGCAGAACCTCCTGACCATCTCGGTCACTGAGGATGAGATGCTGGGTATCGGCGGCGAAAACGTCGAGGGTTTTTATGCGTCGATGAAATATTTTCAGAGCCAGGACCTGCCTAACAACAAAAAATTTGTCGATTCTTTCAAGGCCAAGTACGGCCCCGCGTCGGTAATGGGCGACGTCACGCAGGCAGCCTATCTCGGTCCCTGGCTCTGGAAGGCCGCCGTCGAAAAAGCTGGTAGCTTCGATGTCGATAAAGTCGTCGTCGCATCGCCCGGCATCGAGCTGAAGATCGCACCGGAAGGCTACGTCAAGATTCACGACAACCATCACCTCTGGAGCAGGACGCGGATCGGACAGGCGCAAAAAGATGGCCAGTTCAAGGTCGTCTACGAATCCGGCCTGATCGAGCCCAATCCTTTTCCGAAAGGTTATCAGTAACGCGCAGCGGCCGACCGGCGGCTGTTGCACTGTGATGCAGCGGCCACTGGTCGGGATTCAATTTAGTACAAAAAGGATTCATCATGAGCTGGCTAAGCGAATTCGGCGCTATCTTTGCGATGCAGGGCTTCAACGGCCTGTCGGTCTTTTGTGTGTTGCTGCTGATGGCGCTGGGCCTGGCAATTATTTTCGGGCAGATGGGCGTGATCAACATGGCGCACGGCGAGTTTCTGACCATCGGCGCCTACATGACCTACTTGCTGTCGACGCTGACCACGACTTACGCGCCACAGTTGCAGCCCTATTATTTTTTCGCGGCCATCGTCCTGTCTTTCCTGGCGGCTTACGGTTTTGGCTATCTTACCGAGCGTCTGATGATCAGCCGCCTTTACAAGCGCCCGCTCGATACCCTGCTCGCTACGTGGGGTCTAAGCCTGGTGATGCAACAAGCGTTTCGCTCGGTCTTCGGCGCCAAGGAAGTAAGCGCCACCCTGCCCGAGTGGCTGATGGGCTCCTTCAAGCCAAGCGAGAGCATCGACATTCCGCTTAATGGCATGTTCATGATGGGACTGACGGCGCTCATGACCGGCGGCATATTCCTGTTGCTGTTTCGCTCGCGCTGGGGTCTGCAGGTGCGCGCCACCATGCAGAACCGCGCGATGAGCGGCGCAGTAGGCATCAATACCCGTACGGTCGACCGCACCACATTCGCACTCGGCTGTGGCGTGGCGGGTGTGGCTGGATCGGCTTTTACCACCATCGGCTCCACCGGACCGACCAGCGGCTCGCTGTACATCGTCGATACCTTCCTGGTGGTGGTGTTCGGCGGTGCGCAGAGCCTGATCGGCACCATCGCCTCGGCATTTTCGATCGCACAGACTCAGTCGACTTCCGAATTTTTCCTGTCGGGCTCGATGGCCAAGGTCCTCACGCTATCAGCCGTGATCCTGATCCTGATGCTGCGTCCGCAAGGACTGTTTTCCGCCAAGGTCCGCAAGTAGGCCACTCAACTCCAAGGATCGATTATGAACACTGCATATGAAAAACTGTTAGGAGGGCGGCAAGGCGCGATCGGGCTGCTGGTGCTGTGTACGCTGCTGCTGGTGGTGTTCCCGCTGATGCTGGATAGCTTTCGTCTTAACCTCGTGGGCAAGTACCTGTCGTACGCTTTCGTCGCAGTCGGCCTGGTGCTGTGCTGGGGCTATGGCGGCATTCTGAGCCTCGGCCAAGGCGTCTTTTTCGGTCTTGGCGGCTATTGCATGGCGATGTTTCTCAAGCTCGAAGCATCGGACCCGATCAGCACCAAGATTCAGTCGACGCCCGGTATCCCCGACTTCATGGACTGGAACCAGATCACCGAATTGCCGATGTTATGGCAGCCCTTTAATAGCCTTGGACTGACCATCCTTGCAGTGCTGGCAATCCCGACCCTGCTGGCGCTGGTGATCGGCATCGCAATGTTCAAGCGGCGCGTCGGTGACGTGTATTTTTCGATCGTCACCCAGGCCATTGCCGCCATCCTGTCGATTCTGATCATCGGCCAGCAAGGGCTGACCGGCGGCGTCAACGGCATCACCGACCTCAAAACCATGCTGGGCTGGGATATCCGCACCGATTCGGCCAAGCTGATCCTCTACTTCGTCAATATTGCGCTGCTGGTCGCTTGCATCCTGTTTGGCAGGTTCATCCTGACATCCAAGCTCGGACGGTTACTGATGGCGATGCGAGACAAGGAAGAACGGGTGCGCTTTTCCGGCTACGACGTGGCCAGCTTCAAGGTGTTCGTTTTCTGTGTCGCAGCACTGTTCTCGGCCATCGGCGGCGCCATGTTCACACTGCAGGTGGGGTTCATGTCGCCATCGTTCGTCGGCATCGTGCCCTCAATTGAAATGGTGATCTACGCCGCAGTCGGCGGACGCATGTCTCTGCTGGGCGCAGTGTACGGTACGTTGCTGGTCAATTTCGGTAAGACCTATTTTTCCGAAACGCTGCCCGAACTGTGGTTGTTCCTGATGGGCGGATTGTTCATCGCAGTCGTCATGTACTTTCCGAATGGCCTGGCGGGTCTGTATGAAAGCCACGGTCGCAAGCTGCTCGGCAAAGTGCGCCGCGTCAAGCCAACTGCAGCCCCTGCACAACCGACTGCTGCCCGGCCCGGCAAACCTGCCAGCCGTCCCGGCATCGCGCTAGACGGCAGCAACCTGGAGGCCTCACCATGAATGCAGTCGGCGTCAAGAACAGCAACCGCCCCGTGCTGGCGATCGAAGGCCTGACGGTCTCCTTCGACGGCTTCAAAGCGGTCGACGATCTCAACCTGTATGTCAACCGCAACGAAGTCCATGTGGTGATCGGCCCCAATGGTGCCGGCAAGACGACCGTACTGGACCTGATCTGCGGCAAGACCCAGGCCACCAGCGGCAGTATCCGTTTCAATGATCGCGAATTGACCCGCATGCGGGAACACGACATCGTCCGCGCTGGCGTCGGCCGGAAGTTCCAGACACCGTCGATCTATGAAAACCTGAGCGTTTTTGAAAATCTGGAGATGTCGTTTCCGCGCGGTCGCAAGGTCGTCGGCGCACTGTTCTTCAAACGCACGCAAGAGGTCATCGATCGCGTCAAGCACGTTGCCTCCGATATTTTCCTGAACGAGCATCTGTATCAGCAAGCCGACTTGCTCTCACACGGACAAAAGCAATGGCTCGAAATCGGCATGTTACTGATGCAGGACCCGGCGCTTCTGATGCTGGACGAACCGGTAGCCGGCATGAGCGTGTCGGAGCGCGAAAAGACCGCGGAACTGCTGGGCCGTATCAGTCGTGGTCGCTCGGTCGTCGTGATCGAACACGACATGGAGTTTGTCAAAAGCATCGCGCACAAGGTAACGGTACTGCATCAGGGAAAAGTTCTTGCAGAAGGCAGTATGGAATCGGTGCAAGCCAATCCGAAAGTCATCGAAGTCTATCTCGGTCATTGAAATTTTCTGCATCGGAGTACGTCATGTTCAATGTTTCAAATCTTGCATCGGGTTACGGCCAGAGCGAAGTCATTCACGACGTCAGCCTGGCGGCGGACAAACGGGAGATCGTTGCCATCATGGGGCGTAACGGCATGGGCAAGACCACCCTGTTCAAGACGCTGATGGGACTGCTGCCCCAGCGCCACGGCAGCATCAAAGTCGACGGCCATGAACTAGGCGCGATGGAGAGCTATCAGCGCGTCGAAAACGGCATCGCCTACGTGCCCCAGGGCCGCATGATTTTTTCCAATATGACGGTACTGGAAAATATCCAGACCGGCCTACCACCCGAGGCCGACGGCCGCGTTCCGCAAGAACTGTACGTGCTGTTCCCGGTGCTGTACGACATGCGCAATCGCAAGGGCGGCAACCTGTCCGGCGGCCAGCAACAACAACTGGCGATCGCGCGTGCGCTGGCGACCAATCCCAAGGTGCTGCTGCTGGATGAACCGACTGAAGGCATCCAGCCGTCGATTATCAAGGACATCGCCCGCAGCTTGCGGGAGATTCGCACGCTGCGCAACCTCACCATCATCGTATCGGAACAAGTGCTCAGTTTCACGCTCGACATTGCCGATCGTTTCCTGGTCATCGACAAAGGACGGTTCGTCTACGAAGACACCCGCGCCAATGTCGATGCCGCAACCATCAGCCGCTACTTGTCCGTATAGGTCATCACGCTTTTTTGCAGAGGAGAACTTCATGATCGGCTTCATGCATTACAACAAATTCGGTAACCAGGGTTTCACGGATCGTGGCAAGGGCCGCACCGTTGCATCGGTCCAGACCTGCCCGGTCTGCCTGTGTGCGTTCAGCGCTACAGGCGGCGTCCTGCCAGACGGCGTCATTTTGCCCAGGGACGAGTGGATCAAACAGGTCTGCACGGCCGTCAAGGACGACACGGTCAACGGCGGCTATCAATCGGGCTGTTGCGCCGGAGCCTACCCGGCGTTCTGAAATTACATTCGACAATTTCGCTTCACGAAAAAAGGGAGACACCATGCAGCACTTCACGATCAAGCCGGGCGTTCCGCTGGCCGAGCAGGCAGAACTGGGCCACAACCGCTGGCATCCCGACATTCCGTTTTTGTCACGCGTCAAGCCGGGCGAAGCCATTATCATCGAGTCGCTCGATTTCCTGGACGGACAGATTCTGGACAACGATGATGTCGCCGACGTGCGCGACGTCGACCTTACCCGCGCCCATCCGCTGACCGGTCCGTTCTATATCGAAGGTGCCGAGCCGGGTGATCTGCTGGTGGTTGACCTGCTCGACATCAAGCCAATCACACCCGTCGGCTTTTCGGGCGTCTTTGCAAAGTCGAACGGCGGCGGCTTCCTGGCCGATTATTTTCCCGATGCGGCGAAAGCGATCTGGGACTTGAAGGGGCTGTACGCGACCTCGCGTCACATTCCTGGCGTACGCATTGCGGGTCTGACGCATCCAGGGCTGATGGGCTGCCTGCCGTCGATGGATTTGCTGAATGAGTGGAACCGCCGCGAAGCACCGCTGGCGCGCCTCGGCCTGGCCAAACCCCCGGACCCGGCCACCGCGGTGTTGCGCGGACTGAAAGGCGCGGCATTCGACAAAATGGCGGCGGAGGCGGCGCGCACGGTGCCGCCGCGCGAACATGGCGGCAATACCGACATCAAGGACCTGTCGGCCGGTACCCGCATCTTCTTTCCGGTATACGTCAAAGGCGCAGGCTTCTCGATGGGCGACCTGCATTTTTCTCAGGGCGATGGCGAAATCGGATTTTGCGGCGCGATCGAAATGGACGGCGCCACGCATGTCGGCTTCGACCTGATCAAGGGTGGCATGGCCAAGTACGGCCTCACCGCGCCGATCTTCCTGCCTAGCGTGGTCAAGCCGCATTACAGCAAGTACATCACTTTCGAAGGCATCAGCGTCGAAAACGGCAAGAACTATTACATGGACGCGACGGTGGCGTATCGCCAGGCTTGCCTGAAGGCGATCGACTATTTGACGCACTTCGGCCTGACCGGTACGCAGGCGTACATGCTGCTGACAGCGGCGCCGGTCGAAGGACGCATTGGCGGGATCGTGGATATTCCGAATTGTGCTTGTACGGTATCGATACCGATGGAGATCTTCGATCAGGATATATCACCGAAGGGGATGTTGAATGACAAGGGATATTGGGGCCGGGAGTAGCAGTTGGCGTAGTGGCTGGCGCTAATTTTTGACCATTGTTACGTATATTTCCGGTACCTGGCGTTTCACATGGCTTTGGCACTCTACCCCGGTCCCAGCCCTGCCCCTGTAAAAAAGAAGGCGCGAGGTGAAAACGCGTTTGCGACGTAGCAGGGATGGATGTTGATGTTGATTTTCGCTTGGACCGCTGAAAAATACGTCCAGGAATCGGAGCAGAGAAGCCATTGCCTGCGGTGGAAAAACCCGCAAGTCCAACATACATGAAGCAGGAAAACGACCATGCCACTCTACGACCTCCACTGTACCCAATGCGAAGGTATATTCGAAAAGCTCTTGCCCGTAACCGGCCTGCACGCTGCAACCACGTGCCCATATTGCAAGCAGCAGACCAATGCCACGCCGGCATTAAACGCAGCGAGAGTCGGATTGCGAATCACCGAAAGCTGGAAACCGCGTACCAACGCCGAGCGGTTAGCGGGCAATGGCGTCGCCGGTCAAGGCACCAGCACGCGCAAAATCCGCAACAGTGTGCTGCACAATTGCAAAGGACACAGTTGCAGTATTTGCGATCTGCCCTGAATCCCGGCTTAGAACCGCTCGTACCCAATCAGATAGCGCCACTGCCCCGCTGGCAAGCTCGCCATCGGCAAGCGGCCGACCCGGATGCGTTTCATCGACACTACGCTTAGCCCAACTGCGTTGCACATGTGGGCAATTTGGCCGAGCTGCGCATTCTTCAGGGCGAAGCGCAAGCGGGTTTCGTTTTGCCAGCTGACCTTGATTGGCGCTAGTACTTTTCCACTGAACGTCAGTCCGTGGTTAAGCAAGGCCAACCCGCCATTGACCATGTCGCCACGCACTTCGACGATGTATTCCTGCTCGATTTTCGGTGCGTCTTCGACCAGTTTGCGGGTGATGCGCCAGTCCTGGGTCAGGATCACCAGGCCGCTGGCTTCGGTTTCGAGGGGTGCAGCCAGGCTCAGATCGTGCACATGTCGTTTTAGGAAGCGCAAGCCGGAGCGATCGTTGTCGATCAGCGTGGCCGGCGTGATGAGCCCGATCGCATTGTTGCTACCGCCATTTGCTTCGCAACCGACCGGCTTGTGCAAAAGGATCGTCACCGGTGCCACAGGATCAAGGCTGGCGTTCGGCAATAACGTTACCTGATCGCCATCGGCGACCCGGAACCCTGGTTCTTCGATCACATTTCCGTCAACCGTCACCCAGCCGCCAGCAATGTACTGCTCGGCTTCGCTGCGCGAGCATCCTGTGAGATCGGCCAGATGTTTGGCGAGGCGTACGGTTTCGGTCATGACGTTTTCGGATTGGGAGCGAGTTTGTCATTGTAACCGCCGACGCTTTTCAGAGCTGCGAAACACGCTGCCGCTGCATGACTGCAGAATGGCTAGTATTTTCGAGAAGTACTTCGGACAAGGTTAATAATTAACCAAGAGAAATTTATTTGTGCATTGTTCTGCCGATGACAACCATATAAACCGTACACGATTATATGATGGTGACACCAGTCAACTAGCACACAACGAAAGCCCACCAGCATCATGGATAAGAAGTCCCACAACAGCAAACCGAATTTCCTGACCAAACTGGTCAACAACTATTCCGGCCCCCTCGCGCCTGCCATGCTGTCCGGTGTGAGTGCCTGGATGATCGTCACCGGCGTCAAGGGTTTGGCAGGATTCACCGTCAATGCGCAAACCGCCGGCGCGGATCTGGTAGGCATCCTGGTCATCATTGGTTTAGCGCGCTGGATGAAGGTTAAGTTCGATACCAAATAAAATCCGCGGGGTGCGGCGTCTACCTTGCCGGAATTACTACCTCGATAGCATGCAGGATCAGGCCGATCAGGCCGCCGACCAGCGTGCCGTTGACGCGGATGAATTGCAGGTCCTTGCCGATGCTCAGCTCGAGCTCGCGCACCAGTTCAGCGTCGTCCCACTTCCTAACGGTGGCGGCGATATGGAGGCTGATCGTTGCGCGCAGGTCGCCGGCCAGCGCACGCGTCGCATCGGCCATATGATCGTTGATCGAGTCGCGCAAATCGGGATGGTCAACCAGCCACTGTCCCATCTTGCGCATACCGTCGGCGACTTTCCGCTGCATCATTGAATCGGTGCTGCCTAGGTCATCGCGTAACCACTCTTTGAGCTGATCCCACAGGCCGTCCAGGTAACTGACCAGCGCAGGCGATGCTAACAGTTCATTTTTCCACTGTTCGATTTTTTCGTGATAAGCCGGATCGTTTTTCAGACGCTCGATGAATTCGTCGACCGTTTCATCGAATTGTTGGCGACGCGGATGCGACGGATCGTCGCCGATGTCGTGCATCCAGCGATTGACCCCTTCCACGATCGAGGTCGCGATCTTCAAGCTGAATTCCTCGGTGCTGGCCACGGTGTCGATGATGCGGTACAAAGTCGGATACTCGCGCCCGGCGATTTCGACGATCATCGATGCGACGGTCTTGCGCGTGTCGGCGTCGTCTAGGATGGTGGCAATTTTGCGCAGGCCGGCGTCGAGCAGAGCTTGGTGCCGGTTATCCTCGGTCAGCATGTCGAGCAGATTACCGGCCAGTTTGCCAAGATCGACCTGCTGCAATCGCTGGTGAACGGTCTTGCGCAGCAATGACACCACGCGCACGTCATCGACAAAATCGAGTGCTGTCACGAACACCGTCATCATCTTGGCGGCAATCCGATCGGCGTTATCGGCCTGGCCCAACCACCCGGCAATTTTTTCCGCCGGATCGAAAGCGCGCATCTTGTCGACCAGCGTGTCGACGCCGAGAAATTTCTCGCGCACGAATTCAGCCAGGTTGTCGGCGATGCGGCCCTTGTTTTGCGGGATGATCGCGGTATGCGGAATCGGTATGCCCAGCGGATGCTTGAACAGCGCCACTACCGCGAACCAGTCCGCCAGCGCGCCGATCATCGCCGCCTCGGCAAACGCCGCGACCCATTCCCAGCCGCCGATGCCGCGCTGGCTGCGGGCAATCATGAACAGCGCGGTGACCGCGACGAGCAGCGCCGTGGCGATACGTCGCATGGAAGCCAGCGATTGCTGCTTGGATGTATTTATCATTTGGCTTGCGGTGCAGTCTTGTCGGAAACCGAAATACAAATGACCAATCGGCAAAAATTAATGTCTTAGCCCGCCTTCATTTCATTCTACCTTACCGATCGGTAAGTCAAATGCGCCGATCATGCTTTTCTAGACCACCATTCGACGCCGCAGCATACATCGATCGGCTTCGCCAAGCCCCCGAGTTGCAACACCTAAACCATTGATCCATAACGGTTCCTCCGGCTTTTGGGGTACAATCCGTACCATGATTTCCGCGCCCAAAAACCTCTTTTCTTATTCCCGATACCGCACAGCCAGTACCGGACCCGCCCCTTTCCTGCCGATGTCACGTGCAGAAATGGATAAACTCGGCTGGGATTCGTGCGACGTGATCCTGGTAACCGGCGACGCCTACATCGACCATCCGAGTTTCGGTATGGCGCTGATCGGTCGCCTGCTCGAAGCACAGGGTTTTCGGGTCGGCATCATCAGCCAGCCCGACTGGCTGTCGGCTGATGCGTTCCGTACGCTTGGCAAGCCGAACCTGTATTTCGGAATTACATCCGGCAACATGGATTCGATGGTCAACCGCTATACGTCCGACAAGAAAATTCGTTCCGAAGACGCCTACACGCCGGTCGGCGAAGGCAACAAGCGGCCGGATCGCGCGTTGGTGGTGTACGCCCAGCGCGCGCGCGAAGCGTTCCCGGACGCCAATGTGGTGGTCGGCAGCATCGAGGCCAGCCTGCGCCGCATTGCGCATTACGATTATTGGTCTGACAAGGTGCGTCGTTCGGTGCTGCCGGATTCGAAAGCCGATATCCTGTTGTTCGGCAATGCCGAGCGTGCGCTGATCGATCTCACGCATCGCCTGGCCGCCGGCGAGCCGATCAAGTCGATTCGTGATTTGCGCGGCACGGCCTTCATGGCACCGGCCGGCTGGAAGCCTGCCGACGACTGGACCGAAATCAATTCCACCCGCATCGATACACCTGGCCGGGTCGAGGTGCATCCGGACCCGTACGCGATGGCACCCGAAAAGGGCGAAAGCTGCGCGACCACGCAGGCCGACCCGGTCGTCAAGCCGATCCGCATCATGAGCCGTGAAGAGCGCCAGCTTGAAATGAAGGAATTGCGCGCCAAATCCTTCATCCGCTTGCCATCGTACGATGCAGTCAAGGACGACGCGGTGATGTATGCCCATGCGTCACGCGTCTTTCATCTGGAAGCCAATCCTGGCAACGCACGGGCGATGGTACAGGCGCATGATGCGCGCGACGTCTGGCTCAATCCGCCACCGCTGCCGCTGGCGATGGACGAGATGGACGGCGTGTACGACGCCGCCTACGCGCGCGCGCCGCATCCGAGTTATGGCAAGGCGCGCATCCCGGCATGGGAAATGATCCGTTTTTCGGTCAATATCATGCGTGGCTGCTTCGGCGGATGCACATTCTGCTCGATCACCGAGCATGAGGGCCGCATTATCCAGAGCCGCTCGGAGCCTTCGATCCTGCGAGAAATCGAATTGATCCGCGACAAAACCAAGGGATTTACCGGTACTATTTCCGACCTTGGCGGACCGACTGCCAATATGTATCGCCTGGCATGCAAGGACAAGAAGATCGAGGAATCCTGCCGCCGGCTGTCGTGCGTGTATCCGACCATCTGTTCCAATCTGGGCACCGACCACAGCAAGCTGATTTCGGTCTACCGCAAGGCACGCGCCCTGCCCGGCATCAAGAAAATCCTGATCAGCTCCGGCGTGCGCTACGACCTCGCCGTCAAATCGCCGGAATACGTCAAGGAACTGGTGACGCACCATGTCGGCGGCCTGCTGAAAATAGCGCCGGAACATACCGAAACCGGCCCGTTGTCGAAAATGATGAAACCCGGCATGGGCGCCTATGACCAGTTCAAGGAAATGTTCGAACGCTTCTCCAAGGAAGCTGGCAAGGAGCAATACCTGATCCCGTACTTCATCGCCGCCCATCCGGGGACGACCGACGAAGACATGTTGAACCTGGCCTTATGGCTCAAGAAAAACAATTTCAAGTTGGATCAAGTGCAGACGTTCATGCCGACGCCGATGGCATTGGCAACCACGATGTACCACACGCGCAAAAATCCCTTGCGCAAGGTGGATGAACATTCAGAAGTAGTGGAGACGGTCCGCACCGGCAAGATTCGACGACTGCACAAGGCATTCCTGCGCTATCACGATCCGGAAAACTGGCAAATCCTGCGCGATGGTTTGCAGGCGATGGGCCGTGCCGACCTGATCGGCAGTGGCGAAAAACACCTGATCCCGCGCACACCGCCAGTGGCCGATGTGATGGCGACCGGCGAGCGGCGCAATGGCGTCGGCGCGACGCCGGCGAAGCGGCCGTCATTCAAGCCGCGGCCGGACAACGCCCTTGGCCGAACGACGGGTGCTGCGACGAGTGGACGTAGAGTAGCAGTGGCAGGTGGACAGAAAAGCGGACGAAAGTAGAACGTGCCGGTGGTCATGCAGCACGCCGTAAACGATCGGGGCGAGGCATCACGCATCTATCGGGCATGTATCGCTTATGTACCGCCTATGCAGCGATGAAGAAGCGCCCGGCTTACGACAGCGGGCGCACAATCAGCTATTCAACGCGTCTACCAGACTGTAGCCTTTGACAAAGCCCGCTTCGACGGCCTCGGCCTTGGTCGCATAATCGGCATCGTCTCCGGACTCGGCGGCGAGTTCGCTTTCCGCACTCGAATCCGCCCCGGGTTCGCTCACGCGTACCGTGTAATCCCATTGTCCGGGTTTGTCCGCATGGGGCAAGGCCGAGACATGGACATCAACGCCCTTGTAGACTTCCGTTTGCCAATCCTGCTGCGCTGCCGGAGTGGTGTCGGCGCTGACTATTTTCATGATTCATCCCTTCCAGTGACCGGATGCGGGTCCGGAACCGGATCTTCCAGGGGCATGGGCTCTTCACCCGGAAGCGGCTCATCTTCCGGAATCGGTGCCTTGTGCAGGTGGATGACAATTGCTGGGGAAATCCATTGACCAATCATTTTTCGCTCCCGAAAACAGCGAAAGGCGGTTGCCTTCACTCTGTTGGTATGAGTACAAGACAGCCATTGAGTTCAACGAAAGTAGTACGGTCAGAATGAGGGGTAGAACCGGACTTGAGGTGCGGATGCAGGCATCGATACCGGCATCTAAATCGATTCGAACAATGGTGGGAAGTGCTGGTTTCGAACCAGCGACCTATCGCGTGTGAGGCGATCGCTCTACCCCTGAGCTAACCTCCCGATTCGTTCTCGTCGGTGCGGGCGCGTGAAACTATCGACTGGACGGCATCACGACCTCGAGCGGATTATCGCACAATGCGTCCGATCAGGACAAAACCGCGGTGCGCCAGATGCAGCTTCCACGCACTTCCTTGTCCAGGCTGGCCAGCAATAGCTCATGTTCGGCCAATTCGTCGCCCGAAGCCGTTTGCACGATGATTGCCGACAGGGGAACCGCTTCGAGGAGCACGCCGTCGGACGAATGCTGCACGTCCTCGGCCAGATCAATGGTCAGGCTATTCTGCCCGCGTGTCATGGCGATAAAGACTTCCGCCAGCAGTTCGGCGTCGAGCAATGCGCCGTGCAAGGTGCGGTGCGAATTGGATACGCCATAGCGGTCGCACAACGCATCCAGCGAATTGCGCTTGCCCGGATGCATTTCCTTTGCCTGAACCAGCGTATCGATCACGCTGCCAACCTCGTCCTTGAACTTGGGGTAGTTCAGGCGGGCGAATTCGGCATCGAGGAAGCCGATATCGAACGGCGCGTTGTGAATGATGACTTCGGCACCGCGAATGTAATCGCACAACTCGGCAGCGATGTCGGCAAATTTCGGCTTGTCGCTGAGGAACTCGGTAGTCAGACCGTGCACTGCCAGTGCGCCCTCTTCGGAATCGCGCTCAGGATTGACATAACTGTGAAAATTGTTGCCGGTCAGGCGCCGATTGATCAGCTCGACGCAGCCGACCTCGACCAGACGGTCGCCTGAGCGCGGATTGAGGCCGGTTGTCTCGGTATCCAGAAAAATTTGTCGCATGGTCGTTTCAATGTTGAAGTGTGACGGTGGTTACTTGACGGTATCGACGCCACGGTTGGCCAATTGATCGGCGCGCTCGTTGCCAACGTGTCCGGAATGGCCACGTACCCAGCGCCATTGGACCTGGTGCCGTGCCTGCGCCGCGTCGAGGGCCTGCCACAGGTCAACGTTCTTGACCGGTTCACGAGCCGCGGTTTTCCAGCCACGCGCTTTCCAGCCATGGATCCATTCGCTGATCCCCTTTTGCACATACTGGCTGTCGGTATGCACGATCACTTCACAGGACCGTGTCAAGGCACCGAGTGCCTCGATCACGGCCTTGAGTTCCATCCGGTTGTTGGTGGTATTGAGTTCGCCGCCGAACAGTTCTTTTTCATGCTCGCCGGTGACCATCAATGCGCCCCAGCCGCCGCGCCCCGGGTTGCCCTTGCAGGCGCCGTCCGTGAAAATTTCGATTTTTTCCATGCTCATCTGATTTTATGCTCTGTATCGTTATGTATCTTGTTAGTCGCCGGGACAACTTTCGGCGCGTTGACGGACGGCTTGCGCCACACGGGCCCGATCAACCGCATGCCCTTGACGCGCTTGATGGCATGGACCGCGTAGACCGCACCGAGGAACGGCCACCAGCGACTACCGGCGTTTTCCATGAAGCCGAAACGGCCCAGCCATTTTTCAGTAGTGCATGGTGGCGCGTAGCAGCCGAAATAGCCATGACCGACTTCCATGTTGAGCAGCTTTAACCAATCCTTGAGACGTGGCAGGCTGATAAACTCGCCTTCCGGCGGCAGGAAAGGCGCGCTGGCAAGGCGCCCTGCCAGCTGACGTGCCCCCCATAGGCTGGCAGGATTGAAGCCGACCACGATCACCTGCCCCTCTGGAATCAGCACGCGCTCGACTTCGCGCAATACCTGATGCGGCTCGGCGGCAAATTCGAGTACATGCGGCAGCACTACCAGATCCAGGCTATGCGATGCGAATGGTAACTCGCTGAAGTCGTTGACGACAACTACCGCCACCCTGTTTTCCGACGCCGGCAAAGTGGGCATCTTGGTATCGCTCAGCCATTTATTGGGCATACGGTTAGCGAGCAGAAGATTTATTTCCGGCAGCCCGATTTGCATCGCATTGAATCCGAATATATCAGCGGTCAGCTCATCGAGGCAGGTTTGCTCCCACGTGCGAACGTAGGCACCTGCCGGGGTATCGAGCCAGGGACCGAGCGCTATAATGGATTTTTCAGAGGATGGAGGTGACATGCATGACTTGACAGTGTTAGCGGTTCCCGCATTTGAGGACAATTATCTATGGTTGATTCATGATGGCGTCCAAGCCGCCGTGGTCGATCCCGGCGACGCAGCGCCGATCCTGACGGCACTTGCCAAACATCGTCTGTCTCTGGTCGCTATTCTACTGACACATCACCACGGTGACCATATTGGCGGTGTACAAACCCTGCTGGACCATGCCAAGGTACCGGTATTCGGTCCGCGTGGCGAATCCATCGACGGTGTGACGACACTACTGGGAGAAGGCGACGTCGTGACGGTACCTGAACTCTCGCTTACCTTGTCGGTGCTGGACGTTCCAGGCCACACGCGCGGACACATAGCCTATGTTGCCACAAACCCGGGCTGGCTGTTTTGCGGTGATACCCTGTTTGCCGGCGGCTGTGGGCGGCTATTTGAAGGAACCGCCCAGCAGATGACCGCGTCACTGGCAAAGCTGGCCGCCTTGCCGGCATCGACGAAAGTTTTTTGTGCTCATGAATATACGATGTCCAACCTCAGGTTTGCCAGAGATGTCGAGCCGGGAAATGCCGATTTGCAAACGCGATTCGTCACCGAACAAGCGAAACGTGATGTAAATCAACCAACGGTACCCTCTACTATTGGGATGGAACAATTAACCAATCCTTTTCTGCGATATCGTGAACCTGCCATCACCCAGCGACTCGTCGAGGAAGGAAGACTGGCAGGAAATGATCCGGTTGCCGCATTTGCTGCCTTACGCGAATGGAAAAACAACTATCGGTGACGAAAATTTCCCAGCAGCTTGACGATTGTCACATTAGCATGATTCGTAATTTGTCTTGACGCATTAAAAGGGCTGTAAGTACACTCTGCGATTATCCTTATTTCGCCGGCTGCCTTCGTGTCGGTAACGTCAGTGAGGACACATGCTCGAATTCAGGCTCAAGATTTTACCGCTTGCCGCGCTCGTTGCAACCCTGAGCGCGCCGCTCGTTAGCCACGCAAACGACCTTTCCCTGCCCTTTTATACCTGGGCGCAGCGTTCCGCGATGGACAATACGCTCGACCCGAAGAACGATCCGGGCATCTTCATGCTCGGCATGGAAGAAGTCGACGTCTGGAACCGCATTCGCAAGGGCTGGGGTATCCCGGATCTCGAAGGCCCGCTCGTCACTTCGCAGACTAACTGGTACACGGCACGGCCGGACTACATACAGCGCACCACCACCCGTGCGTCGCGCTACCTGTTTCATGTGGTTCAGGAACTCGAAAAACGCAACATGCCGACCGAACTAGCGCTGCTGCCCTTCATCGAGTCGGCCTTTAATCCAACCGCTTACTCCAGCGCCAAGGCATCCGGCATGTGGCAATTCATGCCGGCCACCGGGCTCGACTTCAACCTCAAGCAGAACATGTTCAAGGACGACCGGCGCGACGTGCTGGCGTCGACCGATGCAGCGCTGACTTATCTGCAGCGTCTGTATGGCATGTTCGGCGACTGGCAGCTTGCGCTGGCCGCTTACAACTGGGGCGAAGGCTCGGTGCAGCGCGCCATCAACAAGAACCGCGCAGCCGGGCTGCCGACCGATTTCACCAGTCTGTCACCGCTGATGCCGGCCGAAACCCGCAATTACGTACCAAAGCTGCAGGCAGTGAAGAACATTATTGCCTCTCCCGAAGCATTCGGCCTGACACTGCCGAAGGTCGACAATCAGCCTTATTTCGTTACGATCGGCAAGACTCGCGATATCGATATCAAGGTTGCGGCGCAACTGGCGGAGCTGTCCATCGACGAATTCAAGGCCCTCAATCCGCAGTTCAACCGACCGGTGATCACCGGCAGTGGCAATACGCGCATCCTGCTACCACAGAGCAATGCGGAAAAATTCAAAACCAACCTGTCAAAATGGAGCCATGCTCTGTCGACCTGGACGGCGCACAAGGTCAGTACCGCGCGCGAAAAGATCGAGACCATTGCTTCCCGTTTCGGCACCACGCCTGAAGTCATCCGCGAAGTCAATAATATCCCGCCCAAGATGGTGCTCAAGGCCGGCTCGACCATTCTGGTGCCGCGCACAGAAACCACCAGCGACCATGATATCGGGTCCGACATTGCCGAAAACGCCACGATGGCAGTCGAACCTGACGTGCCGCCGTTACGCAGCATCTCCGTTAAAGTCGGCAAGCGCGACAGCCTGGCATCGATTGCGCAGCGTAATCGAGTCAGCGTGGCCCAAATCAAATCCTGGAATAACCTGGCTGCCGATAAAGTGAAATTCGGCCAAAGTCTGCAGTTGCAGGTTCCCAATCGACCGGTGGTCGCTAGCAAAGCGGTACGCGCCAGCTCACCGCAAATTCGTCAGGCGAAGCCGGTCGCCCATCCAAAAATCCGGAAAGCGGCACCGGTCGTCACATCGACGCATAAGGGCAAGAAAAAGCCAGCGTAGAATTTCGCGCTGGTAACCACAGGCGACACCCTGCAGCGGACACCTCCGGGCAGGCTGCCGCCGATCATTAAATTTGCCCTCACGTCGACAAGCCCCTACAATCGGCCAGATTCAAATAACAATTACGTCGTAGCGGCCTGATCGCCGCGCGGTTCGCTGCACAGCTGATCTGCCGCCCGAACCGACCGACATCCTCTGGAGCTCTCAATGGCATTCTTGCAAGGCAAAAAAATTCTCATCACCGGCGTTTTGTCGAACCGCTCCATCGCCTACGGTATCGCTCAAGCGTGCAAGCGCGAAGGTGCCGAACTGGCGTTTACCTATGTCGGTGAACGCTTCAAGGATCGCATCACCGAGTTCGCCAACGATTTCGACAGCAAATTGATTTTCGATTGCGACGTCGGCAGCGACGAGCAGATCGATGCCGTATTTGCCGATCTTGGCAAACACTGGGATCGGCTCGATGGCCTGGTGCATGCCATCGGCTTCGCGCCGCGCGAAGCGATCGCAGGTGATTTTCTCGATGGCATGACGCGCGAAAATTTCCGTATTGCGCATGATATTTCCGCATACAGTTTTCCGGCAATGGCAAAAGCCGCGCTTCCGATGCTGCGTCCGAATTCGGCTTTGCTGACACTGTCTTATCTGGGCGCGATGCGTGCCCTGCCGAACTACAACACGATGGGTCTGGCAAAAGCTTCGCTCGAAGCCAGCGTGCGTTACCTTGCCGAGTCGCTCGGCGGCAAGGGTGTCCGCGTCAATGGGATCTCGGCCGGTCCGATCAAGACACTGGCCGCAAGCGGCATCAAGGATTTCGGCAAGATCCTCAATTTCGTCAAGACCCATTCACCGCTGCGACGAAATGTCACGACCGAGGATGTCGGCAATGCCGCGGCATTCCTGCTGTCGGACCTCGCCGGCGGAATCACCGGAGAAATCACGTATGTCGACGGCGGTTTTTCGCACGTAGTGGGTGGCATTGCGGAATAAATTTCATTTTGCCGAATAGCACGAGGCAGGTAGCACGTTACGAGCTGCCTGTCTGGCATTGCAGGAAAAGCCTTGGCTTTCGGCAGACATTCCCTGTAGAATGCCGGCTGTGCGTTGCAACATGCGACGCGCTCCAGCAGCATCGCAAACCCTTAGCATTAACGATTAAGCCTCCCGCCTTCTGGTGTTGAAATTTGAACACCCTCCCGGCGCAAAGCTTTCTGTGCCGAAATCTCCTAGAGTTTTCTGAGTTGTTTCGTTGGTTGGCGTTGCATTTTTGCGTTTTCGCAGACTTCCTATCCTGAAGCCGCGCAACGCTGATATTACGAAAGAAAAGAATGACTTTTGAAGCATTAGGCCTCCACACGTCCGTTATCAAAGCACTTACCGAAGCCGGCTATACCAAGCCGACATCTGTTCAGGAACAGGCAATCCCTGCCGCGATCGAAGGTCGCGACCTGATGGTCTCATCACAAACTGGTTCAGGCAAGACAGCCGCATTCATGCTGCCTGCACTGCACAAATTCGCCAACGCAGCCGATCAGGAAACTGCCGCTGCCGGCAAGACACCTAATCAGGAAATGCAGGCAGCGCGCGCCCGTGGCGAGCGCCCTCGTTTCAAGGCTGCCCAGCCAAAGATGCTGGTGTTGACGCCGACTCGCGAACTCGCCTTGCAGGTGACTACAGCAACCGACAAATACGGTTCCTTCATGCGCCGTATCAAGGCGGTTTCGATCCTGGGTGGTATGCCTTACCCGAAACAGATGCAATTGCTTGCCAAGAATCCTGAGATTCTGGTCGCCACGCCTGGCCGTCTGATCGACCATATGGAATCCGGCAAGATCGATTTCTCGCAACTGGAAATCCTGGTGCTGGACGAAGCCGATCGTATGCTCGACATGGGTTTTATCGACGATATCGAAAAAATCGTCGCCGCCACACCGGAATCGCGTCAGACCATGCTGTTCTCGGCAACACTGGATGGCGTCGTCGGCAACATGGCAAAGCGCATCACCAAGAATCCACTGGTCATCCAGATCGCCGGCTCGTCAAGCAAGCATGAGAATATTTCGCAGCGCGTTCATTTCGTCGACGACCTGTCGCACAAAAATCGCCTGCTGGACCATCTGCTGCGCGACGAAACGATGGATCAGGCTGTCGTGTTCACAGCCACCAAACGTGACGCCGACAATATCGCCGACCGTCTGAATATCGCCGGTTTTGCCGCTGCTGCTTTGCATGGTGACATGCATCAAGGCGCGCGTAACCGCACGCTCGACAGTCTGCGCCGTGGTCAGGTGCGGGTACTGGTTGCGACCGACGTTGCCGCGCGCGGTATCGACGTTCCGGCAATCACACACGTGTTCAACTACGATCTGCCGAAATTCCCGGAAGATTATGTTCACCGTATCGGCCGTACTGGTCGTGCCGGCCGTAACGGTATGGCCGTATCGCTGGTCAATCACGCCGAAGCAATGAACGTCAAGCGCATCGAGCGCTTTACCAAACAGTTGATTCCGGTCGAAGTCGTCGAAGGTTTCGAGCCAAAGAAAACCGCGTCGACCACCCGCTCCGCGCACAAGCCGGGCGGCTGGAAGCCGGGCGACAACCGTGGCAGCGCACCGAAGCCAGGTCAGCGCACTTTCAGCAAGCCGAGCGCCCCCCGCAAGGATGGCAGCAGCTTCAGCAAAGGCCCGCGTACCGGTGACAGCGGCGCCCGCCGTTCATTCACCGACCGTTAATTGCAGCGCCTGCGGGCGCGCATCGACGAACTGTTAAAAACGCCGTTCCGGCATTGTCGGAACGGCGTTTTTTTATGGCCTGACACTTACTGTGCGCAGGTGCGAAAGCCGACGAACATGTCGCTGCGCTCGGGCAGGTAGAAATTGCGGTACGTCGACGAACGCATTCGCGCTTGCGTGGCGAACGAGGCGCCACGCAGGACCTGATGCGTGGCAAACCACGGCGCCGAATACTCACGATAGCGATCGGCGGCGAATCCGGGGTAAGGCTCGAACGGCGTGCACGTCCATTCCCATAGGTCGCCCCAGCGAAACGCCGCATGGCCGGACTGGGCCGCAAATTCCCACTCGCCTTCGGTTGGCAGCCGACGCCCGGCCCACATGCAATAAGCCTGCGCTTCATACAGGCTGACATGGCGTACCGGTTGGTTGGCCGGTACCGACATGACATTGCCAAACCGTTCGCAATGCCAGTTCCGGCCATCGCGACGCCAGCCACGCGGTGCCGAGCAATCTTGTTGCATCAGCCACTGGCGTCCGCCGATGCTCCAGAACTGCGGATGCTGATAGCCACCATCGGCAATGAATTCGATAAATTGCCCATTCGTTACCAGCGTCGAATTGATCGTACATGGCGGTACGTAACATCGATGTGCCCACTTCTCGTTGTCGAACACAAAGCCTGCACCCGACTCGCTACCGAGAATTATCGTCCCGCCGGGAAACCGAATGTCGCCTTGCGCCCAGGATGGCGTCGCGGTTTCAGCCACGGTCGAAGGCAATCCCACCCCCAAGGTCTGCGCTGAATAAGCAAAGGCTTCGCCATGCATATCTTCGTGCGCCAGTACCAGACGATAAGGATAGAGCGCATCGGTATCGTCGGCAGGCAGGCGCCCAAGCTTGTCCAGCACGCGATCAAGCACTTCGTGGCAATAGGTTTTTACGGCGCCGGTACTGGGCAAGTCGAGCTTCCAACGGGCATCGTGCGCCACCCGATTGGAATCGAACCACGCGTCTCCCGTCGTCAACAACGACGGTCGCAAGGCGGCTGCCGGATCACTGGAGCTTGCCTCGCGCAGCACGAACCATTCTGCAAACCAGGCAATATGCCCCAGTTCCCACAGCGGTGGATTGAGGATCGCCAGTGGCGGCACGCGGCTGCTATCATCCAGTCCGGCCGCCGCGAAGCAATCGAAAAGCGCCAGCGTATAATCACGGGCGTCCTGCAATGCAAGTGCCAGTTCGGTTGATGAAGCGTTTCGAAAGGATAAAGTCATCAGGTTCATTGTCTGGAAAAATCTGCCATTGGCTGGCCCTATCCCGGCGTTCGACATCGTTCGCTTACGCCGCGCAGGAGAACAAGCTTGAGTAAGCCACATATCGTCATTATCAGCCCGCCTACGGCAAAAGCCAACAACGGTAACGGCCAAACTGCAATCCGGTGGGCGCGTTTCCTGCGGCAGCGCTATCGCGTCACCTTGGCATCAGCCGCCGATCATGCGATCGGCAACATAGCGCCCGCTGCCATGATTGCCTTGCATGCACGCCGCTGCGCCGTGCCCATTGCTGCGTACGCGGCGATATTTCCCCAGGTGCCGAGAATCGTCGTCTTGACCGGCACTGACCTTTATCGCGACATCGAATTCGACGCCGCTGCCCGGCACTCGCTTGCGCTTGCGACACGCCTGGTAGTCTTGCAGGACGCCGGATTATCGGTACTGCCGCGCGCACTACACAGCAAGACTTCCATCATTTACCAGTCGGCGCTCTCGCTGACACCGATCGTGAAAAACCCGGGTGCGCGCATTGGCGAGGTCATCATGATCGGCCATTTGCGTGCCGAAAAAGACCCGCTCACTTTCATGCATGCCGCCGCGAAAGTGACCTCGCCTGCCGTACGCATGATCCATGTCGGCGGTGCGCTCGAACCGATGCTAGGGGAACAGGCGCTGGCAACGCAAGGTCGTACACCGTGCTATCGATGGATCGGCGACCAGCCCCGTGCGCAGACACGCCAACGGCTCAAACGCGCCTTTTTGTCGGTCGTCACCTCCATCATGGAAGGCGGCGCCAATGTCATCATCGAGTCGGTCACCAGCGGCGTACCTGTGCTGGCCAGCGACATTTCGGGAAACCGCGGCATGCTCGGCGACGACTACGAAGGCTATTTCAACGTCGGCGATAGCCAGGCATTGGCATCGCTGGTCGACCGTGCAGTTACCGACCCGGCGTTCCACGCCCGCCTGCGCGCGCAGTGTGCCGCGCGCGCACCGTTGTTTTCCCCCGCACGCGAAAAAGCGGCCGTGCTGGAGTTAGTGGATAATTGCGTCCACCAATCCGGTCGGCCATGATGCGTGCACACCGCATGACCATGCCGCAGACTTATACCGCGCACTCCGCTCAACTTGCTTCGAACAGGAACTCCATGAACGCACCTTCCATTAAACTTACTTCGTTCTCGCATGGCGGCGGTTGCGGCTGCAAGATCGCACCCGGCGTCCTGTCCGAAATCCTCAAGAATTCGGCAGGCTTTCCGGTGCCAAAAGAATTATTGGTCGGTATCGAAACTGCTGACGATGCGGCGGTCTATCAACTCAATGATGAACAGGCACTGATCGCTACGACCGATTTTTTCATGCCGATCGTCGATGATCCGTATGACTTCGGCCGCATCGCGGCGACCAACGCGATCTCGGACGTCTATGCCATGGGCGGCACGCCAATCATGGCGCTGGCGCTGGTCGGCATGCCGATCGATAAACTACCTGTCGAGGTCATCGGCCAGGTTATCCGCGGCGGCGAATCGATCTGCGCCGAAGCCGGCATTCCCATCGCAGGCGGCCACACGATCGATTCGGTCGAGCCGATCTATGGCCTGGTAGTGCTGGGCCTGATTCATCCCTCCAAGATCAAGCGTAACCCCGACGCCAAGGCTGGTGACAAACTGATTCTCGGCAAGCCGATCGGCGTCGCCGTCCTGTCCGCCGCGCTGAAGAAGAATCTGCTCGATGCGGATGGCTATGCGTCGATGATTGCCAACACGACCAAGCTCAACAAACCCGGCAAGGAATTGTCCGAACTGGCAGGCGTTCATGCACTGACCGACGTCACCGGCTTTGGTCTGCTCGGCCATTTGCTGGAA
>JACMQD010000095.1 GCA_014377155.1 Herminiimonas sp.
GATGGTACCATTCAGATCCTTGCCGATAATCGAATATTCGGTGGACGCCTGAAGCAGACTGACGATGAAATCGGTTGCGTTTTTACCTTCCCCAATGACCTTGGTATCGAACAATGTTGTCATGTGTGTTTCCTGGTGTAATTCAATTGATTGGATTTTCTAGCGTCTGTCATATCAGGCATGGGCAACATTTCGCTGTCAGACTATTCGGTGCGGGCAAGCGATGCAATCGAACGCCACTTCACAAGGACGTTCGCCACAGCCAGAGACATGTGGTTTGCTGGCAAGTAGCCTCCAGTGGCCCACATGAAAAGGGTTGCGCCCGCATGAGCGACAGTTTCAGATCAGGTAGCCGGTATCCGCGTTACGTCCTCGCCATCGCGAATTCCTGAACTTTGTCATGTCGAGACCCTGCTCTATGTTGGGTATCATAAAAGCGAAAATTTCAGCCCCTTTTGTCGTGTTTTGTGTTGCTTGCATCTTGCGATGTCGTTCAAGAAAATACGTTGGAACGCAATAAACGAACTGTAAGGGGGAGGACGCCGCGGACCTTGGCTCTGAGGTGGGATCGCTGTATGCATAGGGATCATAGGTGAGGGCCGCATTTGCCAGATGGGAGATTTCCTTGAGAGCAACGAGGAAATTACTCGGTCCGGTATAAAAAAACCGGTACGCGGGCCGATGACCTGACCCGGGATTTTCGGACCAAGAATAATTTGAGAAGATAGCTCCTTGCGAAATCAAGGGAGCAATGAAGAAGAGCCGATACAGCGATGAACAGATCGAAATCCCAAAAGCCGATGTCCAACTTTGGGGTTCAGCTCACCACCTGGCAAGCGGCTTTTTTCCTACACGAGGCCGACATCACGCCGGCTCGATACAAGAAAACAGCCTTGACCCGCGCTGTGCCGTCATTCATCGTAAAATTGCAATCACCACTTACCGATATCAGGACCTGCATGGACGCCTCCCTGTCAACTATCTTGCGGCAGATGCCGAAAGCCGAGTTGCATATTCACATCGAGGGTTCGCTGGAACCGGAACTCATCTTCGCACTCGCGCAGCGCAATAACGTCGAGCTCGCTTACGCCAGCGTCGATGATTTGCGCAGCGCCTATGCGTTCACCGATCTGCAATCGTTTCTGGACATTTACTACGCCGGTGCCAGCGTACTGTTGCATGAACAGGATTTCTTCGACATGACCTGGGCGTACCTGCAAAAGGCGCGGACGGACAATGTGGTGCACGCGGAATTGTTCTTCGATCCGCAGACCCACACCGAACGCGGGGTGCCGTTCGCAACCGTGGTCGATGGAATCCATCGCGCGCTGCAGCAAGCCCATGCAGAATGGGGCATGACCGGCGCCCTGATCTTGTGCTTCCTGCGCCACCTGTCGGAAGACGATGCCTTTGCCACGCTCGAACTGGCGTTACCGCATCGCGCCAAGATCATCGGTATCGGGCTGGATTCGTCCGAGCGCGGCAATCCACCGGAAAAATTTGCCAAGGTTTTCGCACGCTGTCGCGAATTGGGTTTCCGCCTGGTTGCCCACGCTGGCGAAGAGGGACCGCCGGCGTATATCGAAACCGCGCTCGACGTGCTGCATGTCGAGCGCATCGATCATGGCGTACGCTGTCTGGAAGACGCCGATCTGACGCAGCGTCTGGCACGCGAGGGGATACCGCTGACGGTTTGCCCGTTATCAAACCTGAAGCTGCGCGTGTTCGACCGCATGGACGATCATAATGTGCTGGCGTTGCTGGACGCTGGTTTGGTGGTTACGCTCAATTCGGACGATCCGGCGTATTTCGGCGGTTACCTGAACGACAACTTCCTGGCCACTTTCGATGCCTTGCCTCTGGACCGACGTCACGCGCAACAATTGGCGCGCAATAGTTTTACGGCAGCGTTTCTGGACGCCGCAACCAAGCGCAAGTACATTGACGAGGTGGATGCTTTTTTTGCAGCGTGACATCCCAACATGAAAAACTCATAGGACAACCATGAGAGACGCGTCAGTGCCTATCTTGCTCATCGCCATCGGCGGCGCCTGGCTGCTGCATAGCCTGAATTGGATGCCCGATGTCCAGTGGCTGTGGATTATCGGCCTGGCCGGCTCGGGTCTCGCGATCCTGATCCTCGATGGCATCACCAAGTCATCGCTGCTTGCCGGCCCGTTGCTCATTCTGGCCGGGTTTCTGTCATTTTTCCGTCAGTATCACGGGCTCGGCTGGCGCTTCATCGTACCGGCGATGCTCGTCTCGGCAGGGATGCTAATGCTCGTTGCCCGGACCGACGCGGTGCCCGAATCCCGCCGATTCAATCGGCGCGCCGGTCGCAAGCAGGAAGAGGGCAAACCGCATGACTGAAACGCTTTCGTCGGCCGCCCTTGCCGCCGGGCTTTCATGGGCCAGCGGCATCCGTTTATATCTGGCGCTGTTCTGTGCAGGCTGGTTTTCCCGCATGGGCTGGCTCGAACTGCCGGCGACCCTGCAGGTGTTGGCCTCGCCCTGGGTGCTAAGCGTCAGTGGCGCCTTGCTGATGGTCGAATTCGTCGCTGACAAGGTGCCAGGCGTGGACTCGGCATGGGATGCGTTCCAGACATTCATTCGTATTCCTGCCGGTGCTGTGCTCGGCGCGGCGGCGCTGGGCCATATGGACCCGGCATGGACTACGATTGCCGGGCTGCTGGGCGGCACCATTGCGGCCAGCGCGCATTTCACCAAAGCGGGCAGTCGCGCGCTGATCAATACGTCGCCGGAGCCATTCAGTAACTGGGCGGCGTCGTTTTCGGAAGAAGTGCTAGTTCTGGGCGGCCTGTGGGCAGCGTTTTTTCAGCCATGGGTATTTTTCACGTTTCTCTTTATCTTCTTTGTCATTGCCATCTGGTTGCTGCCGAAATTATGGCGCGGGCTGCGATGGCTGTTCAGAAAGCTGCATTCCTGATGTTCCTTCAATCTTTGCGAATGACCCGGCGTGACTGGCAAGCCGGCGAACTGCGGTTCCTGCTGATCGCCCTGATCGTCGCCGTCGCGGCGCTGGCTTCGGTCGGATTTTTTGTCGACCGCATGCGCACCGGCCTCAACCGCGATGCCCACCAGTTGCTTGGCGCCGACCTGGTCATCAGCGGCGACCAACCGATCAGCGCCGCCTGGCGCACCGAAGCGCAGCGCCTCGGCCTGTCGATCGCGGACACCGTCGTGTTCCCGAGCATGGCCATTGCGGGTGAGGGCGACACGGCACGCTCGCAACTGTCGTCGATCAAAGCGGTCAGCGCGGCCTATCCGTTGCGCGGCAGTCTCAAGATCAGCGACAAGCCCGACAGCGACGGCGCGACCACGCGCGAGGTGCCGCCGCCCGGCCGTGTGTGGGTCGATCCCAATCTGCTGACCGGACTCGGTATCGCCGTCGGCAATCCGCTGAAGCTGGGCGACAAGATCTTCATCATCGACAAACTGATCGTGGCAGAGCCCGACCGCGGTGCCGCGTTCATGAATTTTTCGCCGCGCGTGATGCTGTCGGCATCCGACCTTGCGGCAACCAATCTGGTACAGACCGGCTCGCGTGTCACGTACCGTCTCTTGAGCGCGGGGTCGCCGGACGTCGTGGGCGCATTTCAGGCGTGGGTGCAAGCCAGTATCGAACGCGACAACGTCAAAGGTGTGCGGATCGAATCGCTCGAATCCGGCCGTCCTGAAATGCGCGCGACCCTCAATCGCGCGGAAGAATTCCTGTCACTGGTCGGGCTACTGTCGGCGATGCTGGCCGCGGTCGCGGTGGCGATGGCGGCGCGCCGATTCATGCTGCGCCATGTCGACGCCTGCGCAATGCTACGTTTTTTAGGCCTCACACAAAATCAGGTTACGCTGATGTATCTGATCGAGTTTCTGATCATTGGTCTGGTTGGCAGCGTCATCGGGGCGCTGGTCGGTTTCGCTGCCCATTTCGTATTGCTCGAATGGCTCGGCAAACTGGTGACCAATGATTTGCCGCCGGCGACGTTCATGCCAGCAGTGCAGGGTGTGGCCACCGGACTGCTACTACTGGTCGGCTTCGCGATTCCGCCAATTCTGCAACTGCGTAATGTGCCGCACAATCGCGTCATCCGGCGCGAACAGGATGCACCGCAGCCGATGGCGCTGGTGACGTATGGACTGGCGCTGCTGTCATTCGTCGCGCTTTTATTGTGGCAGGCTGGCAATCTGAAGCTGGGCTTGCTGACCGCCGCTGGCTTTCTCGGTGGCCTGGCGTTCTATGCAGCCAGTGGCTGGGTCGGTCTGAAATCGTTGCGCTACCTGCGCGGTGCGATCGATCATTCCAGCTGGCGTTTCGCGATCACCGCATTGCAACGCCGACCAGGTGCCACCATCGTCCAGGTCGTCGCGCTGGCATTGGGCCTGATGGCCTTGCTGTTGCTGACGGTCGTGCGTGGCGATCTGGTCGATGCGTGGCGCAAATCGACGCCACCCGACGCGCCGAATCAGTTCGTGATCAATATCCAGCCGGATCAGAAGTCCGATATTTCTGCGCGCTTGAACAGTAACGGCGTGGCCCGGCCAGAGCTTTTTCCGATGATCCGGGGCCGGCTGATCCAGATTAACGACAAACCCGTCACCGGCGAAACCTACATCGAGGACCGCGCCAAGCGCCTTGTGGACCGTGAATTCAATCTGTCGACCATGACGGCGTTGCCGCCGCAAAACGAGGTCACGCGCGGCCGCTGGTTTGACGACAGTAAGCCGGAAGCATCGGTCGAGGAAGGTCTGGCCAAGACACTGAACCTGAAATTGGGCGACCGGTTGCGGTTCGATATCGGCGGGCAGACCGTCGATGCGCCGGTAACCAGTTTGCGTAAGCTCGAATGGGGCTCGATGCGGGTCAACTTCTTTGTCATCCTCAATCCCAAGGCAATGGCAGACATGCCGCAGACATGGATCACCGCGTTTCACCTCGCCCCAGGCCAGAATGCGTTTATCAACGGCCTCACGCGCGACTTTCCGAACCTGACCGTGGTCGACATCGGTAATGTCGTCAAGCAGATTCAGACGGTTCTTGACCAGGTCGTGACGGCGGTCGAATTCCTGTTTCTGTTTACGCTCGCATCCGGCGTGCTGGTGTTGTATGCCGCACTGGTCGGCTCACAGGATGAGCGCACCCGCGAAGCGGGTCTGCTGCGCGCGTTGGGCGCGACCCGCAAGCAGTTGTCGCAAGCGCAGTGGATCGAGTTTGCTCTGGTAGGAGGCTTGGCCGGATTGCTGGCGGCAACGGGTGCTGCTGCGGTGGGATGGGCGCTGGCGCGCTTCGTGTTTAACTTCGAATTGACGCTTGGCCCGGCAGTGTGGTTGGCCGGCATCGCAGTCGGTGCAGGTTGTGCTTTCATCGGCGGTTGGGTGGGCTTGCGCAGTGTATTGAATCAGCCTCCGCTGCAGACCCTGCGCGAAGCTTGACAATGCACAGGCGTATGGTTGACCGCTGCCGCCTGCGCGATAATAATTATGGCCAAGGCATCGGTTTAGTATCGATATAGTCCGGCTTGTCATCCTTGGGCAAATCGTCGCGGGTTTGCCCCTGGTCGAGTTTTTCGCCAAGCACGAGCGACAATTCGCGACGGCTTTCGCTAAAATCCGACACCATCAGCGGAAAGCTTTTGTTGGGCCAGTTGGCAAGCGCCCATGATGTGAAGTCTTCGAAGCGGTTGAGTGCTTCAATCGCGAATTGATCGCATTCGTCCTTGGTTGCCATTTTCGTGTTTCTCCTTGAGGGTTGTTTGCAAGTTGCAGTACTGTAGACCAGTCAGCTGCAAAAACGTCACGAAAAACTGTGCGTTAGGTCTCGAATCCTGCTGCGCTGCGGTTGCGAGCGGCTGTAACTAGGGTATCTCGGAGGATAAGTGCAGGCTGGGGAACAACGCACTCATGCCTACCAGAACCTGATACCTGCTAGCACGGCGCAGATGCCGCGCTGTCGGCATCTGCCAGAATTACGATTATTTTTCCGGCTGAATCACCACCTTGCCGGTGACCTTGCGCGCTGCCAGGTCATTGAGTGCCTGTGCTGTGTCGGCCAATGCGTAACGCGCTGAGATATGCGGCTTGATCGTGCCATCGGCGAGCCAACCCATCATCTGCTGCATCGCCGCCAGGTTGGCTTTCGGTTCGCGCTTGGCGAACTCGCCCCAGAATACGCCGACCACCGACGCACCCTTGAGTAGCATCAAATTGAATGGCAATTTCGGAATTTCGCCGTTGGCAAAACCAATGACCAGATAACGGCCGCGCCATGCGATCGAACGGAAGGCGGCTTCGGCGTAGATACCACCGACCGGATCGTAAATCACGTCCGGACCCTTGCCGCCCGTGGCTGCCTTGATCGCTTCACGCAAATCCTGGGTCGTGTAGTTGATGAGGTCATCGGCGCCGTGCGCTTTGCAGACTGCCAGTTTTTCATCGGTCGAGGCGGCGGCGATCACGCGTGCACCCAGCGCTTTGCCAATCTCGATTGCGGCCAGGCCTACGCCACCGGCAGCACCGAGAACCAGCATGGTTTCGCCAGCTTTAAGCTGGGCGCGGTCGACCACCGCATGATGCGACGTACCATAAGTGAGCGTGATTGCGGCGGCGGTATCGAAATCCATCCCCGGTGGCATCGGTATCACGGCCTGGGCCGGTGCCAAAACCTGTTGCGCAAAAGCGCCATGGCCGATGAAAGCGATGACCTTGTCGCCTACCTTGGGGTAATTCACGCCTTCGCCGACGGCGCGCACGATGCCTGCTAGTTCGCTACCGGGCGTGAAGGGTAGTTCCGGCTTGAATTGATACTTGTTCTGAATGATCAGCACATCCGGAAAATTTACACCCGCCGCCTTGACATCGATGGCGACCTGGCCTGGACCGGGAACCACTTCAGGCAGTTCTTCCACGACTAGTGTATCGGGCAATCCCCAGGCCTTGCAGACGATGGCTTTCATAGTGTCTCCTTTATGGTTTTAAAAAAACGAACGATCGTTTGATTTTACGATTATGCCGCAAAATGTCAAAAAGTTCATCACTTCAAAAGATTGCTTAAGGGTAAAATCAGGCATGCGCATCCTTATTAGTAATGACGACGGTTACCTGGCTCCCGGCATTGTGGCACTGGCAAATGCGCTGGCGCCGATTGCCGAAATCGTTGTGGTGGCGCCCGATGGCAATCGATCCGGCAGTTCCAACTCACTCACGCTCGACCGTCCGCTGTCGGTGCAGCGCGCCGATAACGGTTTTTACTTCGTCAACGGTACGCCGTCGGATTGCGTGCACGTCGCATTGACCAGTCTGTTGTCCTTCACGCCGGACCTGGTTGTTTCTGGTATTAATCAAGGCCAGAACATGGGTGATGACACGCTCTATTCGGGAACGGTTGCGGCGGCGACCGAAGGGTTTCTGTTCGGTATTCCGGCGATTGCGTTTTCGCAGGTCGATCGCGACTGGGCGCATCTCGATGCTGCGGCGCAGATTGCTCGGACGATCGTCGAACGCAAGTTCGACACGATGCAAAAGCCTTATCTCCTTAACGTCAATATTCCGAACTTGCCTTTGGCACAATTGCGTGGCCTTGTCGCGACGCGCCTCGGAAAGCGGCATCAGTCGGAGCCGGTGTTCAAGGCAACCGATCCTCACGGCCGGGAGATTTATTGGATCGGACCGCCGGGCGGACAAAAAGATGCGAGCGAGGGGACGGATTTTCATGCCATTTCGCAGGGTTTCATATCCATAACGCCCCTGCGTGTAGACCTGACGCATGTGACGCAACTCGATGTATTGCAAAAGGATCTGGCATGACCGACAAAGCCAAACGCTTTCCGCTATCGCTGGCGGCAGTGACTGCCAAGCCGAACCGGACATTGCAATCACACCAGACCTCGACGACAAAAACCGCAACCCCCCAGACAGCCACGCAGAATGCGGCGCAATATGTGCCGCGGGTCGTGGTGGCGGCAGCATTGCAGGCGCGGGCGAATGGACGCGCGATCCTGCCACCATCACCGGATCGTCCGACGCCGCTGGTGTCGGATGCGGTACGCAGATCGATGGTGTCGCGCATTGCCCGGCAAGGCGTGCGCGACACGCGGGTGCTCGCTGCCATGGAAGCCGTGCCGCGTCATCTTTTCATGGAGCCTGCGCTGGCTAGCCAGGCGTACATCGATGCTTCGCTGCCGATCGGTCATCATCAGACGATTTCGCAACCTTATATCGTGGCACGCATGATCGAAGTCATGCGTGACAATGCCAATGGCGGGATACTTGACCGCGTGCTGGAAATCGGCACGGGCTGCGGCTATCAGGCCGCTGTACTGGCACGACTGTGCAAGGATGTGTATTCGATCGAGCGCATCAAGGCGCTGCATGAATTAGCCAAGGCAAATTTGCGTCCTCTGCGCATCGCAAATATCCGCTTGCATTACGGAGATGGTATGCTTGGGCTCCCGCAGGTTGCACCATTCGACGGTATCATCCTGGCCGCTGCTGGTCTCGAGGTACCGCAGGCGCTGCTGGAGCAACTGACGATCGGCGGCCGTCTGGTCGCACCCGTTGGCACACGTAACCAAGTGCTGCAGTTGATCACGAGAATAAACAAATTCGAATGGACGAGCGTGACGTTGGAAGAGTGCCATTTTGTGCCGCTTCGTGCAGGCACTGTGTAACGCTTGCGGCGCTTGTCCGATCCCAAATAAACGAACGCAATGAGAATGAAAAATTTACGCTTGGCATGTCTTGCAGTTTCAGTCGGTTTTATCGCCGCATGCAGTACCACGCGCACTTCGGCACCGATTATCGATCGCACTTCGGGTGCCAGGGCGGAGACGCCCCGCGTTCAGCCAAACCAGGCGTCCGTCAAGACCGACATGCGCGGTTTCTATACGGTCCGCAGAGGCGATACGCTATTGCATATCGCGCTTGAATTTGGTCAGAATTATCGCGACCTCGTGGCATGGAACAATCTCGCCAATGCCAATGACATCAAGGTCGATCAGGTATTGCGGGTAGCACAACCCGAACCCGGTTCAACGATATCTGGTGTCCAAACCGGCAGCGTGGCATCGACCGGTGTCGAGGTGCGCTCGTTATCGAACCCGCCGTTTGTTGCCGCAGGCTCAGCCAACGGTGCATCCGGCGCGGCCGCACCGAACAAGACCGGGCCGCGTGCTGAAAAGCGTCCTTACTCCGAAACTGCATTGGCAGAGCTGCAAAAGCCGGATGCGCCGGGCTCGAACACGGTCGCACTGGCAGTGCCCGTCAAGGCGGAATCTTCACGTCCGGCCGAGCCCAAAATTTTCGATAAGCCGGCTGACAACACTCCGACCGCGAGCGCCGACGACGACAGCGTTTCCTGGATCTGGCCAGCCGAAGGTAAAGTTATCTCAGGTTTCGAGGATGGCAGAAAGGGCATCGATATTGCCGGTAAAGTAGGTCAGAATATCGTGGCTGCCGGTTCCGGCAAAGTGATGTATGCCGGCAGCGGAATTCGCGGCTATGGCAACCTCGTCATCGTCAAGCACACCAACAATTTGCTATCGGCCTATGCCCATAACAAATCCATCTTGGTCAAGGAAGGGCAAGCTGTGAGCCGGGGCCAGAAGATTGCAGAAATGGGCAATTCCGACAGCGACGCGGTCAAGTTGCACTTCGAAATCCGCCAGCAGGGCAAGCCGGTCGATCCGTCGAAGTTCTTGCCCAATCTTAAATGACAAAAAGCGCCGACGAATCGCTGGACGAAGAGGCGTCAACGGATAACGTTTCCGATGACGCTGCGGGCGGGGGCGAGGCGCATGGTTTAGGGTACGATGCGGACGGCGCAACCTCTGACGCGATCGATGATGCGGCAGATGAAGCGTCGGACGAGATGGCGTTGGCAATTTCCGCAGTAGATCATGTCGATGAACTCAAGACCGTATTAGCTGCCGAACTGTCCACCGACGCGACGCAGCACTATCTGAATCAGATCGGCGCGCGCGCACTTTTGACCGTGACCCAGGAAGTGCATTTCTCGACACTGGCCAAGCAGGGTGATTTCGATGCGCGGCAGGTCATGATCGAGCACAATTTGCGGCTTGTGGTATCGATCGCAAAGCACTACATCAATCGCGGCGTGGTTTTGCTCGATCTGATCGAGGAGGGCAACCTTGGTTTGATGCGGGCTATCGACAAGTTCGAGCCGGAACGCGGGTTTCGATTCTCGACCTATGCGACTTGGTGGATCAGGCAAAGCATCGAACGCGCCATCATGAACCAGGCACGTACAGTGCGGCTGCCGGTACACATGGTGCGCGAACTCAATCAGGTTTTGCGTGCTAAGTATCATCTGGAAGCCCAGCACCACGACGGCAAGGATGCCAGTGTCGACGATATTGCGCATCTTCTTGGGAGGACGGTAGATGACGTGCAAGACGTGCTCGCCTTATCCGAACATGCAACGTCGCTAGACGCGCCGCTCGACGGCGATCCGGGTGCCAGCCTGATGGACATGCTGCCGGGTGACAGTGACGACGGTCCTGATTCCCGCGCGGAACACCACGAGATGACGGTTCTGATGCATGAATGGCTGCAAAAGCTGCCCGACAAACAGCGTATCGTTATCACCCGGCGTTTTGGACTGGATAACACCGATCCTGCCACTCTGGAGGAACTGGCTGCGGAAATGAGCGTAACGCGTGAACGCGTGCGGCAAATACAGCAGGAGGCGCTGATAAAGCTCAAGCGCGCATTGGCAGCCAAAGGGGTAGGCAAGGACGTGTTGTTATGAGCGTCGCCTATTCTTGTACTGCGACCGCACAGGCGGTCGATGTGCAAAACAATCCCGGATGAACAATCCAACGCCTGGTTTTTGATTCTATTGTTTTTTTGCTCAACCTATTCAGACTCGGCCCGACCGCGCGCCGGCAAACTCCAGCAATTTATGTCCCATAACATTATCGAAATAAAATCCCTCGACATGGACGGCCGCGGCGTCGGCCACCTTGAAAATGAAGACGGCAGCCAAGGCAAAGTTATTTTTGTCGAAGGGGCCTTGCCCGGTGAGCGCGTGAGCTTTCTTTCCTATCGCAAGAAATCCAAATGGGAAGCCGCGACGATGACCGCGCTGCATCGCGAAGCCTCGCTGCGCGTCAAGCCCGCGTGCGAGTACTTCGGCGTTTGCGGCGGATGCGCTATGCAACATCTGGAGGCGGGGGCGCAGGTCGCCATGAAGCAGCGCGTTCTCGAAGACAATCTGAAACACATCGGCAAGGTGAAGCCAGAGGTCATGATGCGGCCGATCTACGGGCCGACATGGGGCTACCGGTACCGGGCACGCATCTCTGTCAAGAATGTGCCTAAAAAGGGTGGCGTTCTGGTCGGTTTCCACGAAAAAAAATCCAGCTTCCTGACCGACATGAAAAGCTGCAAGGTTCTGCCGCAGAAGGTGTCGGATCTGCTTGTGCCGTTGCGCGGTCTCGTCGCTTCGTTGTCAATCATGGAGCAAGTGCCACAACTTGAACTGGCCATCGGCGAAGGCGTAATCGCCTTGGTCATGCGCATCATGGCACCGCTGTGCGGCGACGATGAAGCCAAGCTGATCGCTTTCGCCGATTTGCATCAAATTCAATGGTGGCTGCAGCCGAAAGGTCCGGAAACCGCTTATCCGTTCTATCCGGCGATGTCGACGCTGCATTACCTGCTGCCCGAGTTTGGTGTGAAGATGCCATTCAAGCCAACGGATTTTACGCAGGTCAATCACCAGATCAACCGGGTGTTGGTGGCGCGTACGCTACGCCTGCTCGCTGCCGGTCCGGATGATCGGGTGGCGGACCTGTTTTGTGGACTCGGGAACTTCACTTTGCCGATCGCCACGCAGGTGCGCGAAGTCGTCGGTATCGAAGGCAGCACCCTGCTGACCGAACGTGCTCTGGAAAACGCCCGAGCCAATCGACTCGACGGCAAGACCACGTTTTACAGTCGCAATCTGTTCGACGCCACCACGGCGGATTTCATCGCCTTGGAAAAGTTTGACAGGATGGTGATCGATCCGCCGCGCGACGGTGCCATGGCGGTATGCCACGCTTTGAGCGGACTCGCGGTTCACCATCGCCAACTGATGCCGAAAAGAATCGTCTACGTGTCCTGCAGTCCTGCCACATTGGCACGCGATGCAGCAATTTTGGTCAACGAGGGAGGGTATGTGCTGAAGCAGGCCGGTGTGGTCAATATGTTCCCGCACACCGCGCATGTCGAATCGATGGCGGTTTTCGACTTGCCAGATCAACCAGGCTGACTTCAAGAAAAAAGCTGGCGCTGAGGAACAGTTGCTGTCCCGACAGCGGGACAGCAACGTTAACAACATTAATTGCGGTTGCCCCCGAAAATGCCAAGCAGTGCCAGCAAGTTGCTGAAAATATTGTAGATACTCAGGTAAATACCGAGAGTTGCCGAAATATAATTGGTCTCCCCGCCATTGACCACACGCTGCACGTCATGCAGGATGAAGACCGATGAAATGGCGATGATGACAACTGAAATTGTCATGTAAAGCGCCGGAATTTTCAAGAAGATGTTGGCGACGATCGCCACCATCACGACCAGAAACCCGGCAGTCAGCCATTTCCCTAAGCCAGAAAAATCACGCTTGGATACAGTAGCGATGGTTGCCATAACGCCGAGAATGATGGCCGTGCCGCCAAACGCCGTCATAATCAGCGTTGCGCCGTTCGCCAACCCCAGAATGTTGCCAATCAGCCGCGACAGCATCAGGCCCATAAAGAACGTAAAGCCCAGCAGTACCGCGATGCCGATGGGTGAATTCTTGGTTTTTTCGATCGCGAACATAAACCCCATCGCCACAGCCATGAAAAGTATGAAGCCGATAAACGGGCTGCCGCCGAAGAAGCTGAATTTGAATTGAACGCCGAGCCACGCGCCGATTATCGTTGGTACCATCGATATCGCCAGCAACCAGTAAGTGTTTCGCAATACCCGGTTACGTGTAGCCAGGGCGTCGTCTGACCGGCCAAGTGTTCCCTGCAAATTTTGATTCATGATGTCTCCAGTTATGTTTCAACGTTACAGCATGCGTCAGGATAGCATGCGGTTTGACGCCCAGCCGAGTGTCAGGTCGGTACCGAACCCGGACTTTCCTGCCTTCATTAGATCCTGATTCTTAAGTAGGGGGTTTCGTGTTAAAATCAAGGGTTAGTTGATTCAACAATTCTACGTCATAACCCTTTCATTTTATTGGAGTTTTTACACATGGCAATCGAACGAACCCTCTCGATTATCAAACCGGACGCTGTTGCAAAAAACGTGATCGGTCAGATTTATTCCCGTTTTGAATCCGCTGGCCTGAAGATTATCGCCGCACGCATGATGCATCTGTCGCGCGCTGAAGCAGAAGGTTTCTACGCCGTCCACAGTGCACGCCCCTTCTTCAAAGACTTGGTCGATTTCATGATTTCCGGTCCTGTCATCGTTCAGGCGCTCGAAGGCGAGAACGCGATCCTGACGCATCGTGACCTGATGGGCGCGACAGATCCGAAGAAAGCCGACAAAGGTACGATTCGTGCCGACTTTGCCGATTCGATCGATGCCAATGCCGTACACGGTTCGGACGCTGCCGAAACTGCACAAGTCGAAATCGCGTACTTTTTCCCTGCACTGAACGTTTATTCACGTTAATTAACAGGTCGTCCGACGCTAGCGTTCTCGCAGTGCCCGATGTCCGGACGGCTCGACAATACTATGACGGCTCTCACCAACTTGCTGGACCTGGATCCTTCGCAACTCGTGGCTTACTGCGGTGAGCTGGGTGAGAAGCCGTTCCGTGCAAAGCAATTGCAGCGCTGGATCCATCAGTACGGCGCCAGCGATTTCGACTCGATGACCGATCTCGCGAAGTCCCTGCGCGACAAGCTTGGCACCCGTGCGATGATTGCGGCGCCGCAGGTCATCAGTGACCATACTTCTACCGATGGCACCCGCAAGTGGCTGCTGGATGTGGGGCAAGGCAACGCGGTCGAAACCGTTTTTATCCCCGAAGAAAATCGCGGTACGCTCTGCATTTCGACGCAAGCGGGCTGCGCTGTCAATTGCCGTTTTTGCTCGACGGGCAAGCAGGGTTTCAACCGCAACCTCACAGTGGGTGAAATCATTGGCCAACTCTGGATGGCTGAATTCGAATTACGCCGGACCAAGGGTATCGAGCCTGGTCCCAAGGGCGAGCGCCAGATTACCAACGTCGTGATGATGGGCATGGGCGAACCCTTGCTCAACTATGAGCCGACCGTCACGGCGCTTAAGTTGATGCTCGACGATAATGCCTATGGCCTGTCGCGTCGGCGCGTTACACTGTCGACCAGTGGTGTGGTGCCGGCTATCGATCGCTTGTCGCAGGACTGTGCGGTGGCTCTGGCGGTCTCGCTGCATGCCTCGAACGATCCGCTGCGCGACGGGCTTGTGCCACTTAATAAGAAGTACCCGCTCAAGGAATTGATGGCGGCGTGCAAGCGCTATCTTGAATTTGCACCACGCGACTTCGTGACCTTCGAATATTGCATGTTAGACGGCGTCAACGACAGCGATCTGCATGCGCGCGAACTGGTGGCGCTGGTGCAAAACAATACTAATCCGGTGTCGTGTAAATTCAACCTGATTCCGTTCAACCCGTTTCCCGAATCGGGCCTGACGCGCTCTAATAATCCCCGCATCAAGGCTTTTGCGCAGGTGCTGATGGATGCGGGAATTGTCACCACCATTCGCAAAACCCGCGGCGATGACATCGACGCTGCTTGCGGCCAGTTGGCAGGCGAGGTGCAGGACCGCACCCGCGTGCAGGAGCGGATGCAAAAGATGGCGGAGTATCAAACGAAATTCGGTGCCAACTTCGGACGGATTGTGGAGATTTCATCGTGATCGGACGCGTACTAAGACACGTGACGCGAGTGGCCGGCATCTCTTTCGTTGCGGGCCTGATGCTGATGTCCGGGTGTACTACTACGAGCCGTTCGGCCGGCGCATCCGAGGAGTTGCTAACCAATTCGGACCAGACCGATGGTCAAAAGCGCGCCCGCATTCGGCTGCAGCTTGCTATTGGTTATTATGAACAACGGCAGTTGAACACAGCGCTGGATGAAATTAAACAGGCGCTGGTTGCCGATCCGAATTTTGCCGAGGCATTCAGCGTACGCGCATTGATCTACATGGACATGGGCGAAACTCGCCTTGCCGAAGACAATTTTGCGCAGGCGATGCGCCTGTCACCCAACAATGGCGACCTGAGCAACAACTATGGCTGGTTTCTTTGTCAAAACGATCGTGCGGCGCAGGCGATTCCCTATTTTGAAGCTGCCCTGAAAAACAAGACTTACCAGTCGCCGGGCAAGGCCTTGAATAATGCGGGTGTGTGCAGCATGAAACTGAAGGATATGGCGGCAGCGGAGCGTTATTTTACGCAGGCGTTTCAGTACGATCCCGGCAATTCATCGGCCAACGTCAATCTTGCGAAAATCTATTACGAACGCGGCGACTTCGAGCGTTCGCGTTTTTATATCGGCCGCGTCGCCAAAACCGATGCCTTGACGGCGGATGTACTCTGGACCGCAATCAAGATCGAGCGCAAGATCGGCGACCGCACGGCTGAGTCCAGCCTGGTTACGCAATTGCGTCGGCGCTATCCGAACTCCCCGGAGTTCGGCGCGTTTCAACGCGGTGCATTTGAAGAGTGATGCAATAATGGATGAGACGACTATGGGTGGCGAAGCCGTACGACCGGAGCATCTTAATCGCACTGAGACCAGCGCAGGTCAACAACTTGCGACCCGCCGTGAAGAATTAGGGTGGAGCGTTCAGCAGGTTGCGAGTCAGCTCAATCTGGCGCCGCGTCAGATTGTCGCGATCGAAGCCGATAATTATTCGGCGCTTCCGGGAATGGCGGTGGCGCGTGGTTTCGTGCGTGCTTATGCCAAATTGCTGAAGGTGGATTCCGTTCCACTGCTCGCATCGATTGCCAAGCAAACCGGCGCGACCAGCGAGCCTCTGCCGCTTCGGCCATCGATATCGTCTTCCTTTTCCGCATCGCGCCAGCGCCCGATGGGCAAGTCTGCGACTTCATCAAAACGGTTGCTGATAGGGATCGTGGCCGTGTTGCTGATCGGCGCGGCTATCGTGACAATGCAAAAGGTCACATTGCCCGGCATGTCAGAAGCGGTGTCCGGCAAGATGAAAGCCTGGTCTTCATCGGCCAACGTACAGGTCGACCCTATTGCGTCCGACAAGGCGCAGGTGGCCACGGGCGGTGTGGGGATGGCACCGCAGCCCGGTGAGGCGCAAGCCGATGTGCCTGGTGCGTCGACAATACGCGAGGCGATCAAAACTGCGAATGGTGCAAATGGCACCATTACGGTGCCGAGTACGTCGATTGCTGCGCCCAATCTGGCGATCGCTGTTCCTGCAGTGGCCGCGGTGTCCGTTCCGCAGGCTGCGATTGGAAGCAATGCTTTGGTGCTTACGATGCGTAACGATTCCTGGGTCGAAATCAAGGGTGCCAACAACAAGGTTTTAATGTCGCGCGTTCTCAAGGCCGGCTCGACCGAAACCTTCCAGATTGCCGAACCGATTGCGCTAACGATCGGCAACGCGGCTGGCGTAGAAGGAACTTTTCGCGGGCAGGTCGTGGATTTTAAGGGCGCCACCAAGACCAATGTCGTCAAGATGAATTTGAAATAGACCAATCCATGTCACCAGAAAATCTTCCGATTGCATCCGGCCATCTCGATCGCCGGATGC
>JACMQD010000096.1 GCA_014377155.1 Herminiimonas sp.
ATACCCGTTATTGCCAAGCCTTGGCGGTTGTATTTTCGGCCCGACTTTCATCCTTCGCAGCAACATAGCCCGTTGTCGGCACGCTGGCTGGCCGATAACGCTGCTGTCTATTCAGTTGTCGGCAGATAGCCCCGACGGCGACTCGACCCTGTTTCAAGCAGCCGCAAGCGCAGCGTGCATGGCTCGATGCGCATCGAGCCACGCGGCGAAGTGCGCAGCATCCATTGGTCGCGCAAAATGATACCCCTGTAGTTCATCGCACCCTGCTTCCTTCAGCACACGCACATCGGCTTCCTGTTCCACCCCTTCCGCAACGACTTCGAGTCCCAGGGTGTGGCCAAGGCCGATGATGGCCTTTGTCACTGCGAGATGGTGCGGCGCGCCGTGGATATTCTGGATGAAGGAGCGGTCGATTTTCAGTTTGTCGATAGGGAACCGGTACAGATAATTCAGACTGGAGTAGCCGGTTCCGAAATCGTCAATCGACAAAAGAAAGCCGAGTGCCTTGATCTGCTCCATGAGGCGGATCATCTCCGGAACGTCGTCCATCAGAATCGATTCGGTCAACTCCAGTTCGATACATCCGGCGTCGATCGGAAATTCTGCCAGCACATCCTGTAATGTTGAAATCAAATTGGCATCCTTGAGCTGAAGCGCCGACAGGTTGATCGACACCGCGATCTCGCCCATGCCACCATCGCGCCACAGAAGATGCTGGCGACAAGCCTTGCGGTTGATTCAGGCATCGATCGGAACGATGAGGCCGGACTCTTCGGCAACCGGAATGAATCGGCCTGGCAGCATCAGTTGTTCGGTCGGGTAATGCCATCGCACCAGACTCTCGACGCCTGCGATCTCACCGCTCGCGGCGTTGATGCGTGGTTGATAATACAAAGACAGTTCATCGCGCTCGACCGCATGACGCAGATCGCTTTCGAGGTGCAGGTGCGCAACGACGCGTACGTCGAGCTCAGGGGTAAAGAACTGGAGTCGGTCGCCGACCTGGTGGCCTAAAGAATCATTAATGTTCTTGAAACGATCAAGATCGATGAATAGTACCGCCGAATGGCTGCGACAAAATTGCGGCTGGGTTCCTGGGTATCCATATCGCGACCGAATTTGCCTTCGGCCGCCGTAACCCGCTTGCGCCAGACTTTCCCGCGCCGCGGTAAATTGTTCGGCGTTCACGACAGCGCCGTGTTCGAGCGACTCGACGGCATCAACGCATCGCGCACCGAGGCAATGTAATGGTTTCCGACGATCTCTTTTTTAGCAAAATCAATCGCGATGAATTTTTCGTGAATCAAAATCCCCGATACGAAAATCACCGCAGTAAGATCGGGAAAATAGATCAGCGCAAGCTTGCGCCCTACTGTCAGGCGGCCGATAAGACGCGAGAGTATGCTGCGCATGAAGTCCGCCAATTGAGTGGCTTTGATACCATTTAGCAACTTTCATGCCGACTTTTCCTCTGTGTACATGCTGAAAACCTGCCATGCACCTGAAAAATGCATCCTGTTGGGCGATATGGTTGATCGAGGTCGAAAACCGCACTACAAGGTTGCTGCGGCGTGCGATATTTTGGACATGGGACTTTGTCAGGCGCCGAGTCAAATTCCAATTTTCGTATATCCTTGCGAAATCGGCTGAACGGGGCTGAAACGCCGCCTCCATGGCAATGTAAAAATGCCCTGAACGAAGTGAACACGCCACGACTGCCCTCGCCTTTTGCTCGCTTGTAAATAGCGGAGTGTAACAAGACGAGGCGTCGCGCGACGTCACAAGCCATAGCAAATTACAAGGAGATGGATTGAGCACTTTACTTACCCGCCGGCTGGCCCTGCTTTCTTCAAGCAAACACCGTCCGCTGCTGGCGCGCGGATTGCGCGGAATCGAAAGAGAAACGCTGCGCGTCGACCAGCATGCCCATCTGGTGACGACACCCCATCCGGCGGCACTCGGCTCGGCCCTGACGCATCCGCAAATCACGACCGATTATTCCGAGTCGCTGCTGGAATTTATTACGCCAGCCGAGCATGATATTGAAACAGTGCTGACCGAACTGGATGCCATTCATCGTTTCGCCTACTCAAAACTGGACAACGAACTATTGTGGAGCCAGTCCATGCCGTGCCGGTTGCCCGAGGAAGAAGACATCCCCATCGCGCGCTATGGCAGCTCCCATATCGGCATGCTCAAGCATGTCTACCGCCGCGGTCTGGCGCTGCGGTATGGCAAGGCCATGCAATGCATCGCCGGTATTCACTATAACTATTCGCTTTCCGAGGATGTCTGGCGGTTGCTCCAATCTGACGAAAATGCACCGGGGTCGGCGCAGGATTTCCAGTCCGAGAGTTACATCGCCCTGGTGCGCAACTTTCAGCGCTACAGTTGGCTGCTGATGTATCTGTTCGGTGCATCGCCGGCACTGGACGCGCATTTCCTGCGCGGCCAGGCGCATCAACTCGACACCCTCTCGCCGGATACGCTGTTCCTGCCGTATGCGACCAGCTTGCGCATGAGCGACCTTGGCTATCAAAACCATGCCCAGGCTGGTCTCATGCCGCCGTATAACACGCTATACAGCTACATGAGCAATCTACTGCGCGCGGTACGCCAGCCATATGCACCGTACCAAGAGATCGGCGCCTACCGCAATGGTGAATGGATTCAGATCAATACCAACCTGCTGCAGATTGAAAACGAGTATTACGCGACTATCCGCCCAAAACGCGTTATCCGCATGGGCGAACGACCGCTCGAAGCCTTGTGTACGCGCGGCGTGCAATACATCGAAGTGCGGTGCATGGACGTCGATCCGTTCGATCCGCTCGGCATCAACCTGGAGACATCGCGTTTTCTCGATGCCTTCCTGCTTTTTTGTGCGCTCGACGACAGTGCGCTCACCGACGTCGCCGAGGAGCAGGAAAATACCGGTAATTTCTCCCGCACGGTAAAAGAAGGTCGCCGCCCAGGCTTGCACCTGCAACATCACGGAAAAGAAGTCGCGCTCAAGGACTGGGGCCTGGCGCTGCTCGACCGTATTGCCGAGGCCGCCGTCGTCCTCGACGCCGACCGTCCGGATGCGGTGCATGCGGCATCGTTGGCCGCACAGCGCGCAAAGCTTCTGTCTGCCGAGCTGACACCGTCTGCCCGGGTACTGGCAACGCTGCGTGCCAATGGCGGTTCGTTCACTGAATTCGCCTTGCGCCAAAGCCAGGCCCATGCCGCCGACTTCCGGGCACGTCCGCCAACTCCTCAGGAAGTCGACCATTTCAACGAGCTTGCCCGCGTTTCGGTGGCAGAGCAAACCCAACTGGAGGCGACACAGACGGGTGATTTCGATGCTTTTATCACACAGTACCGCGCCCATACGCCGGCTAAACTTTGTGACGAGGCGACGCCCCTGGCGAATTGAGCAAGCCATTGTCGGAACGTTTTCTCGCCCCGACAAGGTCTTACAATCGCGTGGTGCTACCTACCGAGATGTTCCGCAGGCTGCGCATGCATGACGCGGTTGCGCCCGCCTGCCTTTGCAGCGTATAAACACCGGTCCGCGCTCGCAATCAGGCTAGCCCCATCGATGATCAGTGCCCCAGCGGCTTCGGCGACGCCAATACTGGCCGTAATTGGATGGCGAATATGGCCGATCTCCAGCACGATTTTCTGAATCGCGCTTCGTACCAGCTCAGCGAACCGCGTCGCATGTTCGATATCGGTATCGGGCAACAGCAAGGCAAATTCCTCACCGCCGTATCGCGCAACGAAGTCAGCTGCGCGCCGGCATTCCGCAGTGAGCACCGTACCCATCAGCTTGAGGCAGGCGTCGCCTACCGGATGACCATACGTATCGTTGACCAGCTTGAAATGATCGATATCGATGATCAGTAGCGACAGTGGATGGCCGGTGCGCCGGCTGCGGGCTAGCTCTTCCTTCAGCCGCTCGTCGAATGCGCGCCGGTTCGACACGCCAGTGAGCCCATCGCGCAAAGACATTGCCTTTAATTCTGCTGTGCGTAAGGCAACGCGCTGCTCCATGTCGGCATAGAGCTGCGCATTTTCAATCGAAATCGCTGCCTGTGATGCCAGCAACTGCAAAACTTCGAGCCGGTTTTCCGTGAACGCGCCGGAGACTGCATTATTTTCCAGATAGAGGATGCCGGTCAATTCGCCATGATGCAAAATCGGCATCATCAAGACCGAGCGTGGTGCGTGCTTTTGCACATATCGATCATTGGCCAGCAGTGTTTCGTCACGAGCTTCGTGCACGAGAATGCTTTCCCTGGCGCGCGCGACGTAGTGCACCAATGCCAACGGCAGCGGTGCTTCCTCCGGGACGGACTCATCAAGCATGACCGACTGCAGCACGGTCGCTTCAAGCTGATCGTCGCGTTTTTCGGCCTCGACAAACCAGTCTGCGTCCCTTTTGAGCAGCAATAAACCCCTTTGCGCACCGGCACTTTCGATCACCACCTGCATCAGCCGCTTCAACAGACGTTCCAGTACGATTTCTTGCGAGAGTGCCTGCGATGCCTTCATCGCAGTCGCAAAATCAAGTATGCCGGAGGTACTGGCGCTGGTCATCGAGACTGTTTCAGTGCCACCGGTGAAAGTCGACGAAACCATGCCATGGTCGCGCAACCAGTTCGGATAGCGGTCCGCCAGGTCTTGCACTTTGCCGATAGCACCCCACCGGCGGTAGCCTTGCTGGGCTTCGCCAAGATAGAACCTGGCAAGCGAATCCATGCCCTGCGCCAGGTAGTATTCTCCCGCCAGTTCCTTGGCAAGTGCCTCTTCATGCAAAAAATTATTTTCGCGCGCGAGGCGTATCGCCGTTTCGTAACCGCGGATCGCTATCAGCGGTCGATTGTCATGCTGTGCCAGTCCAGCTTCGACCAGATGCCATTTATGCAGGAAGTTAGCCGGCGCATGTTTAGCCCAATGCGCGAGTTTCTTTTGATTCCTGTGTATCTTTTTGATTACCGCGCCGCGACCCGATTGCGGCGTCGTCTTCAAGAGCGCAAGTTGTAGCAGCGACCAATAGAAATAGAAAACCGCAACACCGATGAACCCGACCGGCGTCGCTACGTACTTCCGGGCACGACTGGCATGGTCGAGCGCACCCTTGTAGTCACGAAAGAGATAGGCCACCATCAGTTTGGTGCTCGATGACTGAAACGCCGTAGGTTTCGAATGCTGCGACGCCGCCGCATGCCCCTTGCCTGCATCGACATCGATGCCTGGCTGCGGGCCATGGGCGGCCTCTTGTTGAACCAACTGAGCGGGCGACTGCCCCATCAGCATTCGCAATTGCTCGGACAGCATGGTCAGGTCACTTCGCCGGCCCGGCCATACCAGCACTGAAAGATAATTGGCTGCTTCACGCTCCAGCCCAGCCAACTCGTTGCCGCAATAAAAAGCGTGGAAACAGTACATCATCGCGGCATTGGCCGAAAACTCGACATCGCCGACTTCGACGCCGCACAAATAGCCCTGCGTCAGCGGCTCCAATGTCGCATGCATCGACCGGCTCCACGGATGGATGCCGGCATGCACGATGAACATCGTGCGGCTCTTGTACATTTCCATGCCTGGTCGCTCTTGCAGACGCAAGCCGAGCTCGCCGTATTTCGCAGCCTGCTTGATATCGCCGAGCACGCCGCCGAGTATCAAGCTGTACATGGCAAAATCGGCTGCGGAAGAAGGCGCGGCATGGCCATATTTCAGTGAAAGCCGAATCGCCTTAAGCTGCAGTAGCGGGAAATGCCGTGGCAATGCGTAATAGGCGGCACTGATGATTTTGGTGAGAATTTTTCGCGCCGCGAGAATACGCGGATCGGTCGCGTCCGGCAACAACGCGAGCTGATCGATGCGACGCCCCGCCAACGCCAGCCTCGTCCGTGCCAGGCTTAGCAAGACATGCATCTTATTCGGCTTTTTGGGGAAATACACACCCAGTAGCCGGAGCACTTCCAATCCGCTACTGACGACTTCATGATACTTGTCCTGGGTAATATAAGCCTGAATGCGAATTTCGTAGATCTTTGCCTGGTCGAGCAGGTTTCTTGCCTGGGGCAGCGCCAGCGCGATGATATGTTCCATCCGGGCGAAGTCATGATTCAGATGCGCCGCCTCGCCAGCGTCCAGGTGTAAGGCGAACATCAGATCGTAGCGGGACTGCCAGTCCGCATCCGTAACTAGTTCCAGCGCGACTTCCAGATACACGAGCGCTGGTTTATAGGCGGCAGACGCCTTAGCGCGTCGCGCCGCGGTGAGGTTAAGCTGGGCCAATTGATGCCGTTCGGTCGGATCAGTGATTAACCCGCGCCCCTGATTGAAATGATTGACCAGATCGAATAATAGAGACTGCTGCTGGAACGGCGAATAAGTTTGTAACCACAGCCTGCCAATGGCAAGATGCATGGCAGCCTTTTCGGATGCGCTGCTGAGTAGATAAGCGGCCTGTTGCACCCGGTCATGCAAGAAGCGGTACGTCGGCAGCAATACCACTTCGTGATCAGAGCCCGCTTGTCCCACATATTTGTAGTGGTCATCCAGCGGCACGATCAGTTCTTCTTGCAGTGCATCCCATAACAACCGCGCCGTGTCTGTTTCGGCCAGTTCGCACACCACTGCGAGCATCTTCAGGTCGAACACATTGCCCAGACAAGCTGCACCTTGCAGCACACGCTGGGTCGGAATTGGTAACTGGCCCAGTCTCGCAACCATTAATTCGACGATATTATCGGTGATGCCGGCTTGTTGCACTTTGTCGACATCCCAGGACCAGCCGCCCTTAGCGACATCCAGGAACAGCATCTTGTGATCTACCAGCGCACCCAAGAACTGATTAAGGAAAAAAGGATTTCCCTGAGTTTTTGCCAGGCTGAGATAGGCCAGTTCCCGCACCCGTGCGGGGGTCGCGCGCAGCGTGTCGCACAACAAGTCGCTGACCTGATCGAGGTCAAGCGGGGGCAATGCGATTGTCTGCACGGTTGCGCCGTATTTTTCCATTTCCTTCAAGGTCACTGGCAACGAATGCATCGCAGCGACTTCGTTGTCGCGGTAGGCACCGATCAGCAGCAGATGGGGCAGTGCCGGCGCGCGCAACAACAATGACATCAAATGCAAACTCGGCAGGTCAGCCCATTGCAGGTCATCGAAAAAGATAACCAACGGGTGATCAACAGACGCGAACGTACCCACGAACTTTCGAAATTCATGGTTGAAACGGGTGTGCTCCTGGGCCGCGGGCAGGTCCAGAATTGGCGGCTGCGGCCCGATGATCATTTCCAGGTTAGGAATGACATCGATGATTACTTGGGCGTTATTGCCTAATGCTTGCAAGAGCTTGCTGCGCCATTGAGCAACAATTTCCTCTCCTTCGGTCAATACCTGCTGGATCAGTTCGCGAAACGCCTGGCTCAGCGACGCGTAGGGAATATCGCGCTTGAACTGATCGAATTTTCCTTCGATGAAGTAGCCGCGATCGCGTGTGATCGGCTTGCGGATTTCATGCACCAGCGCTGACTTCCCGATACCGGAATAGCCTGCGACCAGCAGCAGTTCCGCCGGACCGGTTCGAGCGCGTTCGAAGGTATCGAGCAAGGTGGCGATTTGGGTTTCTCGTCCGTACAGTTTCTGAGAAATCTGCAGACGCTGTGAAAAATCCGTTTGTCCCAAAGCGAACATCGGTATGCATCCATCGGCATCGAGCGTATGCAGGCAGGTCGCCAAGTCGAGCTTGAGGCCCGCCGCACTTTGGTAGCGCTCTTCTGCAGTCTTGCCCATCAATTTGGTGACGATGGCCGATATCATCGGCGGTATTAGCGGCCGAAGCTGTTCGACCGGTATCGGTTGGCGCGCAATATGCGAATGCACCAGTTCAAGTGCGTCACCCGATGCAAATGGCAATGCGCCGGTCAGCAACTCGTAAAAAGTCGCACCCAGACTGTAAAAATCCGTGCGGTAGTCCATCGACCGATTCATGCGGCCGGTCTGCTCCGGGGACAAATAGGCCAGCGTTCCTTCAAGTCGATCCGGGTTGCGAATCTCAGGAACCTCGCGCGAAAGTTCGGTGGCGATACCAAGATCGATCAGCTTGATTTCGCCGCTTTTTCGGTTCCAGACGATGTTGGCCGGATTGATATCCTTGTGCATGATGTGATGCTGATGCAACTGGTCCAGGCACTCCGCCAAGCGCACGGCCACCTTAAGCCACTCCACCATTGACAAGCCCGCATTGATGTCGAGCTTGTTAAGCGAAGTGCCACCGAAATCTTCCAGCACCATGACCTGAATACCCTGATGCGATTCCATGCTGTAGGCGCGCAGCACAGCATCGGACTTCAACTTGCGCATCAGGTTATATTCTTGCTGAAAACGCGCTCGCTTTTCGGGTGATGGAAAGTCTTCGCTCAATACTTTGAAGATTACCGATACGTTGTCGACTGCACGCTTTCCCCGATAAATGCAGGACTGGCGGCTTTCGTACAGCAGGCAATCGACGCTATAACCGGGCAGCGACATCATAACGGAGGTTTTAGATGTGTCTGTCCAGGGCTTCATGTTGTCACCTCAATCTGTTGAATGTCAGCGATCACGCAATTGCGCCCGGCTGCCTTGGCCGCATACAAGCCACGGTCGGCGGATGCGATCAGCTCTGCCATACTGGCGTGTGCATTACCGAGGTCACTTGCCACACCGATACTGGCGGTGATCGGATGACGGATTTCGCCGATTTGCATAACAATCTGCGCGACCGCGCCGCGAACGTGTTCGGCAAAGGCCATCGCCTGCGACATATCCGTATCCGGCAGGATCATGGCAAACTCCTCGCCGCCGTAACGTGCAACGAAGTCGGCACTGCGTTGACACTGGGCGTTCAACGCGGCGCCCATCTGCCGCAGGCAGGCATCGCCGACCGGATGACCAAAAGTGTCGTTGACCCGTTTGAAATGGTCGATGTCGATAATCAGTAACGATACTGGCTTCCGATTGCGGCGGCCACGCCCGAGTTCCGCTTGCAGGCGCTCATCGAAGGCACGTCGGTTGGCCACGCCGGTCAGCTCATCACGCAGCGACAGGGTTTTCAGTTCTGCCGTGCGCGCGGCGACCCGCTCTTCCATATCGGCATACAGGCGGGCATTTTCGATCGAAATCGCCGCTTGCGACGCCAGCAAATGCAGTACTTCCAGGCGACCTTCGGTGAATGCACCGGACACAGCGTTGTTTTCCAGGTAAAGCATGCCCGTCAGTTCGCCGTGGTGCAGGATCGGCAGGGTCAACAGCGAACGCGGCCGGTGGCGTTGCACGTACGGGTCGCCGGCGACCAGCTTTTCCTTCAATGCCTCATGAATCACGATGCTTTCCTTGGTACGGGCGATGTAGTGCACCAGCGATAGCGGCAACGGCGTGTCGTCCTGCGGCAACGCATCGAGCGCGACCGATTGCAGGACGGTGGCGTCGGCTTGTCCATCGGATTTTTCCGCTTCCAGAAACCAGTCCTGGTCTTTCTTTAGTAACAGGACGCCGCGTTGTGCACCAGCGCTTTCCATCACCACTTGCATCAGGCGCTTGAGCAGGGGCGCCAGCACGATTTCCTGTGACAACGCTTGCGACGCTTTCATGACTGAAGCAAAGTCGAGCATGCCCGAGGTGCTGGCGTTGGTCATGGAAACCGTTTCCGTCGCGCGGGCAAAGGAGGCATGGGCCGTTGGCGCCTGCTCGCCGAGCCATTGCGGATAGCGAGCGTCCATATCGCGAACTTTTGCGACAGCGCCCCAGCGGCGATAGCCGTGCTGGGCGTCCCTGAGGTATGTCATTGCTACTGATTCGATGCCTTGCTCCAGATAGTGCTCACCCGCCAATTCCTTTGCAAGCGCTTCTTCATGCAGGAAGTTGCTCTCTCCAGCAAGTCGTATCGCCTGTTCATAAGCACGATTGGCTTTCGCGATTTGGCCGAGTCGACGCGCCTGTTCGGCTTCGATCAGATGGCATTTGTGCAGAAAATTCTCTGGCGCATGTTGTGCCCAATGCCGCAACTTTTTCTGGTTTTTGGCTATTTTGCACAACATGCTGCGCCTATCGACACTCGGAGCTTCCCGCAATAACGCCAGCCTGATCAGCGAGTCGTAAAAGCAAAACACACCGATGCCGAAAAATCCAGAAATCGGATCGATGTAGCGCTCGGCCAGGACGGAATTGAGTAACGCTTGTCGATAATCCCGAAATAGATAAGACAAAAAAAGCTTGGTGCCGAAGAGTTTGCACATGAGGGTACGATCATCATCCCTCAGCTCAAGATCATGCATTTGAGTCTTGTTGCAAATGTCACCCTCCAGAATTTTAGGATCAGGTGCTTTACCCCTTAAATTGTGCAGGCATTGCCAGAGAATCCTAACCGCGTTGAATACCGCTGGTCGCTGCATCTGGGCAATTGCAGAACAATAATCAGCGGTTTGTTTTTCCAGCTCCGCAAGTGAGTTTCCACAATAGAACGAATAGTAGGAAAAAAGCATTGCATGGTTCGCCGCGAACTCCAGCTCACCTAGTTCCCTCCCACCTAGATACCCTTGATGTAATGCTTCGAGCGTGTCGCACAATGGAAATTTCCATGGCCGTACCAGCCCGTGCACAATCCACATGGCCCTGCATTTGAACAGCGACATCTCGGCCCGTTCAAGCAGTTTGAGTGCCACATCCCCGTATTGCAAACCTTCTTCGATTTTATCCGGACGGCCAATAAGGACAACGCCGTATAACGAATAGGTAGATGTATTGGCCGGAGAATTTCCGTAACGCAATGCCAATTGAATCCCTGTAAACAACAAAATCGGTACATATCTTGGCATTGCGTAATAGGCGGCAGCACAAGTTATCAGCAAAATTTCGCCAACTGCTAACTGATGCGGATCAGTCCGGTCGGGCAGGTCTAAAAGGCTTCCGATCTTCCTACCCGCAAGGGCCAGTTCCATTTGCTTCATACTTTCCGAAGTATGTGAGCGCGTTGGTTTTTTGGGAAGTGGCCTGCCTAACAGTTCCAAGGTCTTCAAGCCGTGGCGAAGCGCGTCCAGAAATTTACTTTCGGATATGTACGCTTGTATGCAGATTGCATGCAACTTCACCTGATCCAGCAAGGTAGCGGCGTGGCGCAATGCACTTGTGATGTATTGTTCCAGCTGAACCGGATCGGCACTCAGATACGCCGCTTCCGCGGCTTCAAGATGCAGCGCAAACATCAAGTCATACTGGCTCTGCCAATCCGTTTCATCGAGTAGTTTCAGCGCCGTCTCTAGATACATCAAGGCCGGCTTGTAGGCTACCGATGCCTTGGCGCGCCGTGCCGCCGTCAGGTTCAGGTGCGCCAGATGACTGCGTTCGACGTGGTCGGTCATCAGCCCGCGCCCCAGATTCAGATGGTTCGCCAGATCGAAGAGTAAATCCTGCTGCTCAACCTGCGAATACGTCGCCAGCCACAATCTGCCGATGGCAAGATGCATGGCCGCCTTTTCGGCATCGCTGCTCAGCAGGTTCGCCGCCTGGTGCACCCGGTCGTGCAGGAACCGGTAGCGCGGCAGTAGGCTGCTCTCACCGGCGCTGGCCGATTGATCCGCATACCGGTAGTGGTCGTCCAGCGGGATGATGACTTCTTCCTGCAAGGCTTCCCATAAACGTCGCGCCGTCTCGGCCTCGGCCAGGCCGCACACGGCCGCCAGCATGTGTAAATCGAAGGTGTTGCCCAGACATGCCGCACCTTGCAGAACCTGCTGGGTGGTCAGCGGCAGCTTATGCAGTTTCGCCACCATCAGCTCGACGATGTTGTCCGTGATGCCGGCTTTGCGCACGTTGCCGATATCCCACAGCCAGCCACCCTGCGTCGGGTCGGGCCGCACAATCATCTGGTCGACCAGCGCCGCGAGGAACTGGTTCAGGAAGAACGGATTGCCTTCGGTCTTGGCCAGACACAATTGCGCCAGTTCGTCGATTTGCGCCGGGCTGGCATGCAGCGTGTCGCACAGCAGGTGATTGACCTCCTTGAGACTAAGCGGCGGCAGCGTCACAGTGTGCACCGCCACGCCATTTTTTTCCAGCTCGTCGAGCGTCAGGCGCAGCGCATGGGCTGGCGTGATTTCATTGTCTCGATACGCGCCGATCAGCAGCAAGTGCGGCATGGCCGGCGCCCGCAGCAGCAGCGACATCAATTGCAGAGACGGCAGATCGGCCCACTGCAGGTCGTCCAGAAACAGTACCAGCGGATGCTCGGCGCTGGCGAAGGTGCCGACGAAGTTGCGGAACTCCTGGTTAAAGCGATTCTGCGCCTGCGCCGCCGGCAGTTCGAGCACCGCCGGTTGCGCACCGATCAGCAGTTCCAATGTTGGAATGACGTTGATGATGACTTGCGCATTGTTGCCCAGCGCGTCCAGAATCCGCTCTTTCCACAGCGCGACCACGGCGTCGCCGCGGGTCAGCAGCTGCTGGATCAGTTCCTTGAAAGCCTGGCTCACCGACGCATAAGGAATGTCGCGCTTGAACTGGTCGAATTTGCCTTCGATAAAAATGCCGCGATTTTGTGTGATCGGCTTCTGGATCTCGTGCACCAGCGCCGATTTGCCCACGCCCGAATAGCCTGCCACCAGCAACAGCTCGGCCGGTCCGCGGCTGGCACGATCAAAGACCTCCAGCAAAGTCGCGATCTGTGTTTCACGGCCGTACAACTTTTGCGAAATCTGCAGGCGTCCCGAAAAATCATGCCGGCTCAGCGGAAACGGCGCAATCACGCCGCTGTCGCTCAACGTATCCAGACAGGTCTGCAAGTCGGCCTGCAAGCCGGCCGCACTTTGATAGCGCTCTTCCGCAGTCTTGCCCATCAGCTTGGCGATGATCGCCGAGACCATCGGGGCAATGCCGGGCCTGAGTTGTTCGATCGGCGCCGGCACGCGGGCGATGTGCGCATGCACAAGTTCCAGCGCGTCGCCAGAGACAAACGGCAACTGACCGCTCAGCATTTCATAGAACATCACGCCCAGGCTATAGAAATCGGTCCGATAGTCGATGGCCCGGTTCATGCGGCCAGTCTGCTCGGGCGAAATGTACGACAGCGTACCTTCGAGACGGTCGGGATTGCGCACTTCCGGCACCTCACGCGTCAGCTCGGTGGCAATACCGAGGTCGATCAGCTTGACCTGACCGCTGCGGCGGTTCCAGACCACATTAGCCGGATTGATATCCTTGTGCATGATGTGCCGGCCATGCAACTGCGCCAGGCCAGCAGTGATGTGCACTGCCAGCTGAAGCCATTCGGCCAGTGGCAGCGCCGCATTCAGGTTCAGGTTGTTAAGCGACGTACCGCCGAAATCTTCGACGATCATGACCTGCATCTTGTGATGGCATTCCATGCTGTAGGCGGCAAGAATGCCATCGGCATGCAGCTTGCGCATGAGATCGTATTCCTGCTGGAACCGCGCACGCTTTTCCGGGGACGGAAAATCCTCGTTCATGACCTTGAATATCACCGGCACGTCGTCAGCCAGGCGCCGGCCGCGATAGATGCGGGACTGGCGGCTTTCGTACAGCAATCCAGCTATCGAGTAGCCTGACAGAAAAATCATGAGCGACCTACCCTTCTGAAGCGATGTTTAGTCGCAGGTCAATGCGAGTACGATTGAATACGCAGGGATTTTTTGCCCTAATGACGCGGCAGTCGCATTTATTGCCGAACGGTAACGGGCAGATTGTAACCGACATCGCACGCAGTAAGCGTGGTAGAAACGGCACCAAATACTTAAGTATGTATTGTCAGAAAGACAGGGCGGAAGATGCTTTGATCCGGGGATAAAGCGGTGTGGCAATCAATGGCTTACAAACATGAAAACTGCAGTGCAGGTCAAGCAGAAGATGGCGAAATTCGGGCGGGGCGATGAGAAAATCCACTACTACGTGGGCGCGAAGGTTGTCCCACGCCTGCCTGTATGCGTGAGCCTCGACGGCAACGCGAGTGCCGCTCAAGAAATCAAAATTAGTGAAGACGACTTTCGCCGTCATCCTCGATCTCGCCGCTGTCCCTCGCCCAATCCTCAATAGCGAGCGGTTCACGGCACAAGTCCCAGATCATCGACCGGTACTCGACAGAAAACCATTCATGGAACAACAGGATCGAGCGTTCTTCCGGCCATTTGGTTTCGTCGACGACCCACGCGCCTAGCATGTGATCGAAGAGCATCGGCCACCGGTTGTCGAACCAATGCCGCGCATCGTGTGCATCCATTTTTTCGGGAATGAGGAAAACATCGCCGTCGGCATTGACCAGTTCCAGCGTCACGTCGGCCATGGCGTCGGGCTCCACTTGTTGCAACCAGTCGACGAATGGTTGCTTACAGCGCACCAGCATCAGACTGCGGTTGATGGTGCAACTCGGCATATCAATCTTGTGCATGCATTCTCCTCAACAAGCGCGAAATGGAATTCTGAACTCGATCGGGCGCGGCGCGCTTGACCCATTACGATTCTAGTAGGTTCGGGGCAGGGATGCACTGCAGATCGCACCAATTGGCGATCTTTTTTGATGGAATGCGGGGAGAATCAAAGTGAACGTGCTTGAAGGAAATTAATTGGCAGTTAAATCAGGACATGTACCCTCTGCAACAAAGTAAAAAGGCAGCAATAAAGAAAAAAGCCCTTGAACTGGGTTCAAGGGCTTTTGATCTTTGGCGGAGATGGTGAGATTCGAACTCACGATACAGGTTTAAGCCCATATGCTTCCTTAGCAGGGAAGTGCCTTCGGCCACTCGGCCACATCTCCACACGCAAGATGAAACAATCTTCATCTCAGCTAAGCAACGCATGATATCTTTTCGCGCCAGGTTGGTCAACCATGCGATCGACGGCGAGAGGCTTTATTGCTGCTAACAGGGTTTTTCGAGATCGAAAGCTTTGTGCAGCGCCCGGACGGCGAGCTCCATGTACTTTTCGTCGATCAGGACCGAAATCTTGATTTCGGAGGTAGAAATCATCTTGATATTGATTCCCTCTTCCGACAACGTGCGAAACATTTGCGACGCGATGCCGACATGGCTGCGCATACCAACGCCGACCACCGATACTTTCGATACTTTGGTGTCGCCGGTGATCGATGCTGCGGAGATCCGGTCCCTGACGTTTGCGTCGAGCACTTCCATCGACTTGGCATACTCGCCGCGTGGAACCGTGAAAGTAAAATCGGTCTTGCCGTCGACAGACTGATTTTGGATGATCATGTCGACTTCGATGTTGGCATCAGCGATCGCGCCGAGGATCTGATAAGCAATTCCCGGAGTGTCGGGCACGCCCAGGACAGTGATCTTCGCTTCGTCGCGATTAAATGCGATGCCGGTGATGGCGGCTTGTTCCATATGTGTATCTTCCTCAAACGAAATCAGGGTGCCGGAAATTTTTTCTTCTTCCAGCGGGATCAGCGGATCGGTCAGTGACGACAGTACTCGCGTCGGCATCTTGTAGTTGCCGGCGAATTCAACCGAGCGGATCTGCAGTACCTTCGAACCGAGCGATGCCATTTCCAGCATTTCCTCGAAAGTGACCGTCTTCAGGCGGCGTGCTTCGGATACCACGCGCGGGTCGGTAGTATAGACACCATCGACGTCGGTGTAGATCAGGCACTCTTCCGCCCTGATCGCGACCGCGATGGCAACTGCCGACGTATCCGAACCGCCGCGGCCAAGCGTGGCGATATTGCCGTTGTCATCCACGCCCTGGAAGCCAGTGATGATCACAATGCGGCCGGCATCGAGATCCTGTCGCACCTTGACGTCGTCAATCGACTGAATGCGCGCCTTGGTAAACGCGGAGTCGGTCTTGATCGGCACCTGCCAGCCGGCGTAGGACACTGCTTCCTTGCCGATCGCGTGCAGCGCCATCGATAGCAAGGCCACCGATACCTGCTCACCTGTCGAGGCCAGCATGTCAAGCTCACGCGGATCGGGTTGCGGCATGATTTCTTTGGCCAGACCGATCAGGCGATTAGTTTCGCCCGACATCGCGGACGGCACCACGACGATCTGGTAGCCGGCGTCATGCCATTTGGCGACGCGCCTGGCGACGTTCTTGATGCGCTCGGTCGAGCCCATCGACGTACCGCCGTATTTATGTACGATTAATGCCATAGGATTACAGTGCGCTGGATGAATTGGAAGGGGAAGCTGAAATCAACCAATCACTTTACATGCTGCAACGCAAAATGACAAGTGATAGTCCCGTCCTACTTGGCAAAAATAATCTTATCGGTCAGGTCGCTCACAGTCGCCCGGGATCGGGCTGCCAACGCAATACGATGCACCCATCACCAGCGTTCTGGAAGTGCTGGCAGTCCATGCCGATACCCGCGGCAAACAGCAGTTGCTTCGCAGCAGACACGATCGGCAGCCGCTCGCGCTGCCAGGCAGGAACATCGCACGACTGATAATGATATTTCAGGCTTCTGGTGGGTCGGTTGGCGGCCGGTTTAAGCCGTTCGCCGCCGCTCCGCAAGGCAATTATTAGTGGTTGCGCGCGCAGCCAGCGCGCATCGACGCCCTGCTCCGCGCCATCGAAAAAAAGCGTGCCGCCGAATCGCTCGAAATGCATCGACGCCTCGCCTTGCCAGGCAAATCCTAATGGCTCGACGTCCGCGGCGTCGCCTTCCAACTTCGGCGTCAGATAAACCCGCCCCTGATGCCGGCGGATATGGCAATCGGCGTGCGTGACGCACAACTGCGCATCCGGCTTGGCGTTCAGTAGTTGCGAACGCATTTCAGCCAGCCATGCGGTCGACGGCATACGTACGCCGCGCGAACCGAACCAGTAACGCAGCAGATTGTCGATGCGATCCGGGCTCAGTCGGCGGATCAGGCTGATATCGAGGCACTCACCGTCGAGACACGTCGTCAAGTCTTGAACCGCCAGTTCGACCAGCATCCGTTGGGCAGCTTGCGCATGGCGCGCAGTGCGTGCAAAACGCTGCGCAAAGCCGGGGAAGTGCTCGGCTAGCGCCGGCAGGAACTGATGCCGCAACGCGTTGCGCGCATGGCGCGGGTCGCGGTTGGACTCGTCGTCGATGTGGGTGATTGCAGCCGATGTCGCAATCTCTTCAAGTTCGGCACGCGCTACCTCCAACAGCGGCCGGGCCATCACCAGCGTAGCGTCGCCCAGCAGATCCGGTGCGCAATTGAAGGTATCCATTCCAGAAAGCCCGGCAACGCCAGAGCCACGCAGGAGTTGCAGCAGAACCGTTTCGGCCTGGTCGTCCTGGTGATGCGCGGTCAGCAATAAAGGCACGCCGTGCAGGCGACATAGTGCACCGAGTGCGGCATATCGGCTACGACGGGCTGCTTCCTCGATGCCATTTTTCGCCTTCTCAGGAATCTTGACCAAGCGCGAATCGAAGGTGATGCCACGTCGCTCGCATTCGGCACGGCAGTGCGCCAGCCATGCGTCTGCGTTGGGACTGATGCCATGATGGATATGAAATGCAAAAAGGGTGAGCTGGTGCCGGACTGCATGCGCTTGCGCCAAATGCAAAAGCACCGACGAATCGAGTCCGCCACTGAGAGCCACGGCAAACCTCGCCTGCCTGAAAACTGTGGCATCCGCCGTATCGCCATGGGCGGGTCTCGCATCAGGCGAAACGGCGTTTCGGATCGCTGTCAACGCTCGCTCGAAAGCCTCGGCCGTTTGGTCCACCGGTTTATCGGACACAGCTCATTCCGGCGCCAGCGTTTCCTTGAACTTACCGTAGCTCAGCAGCTTTTCGTGACGCGCAGCCAGCAAGTCCTTGGTCTTTACGCCTTGGAACTGCCGCAGGGTATCGGCCAGCGCACGCTTGAGCATCGACGCCATCAGTTTCGGATCGCGATGGGCGCCGCCAAGTGGTTCGTTGACGATCTTGTCGATCAGGTTGATCGCCTTGAGACGATGCGCGGTCAGTCCCAGCGCTTCGGCGGCGTCGGACGCACGTTCGGCAGTTTTCCACAGGATCGAAGCGCAGCCTTCGGGCGAAATCACCGAATAAGTTGCATATTGCAGCATCAGCACCGCATCGCCAACCGCAATGGCGAGCGCCCCGCCGGATCCGCCTTCACCGATGATGGTGGCGATCAGCGGCACTTTCAGTTCGGCCATCACATAGAGGTTGTGTCCGATCGCTTCGGATTGTCCGCGCTCTTCGGCATCGATTCCGGGAAACGCGCCAGGCGTATCGACGAAAGTAAACACAGGCAGACCGAATTTTTCGGCCACTTTCATGAGCCGCATCGCCTTGCGATACCCTTCGGGCTTGGGCATGCCAAAGTTGCGCAGCGCGCGCTCTTTTGTATCACGTCCTTTTTGATGGCCCAACACCATACAGGCTTGGCCGTTGAATCGCGCCAATCCACCGACGATCGACAGGTCGTCGGAATAGCTGCGGTCGCCATGCAATTCATGGAAATCGGTAAAGATTTCGTTAACGTAATCCATCGTGTACGGACGCTGCGGATGTCGCGCTATCTGCGAGACCTGCCATGGCGTGAGCTTGGCGTAGATATCCTTTGTCAGTTGCTGGCTTTTCTTCGAAAGCCGGTCGATCTCTTCCGAAATATCGACTGCCGAATCATCCTGCACGAAGCGCAGTTCTTCGATCTTCGAATCGAGCTCGGCAATCGGTTGCTCGAAACCCAGAAATGTTGTTTTAGTCATCGTGACTCCCTATTATCGACAGGCCTCAAACGCCATGCCGCCACGCTCAATACGATACCGGGATCGGCTCCAGGCTGCGCCACAGATACCACGTCGCGACAGTGCGAAACGGCTCCCAATTTGCAGCAACTTCGCGCGCGTCGCTACGCGAAACGGGCTCGCCAGAAAAATAATTAACGCTGATGCCGCGCAGGAGACCCACATCGTCGAGCGGCAAAATATTCGGCCGAAGCAGATTAAATATCAAAAACATCTCCGCTGTCCAGCGGCCGATGCCGCGAATCTGAATCAGTTCGGCAATGACGTCCTCGTCTTCCATATCGGCCCACTTGTCGGCATGGACCAGTTTAGCCTTGAAATGATTGGCCAGATCGAGGATATATTCTGCTTTGCGCTTGGACAGTCCGCAGGCAGCGAGCTTGTCGCCAGCCTTGATCACCTGCGCTGGCGTACATTTGGGACAGACTTCCAGAAAGCGGTCCCAAATGGTTTGCGCCGCCTTGACAGAGATTTGCTGACTGACGATCGAACGCGCCAGCGTCGTGAATGAATCGTCTCCGCCGACCAGATGCAGGTCGCCAAACTGGGGAATGAGTTTGCGCAGGATACGGTCGCGCTTCATCAATTCGGTCTTCGCATCATCCCAGTATGAGGGCACGAAAATCCTGGCTTCCCCTAACGTCATTTTACCCATTCAGGCTACGCCCTTCGCCACTCGGTTGTCCCACCTGGTTTATCTTCAAGAACGATGCCGTCGGCTAGTAACGTGGCGCGAATGCGGTCGGCTTCGGCAAAGTTTTTTGCAAGCTTGGCGGCGGCCCTTGCCGCGATTTGGCCATCGATCAATGCGCTGATAATAGCGCCGTCATTGACACCGGCTGGCGCACTTTGCAGGAATTCTTGTGGTGTGCGGTGCAGCAAGCCAATGACCTTGCCCAAGCCAATCAATTGCCTGGCCATTGCCGGCGACCGTGTCCGGTTGACTTCGCCGGCAAGGTCGAACATGGCGGCCAGCGCCAGCGGCGTATTGAAGTCGTCGTTCATTGCTTCGGCAAAACGCACTGCATGGGCCTCGCTCATGTCGAGCGCTTCAGCATCGGGTATGGCGTCCTTGAGCGAGGTATACAAGCGCGTCAGTGCTGCGCGCGCATCATCGAGATGCACGTCGGAATAGTTCAGCGGACTGCGGTAATGCGCACGCAGGATAAAGATGCGCAACACCTCGGCGTCATATCGTTCGAGAACATCGCGAATGGTGAAAAAATTGCCGAGCGACTTCGACATTTTTTCGTTATCGACGCGGACGAATCCGTTATGCATCCAGTAGTTGACGAACGTATGTCCGAACGCCCCTTCCGATTGCGCGATTTCATTTTCGTGGTGCGGGAATTGCAGATCGGCACCGCCGCCGTGAATATCGAATCGTTCGCCGAGGAGCTCGCACGACATGGCCGAGCATTCGATGGCCCAACCGGGACGACCGCTGCCCCATTTCGATGGCCACTTCACCTCGGCTGGTTCGTCCTCTTTGGACGCTTTCCAGAGTACGAAGTCGAGCGGATCACGCTTGCCCGGATTGACGTCGACCCGTTCGCCGGCGCGCAGGTCATCGATCGATTTTCCGGACAGCTTGCCGTACGACGGAAAGTCACGTACCGAATAATTCACGTCGCCATCGACTGCCTTGTACGCCAGGCCGTTTTTTTCCAGCATCGCGATCATGCCCAACATTTGCGGCACATATTCGGTCGCGCGCGGCTCATGTTCGGGGGACAGGATGCCGAGCGCCGCGATGTCTTCGTGCATGAAGTCGATAAAGCGCGTCGTCAGCTGCGAAATGGTTTCGCCATTTTCGACCGCACGTCGGATGATCTTGTCGTCGATGTCGGTGATGTTGCGCACATACGTTACCGCGTAGCCCGATGCCCGCAGCCACCGGTTGACGACATCGAACGCCATCATCATGCGCGCATGACCGATATGGCACAAATCATAAGTGGTCATGCCGCACACATACATGCGAACCTTGCCCGGCTCTATCGGAGAAAATATCTGTTTTTCTCGCGCCAGCGTATTGTAGATTTTGAGGGAAGTCATCGGCGTAGGTCTTTGGTCAACAGCTTTATATACTACTTCAAGAAGCAGGCCGCGTCGTTGCGTCCTGTGCGACAGGGTCGAATCGGTCAGACGTTCAAAACGATTGCATGCTTTTTGATAAAATGGCGGGCCGGCGGCAGTATAACATCGGGAAATTTGACCTGACCTGCGCGATGCTTGCCGTTGCGAACATGCTAAGGTACTCTGCCTTGCAGGAGCGCAATCGGTCGCGGATGATATGCCAGCGGTCTCGTTTGCGCAAGCGCCCGGCAACATGCGAAGGGCCTGATTTAAATTCGTCTTCCGATACAACCAACTCGATGGCGCCGCTGTCGAACCAACATTTTCAAGGATTGTCATGATGTTTCGTTTTCGTCGCACTATCATCACGCTTCTGGCAGGCCTGGCATTTACAGGTTCGTCGCACGCTGCCGACCAGCCGAAGGTATCGCTGAAAACCAACATGGGCGAAATCGTCGTCGAATTGAACGCGGACAAGGCACCGAAGTCGGTCGACAATTTTCTGCAGTACGTCAAGAAAGGCCATTACAACGGCACCATCTTCCATCGCGTCATCGACGGTTTCATGATTCAGGGCGGCGGCTTTGACAAGGACATGAAACAAAAACCGGCTCCGGCCACGGTCGAAAACGAAGGCAAAAACGGTTTGAAGAACGAGACTTACACACTCGCCATGGCGCGCACGTCCGATCCGCAGTCGGCGTCGGCACAGTTTTTCATCAACGTCAGCGACAACACTGCCCTTGACTACCCCAGCCGCGATGGTTGGGGCTACGCGGTTTTTGGCAAGGTCGTCAAGGGCACCGATGTAGTCGACAAAATCAGGCTGGTGCCGACGACCAGCAATGGCATGTACCAGAACGTGCCGATCAAGGCTGTG
>JACMQD010000097.1 GCA_014377155.1 Herminiimonas sp.
ATGCGACCGGTCTGGATCACATAGCCGTAATCGGCAATGGCCAGGGCCTTGTGCAAACTTTGCTCGACCAGCAGTACCGACACACCCTGCTCATTGACCAGCTTGATGGTATCGAGCACCTTGGTCACGAACTTCGGCGCGATGCCCCAGGACGGCTCATCGAGTAGCAACATCCTCGGTTTTGCCATCAAGCCGCGTCCGATTGCCAACATCTGTTGTTCGCCACCGCTCATCGTGCCGGCAAGCTGACTGCGGCGTTCTTTCAGAATCGGAAACAGCGAATAAATATTGTCAAGCGACTCGTCGATTTCCTTCGGGTCGGCCCGGGTGTACGCACCCAGCTGCAGGTTGCGCTCGACGGTCAGCTTGGCGAAGATGCGACGGCCTTCCGGCACCAGCGACAGGCCCAGTGGTACGCGCTTGTACGCCGCTATATTTTGAATCTGGTTGCCATCGAACGTAATCTCCCCGGCGTCAACCATGTTCAGGCCGGCGATGGCGCGCAAAGTCGTCGACTTGCCGTTACCGTTACCGCCCACCAGCGCGACGAGCTTGCCCTTGCCAACGTTCAGGTCCACTTTGGAAATCGCCAATACACCGTCGTAACTCACTTTTAAATTACGTACCTGAAGCATTATTCTTCTCCCAGATAGGCGGCAATGACTTGCGGATTATTGGATACGTCGGCAGGTTTGCCGTCGGCGATTTTCTTACCGTAGTCAAGCACCACGATCGCATCGGCAATGGGCATGATCCCTTCGAGTACGTGCTCGACAATGAGGCATGAAATGCCGCGATCGCGAATTTTGAGGACTACGTCGACAGTTTCCCGGACTTCCGTCGGATTCAATCCTGCCATGACTTCGTCCATCAGCAACAGCTTGGGATGCACTGCCAGGGCGCGTGCCACAGCCAGACGCCGTTGCTCACTGATGGTCATGCTGCCGGCTGCCTTGTTCTTGAACTTGCCGAGATTGACGAAGTCCAGCAACTCGCCTGCTGCACGTCGTGCGGCACTGACATTGCGATCGATGAGGAAGGCGCCCACCATCACATTTTCCAGTGCACTCATACTGGTGAATGTACGGGCAACCTGGAATGTACGGCCGATACCGGCGCGCGCACACTGCTCCGGACTAAAGCCGGAAATCATTAAATTGTCAAGCCAGATGGCGCCCGCTGTGGGCGGCGCAAAGCCGGCGATACAATTGAACATCGTTGTTTTTCCAGCCCCGTTGGGACCGATTAAGCCAACGATCTGGCCGGCTTCGACTGAGAAGGAGACATCCTGGTTAGCGGTAATACCGCCAAATCGCTTCGTGACATTTTCAACGCGCAATAGGCTCATGCTTCTTCTCCCTTAGCGTGCTGTACCTGGCGAGCCTTGCGACGTTCATTGAAACTCTTGATCCAGCCTAGTACACCCGTCGGGTAATACACGGCGATGACGATGATCAGCGCCGCATAGATGATCAGGTCGGTGCCGCGGCCCGATCCGCCAAAGACCACTCGCGTACCCTCGTCGATCATCGTTAGGACGACGGCGCCGACAACCGGACCGAACAAGGTGCCGATGCCACCCAGGATCGACACCAGCGCCATCTTGATCGACAGGCCAGTACCGATGACGGATGCCGGATCGATATACAACTCCTTTTGCGCATACAGACTGCCCCCCAGGGCGGTAAAGAAACTGCTGACGGCGAACGCGACCTGCTTGTATTTGCTCAGATCGATGCCAAGGCTGCGTGCCGCATCGGGCTCATCCTTGATGGCGCGGAAGTAGTAACCAAGGTAGCTCTTTTCGATGGCATAGTTGGCCAGCAGCGTCAGTAAGAGCAAGCCGAGGGCGATGTAGTAATACGGCTCTTTGCCTGCGAAAACGAAAGCGCCCCACCCTTGCTTTTCCATCGGGATCGTCAGGCCGACTGCCGCACCGGCAAATTCCCAGTTGGTAAAAATGATTTGTACGATTTCTGCAACGGCAATGGTCGCCATCGTGAAGTAATGGCCTTTGAGCCGAAAACACGACGCGCCGATGACCAGACTGATGGCCGCCGACAGGAAGCCGCCGGCCAGCATGGCGATCCATGGATTAACGCCCCATTTCGCAAAGAGCAGCGTCGACGTATAGGCGCCGAGTCCGTAGAAGGCAGCCTGTCCCAGCGAGATCTGTCCGGCGTAGCCACCCACGATATTCCAGGCCACGCCCATCTGCGCTGCCATCAAAACCAGAATAGCGATGTTTTGATGGGATGGACTATCGACGAATAGCGGCAGCGCCAGAGCGATCGCCAGTGTTACCAGTAGTACGATATGGTTGGTCGTAATTGCCTTGCCGGGCACGGGCGGCAGATCGAGCGGGCGCGAGATTGTTGCGTTCTTACTCATGTAAATACCTTTCTTGTAAGCGGTCGGCGATCAAGCCTTGCCCATCAGACCCTGAGGACGGAACATCAACATCGCCAGGAACAGTACGAGAACGATGCCAAGCTTGTATTGGGGGCCGAGCAGGAAGCCGCCCATGACCTCGACAATGCCGACCAGCAGTCCGGCAAGCAGCGCACCCATGATGCTGCCAAAGCCGCCCAGATTGACTACGACAAACGCGATCAGAATAAAATTGGCGCCGATTTCCGGATTCATTGGAATGAAGGTCGATAGCAAAGCTCCCGCGACACCGGCACAGGCCGCACCGATTCCCCACGCCAGCGCAAACATCTTTTGTGAATCGATCCCCATAAGCCGTGCGGCGTCTTTGTCAGCTGCGGTTGCTTCCAGCGCTGCGCCGGCTTTGGTTTTCGTGAGAAAAAACCAGACACCAAGCGACACCAGAATCGCGCCGACACCGGCGATGACCTGCGGTAAACCGATTTGAATGCCGGCAAGCGAAATTTGTCCGCTGACAATCGATTTGTCGACCGTACGAAAGTCCGGCTTCCAAAAAAACTGCGCAATGCCGCGAAACAGCAGCATCAAGCCGAACGTTGTAAACAGCTGCGACACCATCGGTGCATTGGTGATTTTGCTGATCACGAGTTTGTAGACCATCACGCCCAATCCAAACAGAAAGAGAGCAGTCAACGGCAGGGTGAACATCGGATCGAGTGCATACAGCGAAAAGAGCCAGAAGCTCGAATACATCCCGAACATGAGGAACTCGCCGTGCGAAAAATTGACAATGTCCATCACGCCAAAGATCATCGTCAGACCGATCGCCACGAGGGCATAGATCAGACCAATCAGAATCCCTGAAGCAAGCGTCTGCAATAAAATTTCCAAGGTCATACGTTTCTCCTCCAACCAATATTTTTTTAAATTTGTGGCAACTGAAAGTCCGGCTAGAAACCTTGGAACCTCTAGCGAAAGCGTCACTGCTATTGCTGTTGTTTCGCCGTTTTTGGTAGAGACCCTGGCGAGCGGTACGTTGGCCGCACGGCTGAGCGCACATTCGTGGCGTTGCACTGTTGCCGGACGCGTCGGGGACCAGGGTAAGCGCGCTGCGGACGCGCCTTCACCGCAGGCCAGTTCCGACTACCCGTGCGGGGAAGGACCTGGACGTTGGCAGCCTATGCGCTGAGCACGGTATGCGTCACCGCACCGCATCGCGGATCAATTTCTATTTGCGCTGATCCCATTTCGGCATTGGCCAGACAATGTCACGCGAAGCCAGGTCAAACGGCCACACTGTGTTGTACTTGCCATCAATGACCTGAACCAGAATGCCGGCACCATAGATGTTTTGACCGGTGGCGTCGAACTTGATACCCTTCCAAGGCATAATGGTTTTCTTGCCATCAATATCGGTTTCGGTCAGCGCTTTGCGGATTGCCTCCGGCTCGGTGGAGCCGGCACGGTTGATTGCATCAGCCAGGGTCAGCATCCCGGTGAAGGTCCGTGATGAATTGCCGGTAAAGTTGATCTTGAACCGCGCTTGCATCAGATCGTTGACCTGTTTGATCAAAGGATTGGTTTTCGCCAGATCGAGAGACCAGACTTCTCGCGTGATGATGAACTCGGCATCCTTGCCAAGTGTTTTGATGAACTCAGTGTCCGTAAAGCCGGAATTGTTCGCCAAAATCATGTCAGGTGAAAAGCCCAGTTCCTTGTAGGTTTTCATCGACATGATGGCGTCACCCAGGTACGACGATTGCATGACGACCTGTGGATTGCCGGACTTGATCAACTGCACTTCGGATGTCAGCTGCGTACTCTTTTGTGGGTAAGAGACAGCCTTGACAATGTTAAAACCTTTTTCCTGCGACAGTTTGGTTTCAAGCTTCGTCGTTTCGTTGCCCCACTGGGTGTTCTCGTTAAAGAGCGCAAGTTGTTTGACCTTGATGCCTTTTTTCACTTCGAGGTCCTTGAAGAACTCATAGAAGTTATGAACGAACAAGTCATCATGCGGTGTCGTGCGGAAGAACCATTTGAAGCCACGTTGGGTCAGCGACGCGGACGACGATTCGGGGTTCAGAAACGGAATGCCGTAACGCTGGGCTACCTGGCTCGCCGTCTGGGTAACATTACTATTGTAGGCGCCAACGACGGCGACGACTTTTTCTTGCGTGATCAGACGCTCGGCTTCCGTTGCACCAACTTGCGGATTACCTTGATGGTCGCCGAACACCAGCTTGATCTTCGCACCCTTGAGGTTGGGCAAACCGCCACCGGCCGAGAACGGCAGATTCGGCACGGACTTGGCGCCGTTGTTGATGATGTCTGCGGCCAGTTCAAGCGCGTTCTTCATCTCGGCACCGGTCGACGCACCCGGACCGGTCAGCGGATAGATCACGCCGATTTTGATTTCCTGCTGCGCATAGGCGGATACGCTGAAACACAACGCGATTCCAATCTGGGCGATTTTTCTGAAAGTACCTGTATACATAGTGAAACGCTCCTTTTTTGAGTACTGCAAAATTCCCTCTCGCACGGAATCGGGTGAGAGCGATGGAATACGACGTTGCTTATTTCATCGATCGATCGGTGGTGTACTTCAACAGCACAGAGAGCGCGTCGCTGCCAGCGTTCTTGAGCCATTCCCGGGCCATCGTTTCGCCGAAGCGGTCCAGTGACTTTCTGATGAAAGGGTCGATTGTCGAAACGCTCATTTTATTATCGGTGAGCTCTTTCTCGTTGTTGTTATTTTTCTCCTGGCTGACTTTCCAGCCCCGTACTTCCGCAGCGTGCGCCGCATCCAGCACTTTTTTCTTCGTAATGTCATCCATGCGATCGAATGTCTTGAGACTGACGAACACGACGTTCTTTGGTATCCATGCATTGATCCGATAGTAGTAAGGCATTTTTGCCCATGCCCTAGTCTCCACCCCGGAGGCACTTGACGTCAACATGATGTCAAATTTTTCGTCGGCCATCGCCTGCGGCAGGTCTGCCAACTGAATCGTCACCGGCACCGCACCCGTCAATTCCGCGATGCGTTCGGTCGCCGGGCTGTAGGTGCGCATGCGCAGTCCCTTCAGGTCCTTGAGCATGTTGATCGGGCGATTCGAATAAAAATTTTGTGGCGGCCACGGCACGGCATAAAGCAATTGCAGTCCATGCGCTCGCAGTGCCTTGTCGACTGCCGGCCGAGAGCCGTCCCACATACGCTTGGCGTCGTCATACCCCGACACAATGAACGGTAATGAGTCGATCCCGAAAATCGGACTCACCTTCGCAAGACTGGACAAAAACACTTCGCCGGCATCAGCCTTTCCTGCAACGACCCCTGAAAAAATATCTGCAGGCTTGATCAGTGTCCCATCAGGATGAATTTTGAACTGGACCTGACCGCTGGTCGAAGCACTGACGTCATCGGCGAACTGCTGAAGATTCTTTGTTTGAAAATATTCTTTGGCATAAGCGGTCGCCACGTTGATATCGATACTTGCGGCATGTGCAGTGCTTGCCAATACTGGTAATAGCGCCAGTATCAGCGCCACCACCCCGTTTTTGAATACCCCGTTATGTGGGTGCATGATCGTCTCCTTGTTTTTATTAATATTAAACGTTACGTCGATAAAACGTCAATAAATTATATTCTATTTCGATCCCATTACAACTACAATATCAACAACGACAAGCAAACTCTGAAACGACAAAATGCGAGTGAGTCGAAGGAAAAGCAGGCGATCCAGTCAATGCGTTAAAGGATTACAGCGGCGTCCGTCCAGTTAAGGAACGATACGAAGGTGGATGCGGTGGGCGGTTCCCTTCCACGAAAACAGGAACCTCGGCTAGATATGGTCTCGTAAAAAAGCTGTCGATACGGGACGCCGGATGCGGCGTCGTTTCTTCGAGCGTTACAAAGCTGGCGCCGAAACTGGATGGCACAAAGCGGATTGCGCAATGCAGGAAAGGGCGTTGTGCTGAATTCGGGGAATACCGCGTACCGCATGCGCACGAAGCAGCTGGCGGACCTCGACGCGCTCGAAATGAATAAGCAGATTATGCAGGAATTGACCCAGTTTCTTTGCAAGATGTCTGGATATTATGATCAAGCCGCGCATGCGGAATCGTCTCTTTATGAAAGGTGAAGGCGCCATGAATCAAGAACAACAAACGCAACATGGGGAGCAGGACAAGCGGTGGCAGTTCTGGATCGACCGCGGCGGCACGTTTACCGATATCGTTGCGCGTCGCCCCGATGGCAAGTTGTTAACACATAAACTGTTATCGGAAAACCCTGAGCAATACCAGGATGCCGCCGTTGCCGGAATCAAGCGCTTGCTCAATATCGGTGCCCAGGACTTGATCCCGCCCGACGTTGTCGAGGCAGTAAAGATGGGCACCACGGTTGCCACGAACGCACTGCTCGAACGTAAAGGCGACCCAACTGCGCTTCTGATAACAAAAGGATTTCGGGACGCATTGCGGATCGCATACCAGAACCGCCCTCGCCTGTTTGACCGCAATTTGGTTTTGCCCGAGCTTCTATACGAAAAAGTGATCGAAGTTGACGAGCGTCTCGGTGCACACGGTGAAGTGATTTGCGCACTCGACGAAACCGGCGTGACACGTGACTTGCGCGCGCTGTTTGTTGAAGGATTCCGCGCGGTCGCCATCGTGCTCATGCACGGCTATCGTTTTACGCAGCATGAAGAAGCCATCGCAGGCATCGCGCGCAGTATCGGTTTTACCCAGGTCTCCGTGTCGCATAAAGTCAGCCCGATGATGAAGCTGGTGTCGCGCGGCGACACCACCGTGGTCGATGCCTATCTGTCGCCGATCCTGCGCCGCTATGTCGACCAGGTGGCAAGTCACATGCATGGGGTGCGCTTGCTGTTCATGCAAAGCAATGGCGGCTTGGCCCATGCGCATCGTTTTCAGGGCAAGGACTCGATTTTGTCCGGCCCGGCAGGCGGGATTGTTGGCATGGTGCGAACCGCCAAGACCGCAGGTTTTGACAAGATCATCGGTTTTGACATGGGCGGCACCTCGACGGATGTGTCCCATTACGCCGGGGAATTCGAGCGCGAATTCGAAACCCAGGTCGCCGGTGTACGCATGCGTGCGCCGATGATGAGCATCCATACCGTGGCCGCCGGCGGCGGCTCAGTGCTGCATTTCGACGGATCGCGATTTCGCGTCGGCCCCGACAGCGCCGGCGCCAACCCGGGCCCCGCCAGTTACCGGCGCGGAGGACAACTCGCTGTCACCGACTGTAACGTCATGCTTGGCAAGATCCAGCCGCACTATTTCCCGGATGTGTTCGGTCCGCGGGCCGATGAACGACTCGACCGCGACGCCGTGGTACAAAAATTCACGGAAATGTCGGAACAGATTTTTACGTCGACCGGCAATCGTCGCACGCCGGAAGAAGTCGCCGAAGGGTTCATCGAAATTGCCGTGGGCAATATGGCCAATGCAATCAAATTCATCTCTGTTCAGCGCGGTCACGATGTGACTGAATATACACTCACGACTTTTGGCGGCGCTGGTGGCCAGCATGCCTGTCTGGTTGCCGATGCACTTGGCATGACGCGCGTATTTGCACACCCGCTTGCCGGCGTACTGTCGGCATACGGCATGGGACTGGCGGACCAGACATCGATGCGTGAACAAGCCCTGGAAGTGATGCTGTCGCAACCCGTGATGCCCACGATTGCCGCGCAGTTGCGTGCCTTGGCGGATGAGGCGCGCGCCGATTTGCTGGACCAGGGCGTTGCTGAGGGGCAGATTCGTATTATCGAGCGTGCGCATTTGCGTTATGACGGTACGGACTCAGTCATTGTCGTGCCCTTCGATTCGGTTGACAACATGACGGCGCACTTCGAAGCGTCGTACAAAAAACGCTATTCGTTCCTCATGCCCGACAAGCAGATGGTGGTCGAGGCGATTTCGGTCGAAGCGGTCGGTTACTCGGCAGATCGTGCCGAAATCATGGAGGAATTGCCCCTGCGTGATGGACCACTGCGTCCGGCGGAGATCGTACGCATGTTTTCAGGCGGAAAATGGCACGAAAGCGGACTCTATCTGCGCGAAGACACCCGACCCGGGGATGTCATCCGCGGCCCCGCCATCATCGCGGAAAAGAATGCTACCAATGTCATTGAACCAGGCTGGGAAGCCGAAGTGACCGAACTTAATAATCTGGTGCTCAATCGCATCGAAATCCGCGTGCAACGGCGCGCCATCGGCACCACGGCAGATCCGGTGATGCTCGAGGTGTTCAACAACCTCTTCATGAGCATCGCTGAACAAATGGGATTGCGCCTGCAAAACACGTCCGTTTCGGTCAACATCAAGGAGCGGCTCGATTTTTCCTGCGCGTTGTTCGATGGCGAAGGCAACCTGATTGCAAATGCACCGCATATTCCGGTGCATCTTGGCTCGATGGGCGACAGCATCAAGACCATCATCGCCAAAAATGCAGGCAAGATGAATCCGGGCGATGTTTTCATGCTGAATGATCCCTACCATGGCGGCACGCACCTGCCCGACATCACGGTGATCACGCCTGCTTTCGACAAGGATGGCGAAGAGATTCTGTTCTACGTCGGTTCGCGCGGGCATCATGCCGACATCGGTGGCATTACCCCGGGTTCCATGCCGGCCAACAGTACGGTAGTGGAGGAAGAAGGCGTCTTGATCAACAATTTCCAATTGGTACGCCAAGGACGTTTTCTGGAAGAAGAAACCATTGCGCTGCTTTCGTCTGGCAAATACCCCGCGCGTAACATTCCCCAGAATCTGGCGGACTTGCAGGCACAGATCGCGGCCAATCAGAAAGGTGTCGAAGAATTGTTGAAGATGGTCGAACACTTCGGACTCGATGTGGTGCGCGCCTACATGGGACACGTGCAGGACAACGCGGAAGAAGCGGTGCGCCGGGTGATCACCGCCTTGAAGGACAGCAGCTACGAATACCATCTCGATAACGGCGCAGTCATTAAGGTCGCCATTCGTGTCAACCACGATGCGCGCACGGCGGTGATTGACTTTACCGGTACGTCGCCGCAGTTGAACAATAATTTTAATGCGCCAAGTGCGATCTGCATGGCGGCTGTGTTGTACGTTTTTCGCACCTTGGTCGATGATGAAATTCCGTTAAATGCCGGCTGCCTTAAACCGCTCAACGTCATCATCCCTGCTGGTTCGATGCTCAATCCGCATTATCCGGCCGCGGTTGTATCCGGCAACGTCGAGACCTCGAGTTGCATCACCAATGCGTTGTACGGCGCGCTCGGCGTGATGGCGTCGGCGCCTGGCACGATGAATAATTTCACGTTCGGCAACGACGAGCACCAATACTACGAAACGATTTCGGGCGGTTCCGGTGCCGGCAATGGGTTTAACGGTACCGACGTTGTTCAGACGCATATGACCAATTCGCGGTTGACGGATCCGGAAGTGCTGGAATGGCGCTATCCAGTGCGTCTGGACAGCTATGAAATCAACCCAGGTTCCGGTGGCGAAGGCAAATGGCACGGCGGCAGCGGCGGCATCCGCAAGGTGCGGTTCCTGCAAGACATGACCGCGTCGATACTGTCGAACAATCGCATCGTTCCACCGTTCGGCGCCGCTGGTGGCGGGCCCGGTCAATGCGGTCGCAACTACGTGATCCGGGCCGATGGCCACGAAGAGGCTTTGAGTTTTGTGGCGAGCACGGCCATGCATCCGGGGGATGTCTTTGTCATCGAAACGCCTGGCGGGGGTGGTTATGGCGCACCGACGTAGGCCCGGGCATGCTCCTCTGAGAGCCAAGCCAGGTAATTAGAAGCGATACCGCGATGGCTTGCTCCACGACGGGTGGATAGCCTCCATCACGTCGCGGGGCAAGACAGGCATTTGGCGCAAACGCGCCACGTTTGACATGCAAGTAGTCATAACGTCTTCTCCCTTCCCGACCGGGAACGGAGTTTATCCCGCTCACTGAAAAGTAAGCGGGATTTTTTCGGTCGCATCTTGCTCGTCATCCCTTGGCATAAAATTCGATGGGTCAACTGATAGGCTGATGGAGCACAAGCCGATTATTGCAGTGTGAACAGTTTTCAAACTGGCGGCACAGCGCAGCGCCTCGTTATTTCGAGGTCAAATTTTGACTTGGGAATACATCGTCCTGCACAGAGGTGATCGAAAGGAAGATGTGGAACTCTTGTTACTTGAATTTGGCGCGGGTGTCATGGCGATCGGGATAACCTACACCATGATTGTGCGCCGAACGCGGGCGCGCCAGACCGGCGATTCGCGCGATGTGACAGAACGCCATCTGACCGACGAGGCGCACGTCGAGGCCGCGCCAGAAACTAGGGCTTGACGACACCGCTGCCGAGTCCGGATCACATGCGGTTTCTGGCAGGCTGTTTGAAGCGGCTACGCAAATCGTGTTTGCATCGCAGGTACGTGACTATCACGTTGTCGTGACTCCCGACTTCGACGCGAACGCCGTGCAAGTCGGCGTGACGTGCCTCGGAACAGATGTCACCGAAGCCAAGCGAACTGCACTGCAATCGGAAACGTCGGCACGCGTCGATGCATTAACGGAGATGGGCAACCGGCCGCGCGCCAACGAATGGATCGACCTTGCCATTGCAAGAGCGCTACGAACCGGGGAGATGCTTGCCGTTATGTATATTGATCTGGATGGATTCAAACCAGTCAACGACAATTACGGGCACCCTGCCGGCAACGTTGTTTTAAAAGAGGTCAGCGGTCGCCTTGGCAATACCATTCGCCAGACCGATTCGGCCTTTCGGCTCGGGGGTGATGAATTTCTGATCTTGATTGAGGGTTTAACCAATCCGCTTGACGCTGAGACAGTCGCAAGAAAACTCATGACCACGATCGGCTCGCCGATCGCGCTGGAAAACGCTGTTGTTCAGGTCAATGCCAGTATCGGGATTGCCGACTTGTCGCCACCAGCTTCGTTAGGCCGGGTTGCGTTGCTGGCGTGTGCCGACGATGCGCTTTACCAAGCGAAACAGGAAGGTAAGAACACCTTTTGCGTTGCCAAAGATAGCAGCACCAATATCGCTGGGTCCTAGCTTTCTGCAGCTTTGTAATGTGAATTGCGATCAGTAGTGATGACTACTTTCCCGGGAACGCTAGGAGGATGGGCGAAATCAGGCCGCCGACATCCTTTAATCCAGGGGCTGCACGAAAAACTCCGGTTCCTATACGCCGGCAGGCGGCATCGGCTAATCCCGCCGGTGTCCTGTCAAAAGGCGTTCACCAAGCGCCTACTTGCGAACGCACCGCCCTCCCCGGTGTCACGATAATGGGTCAGTTCCGGGCGATCCTCAACTGGCCGCGAAACCCGGATGTGGATAGGTATGTTTTCATAACGGCCGGCTGAAAAGCATACGATAGCGACCATTACCAAGTCCATGGATTGACCCGGGTTCTGTCGGCCTACCTAAACAATTGAACCCAATATTTTGAACAGCGCTTCAAAGTCTACCGGCTTCGTCATGTGGGCGTCGAACCCGGCTTCCCGCGCTCGGTCTCGATCAGCTTGCTGCCCATACCCGGTCAGTGCGATGAGGTGCATGTGCGCCGTATGCGGATCGCTGCGCAGTTGCATTGCTACGTCGTAGCCGCTAACGTCGGGCAATCCGATATCCACGATGGCGGTCAGTAGCGGCGCATTTCCTGCCAGGGCAATCCCCTCCGTGCCGGTGGCAGCCTGAACAACGGCATATCCAGACAAGGTCAGCATCTCGCAAAGCATGTCGCGTGCATCGTCGTTATCGTCGATCACCAGTATGGGTCCCGCGTGCGTTCCGGCCATTGTTTGCAAGGAACTGGTCGTCGGGTTGATCGACGTTGCCAGTGGCAGACGCACGACAAAACTACTCCCGCGACCGGCGCCGCTGCTTTCTGCCGTGACAGTGCCGCCGTGCTGCAATACCATTGCTCGCACCAACGACAGGCCGATGCCGAGCCCGCCTTTGGCGCGATCTAGCGATGCCGGTCCTTGAACGAATACATCGAACAGTCTCGGCATCAGTTCGGGATCGATGCCGACACCTGAATCGATGATAGTCAGTAATGCGTCGCCATCTTGCTCTTTGACGGACACTGTAATCGTGCCGCCTTCTGGCGTGTACTTGAAGGCATTATCGAGCAAGTTATTGATGATCTGATCGAGCCGGGTGGGATCGGCTTCGACCATTACCGAAACCGTATCCAGCGCCACCCGATGGCGTGTCGTGACGCCGCGCAGTTCAAGGGAATCGAAGCACGCTTTGACCGCCGCACCAAGGTCTAGCGGTTTTTTTGCCAGCGACACTTTCCCATGCATGACGCGGCTCGCATCGAGCAATTCATCGACGATGCGTGTCAGGAGCCCAGACTGCCGCCGGATCGCCTCCCGCGCGCGGCTTGCTTGCGTTACCCCGACACCGGGTGCATTCATGAGCGCAATACCGGCATTGATGGCGCTGAGCGGGTTGCGGAGTTCATGTCCGAGCATCGCCAGAAAATCATCTTTTGCCTGGTTCTGTAATTCCGCTTTGTGCTGCGCATCGTTTGCCAGTTTCATCAATGCGGCACGCTCGCTTTCGAACTGATGCAATGCCATTCCGACCTGGTGCAGATTGCGCTGAAGGCTGTCTATTTCGTCTACATGGGAGCGGGCAAGTACCGGAATTTCTTGCACGCTGAGCAGAACGGCCGAACGTTCTGCAAGGCCAATCGCTTTAACGAGTCGTCTGCCGAAAAACACTGCAGAGCCGATCCCGATGACAAGGGTCGCAACGAGGCCAAAGGCGATCAAAAACACCGTGCGTCTTGCGGCTGACTCGATGATTTCTTCCGGGACGCCTACGGCAACAGTCCAGCCTGATGTCGGCGAGCGCTCGAGCACGGTATAAAGCTTGATGCCATCGCGGCTTGTGTTACGGATATAGCCGGACTCGCCACGCAAAATCGCCTGTAACAGATCGTCTTTAGGCAGCTTGCCCTCGAACTGTTCCGGCCCCTTGCTGCGCACGATCGTTCGACCCTCGCGGTCGAAAATCGCAAATAACCATTCTGGTGGCACACCGTTTCGCGGAAAAACGCGGGCGAACTGCCTGGCATAGATCCATTGCGATAGAACATATTGCTTACCGCTGGAAGTGGTTACCGGCATTTCGAAAGCCACGATGTAGCGACCGGTAGCACGCCCCTGGACTACATTGGAAACCTGCGCAGCGTTACTTTTCAGGATGCCGGCTACTCGTGCACTTGAGCTGGGACTAGGCAGACCGATCGGCGTGCCAAACGGCATTACGGTATTGAACTGCTGCTGACCCGTTGCGTCCAGCAGCGCTGTATGGCGATCCTTTTCAGGATTGGCCATTTGCAACTGCGCGTAGAAACCGGCTAGATTGCCTTTATCCAGCAGCACAGACGTCTTGAGGGCTTCAAGGCTGCCTCGGCTATAACTCCATTCGCGGTCGGCAGAGATCGACGTGGCATGTGCAGCCTCACGGATACTGCGCAGTTGGGCAGTGCGCTCGGCATTAAGCAATGTGAGTATCGCGTAGCCGGCCAATAACAAGATTGGTGCCAGTAGTGCTATGGACTGCACCGCGAGATGGGCTCTGATTTTCATGGATCAAGTACGGTAACGGGTAAAGATAGTCGGGAATAATACGATGAAATCTGCCCCACAAAAATGATGCCAGTTTTCAACTGATATACAAAGATGGTATAAAAAGTAGGAGCAAGTAGCAAGTAGCAAGCGCAACACCGGGCTGATGCAGCGACCCCGAGCTTCAATACAACATTTGTGGCTATCTTAATTACGGCAGTGTCGGTAGATGTTGATCTCGGCCACCGAATCGGTATGCGGGCTGGCTAGGTGCTATCTCGCGCAATTACCCTTGAGTCTCGTCCGCTATGTGTCGAGCGATCCGAAGGAAAACATGGATGACTGCCGGTAAATGAACTGCCGACGTAAAGCGGCAGCTCGTGTGCGAAGCACATGCTCAGTCGCGTAGGCACGTAGTGCGCGTCTGTACAAAGACCTGTTAAGCGGCATGCTGAACTGGTACAAGCCTGACGTCGGGAATTGACCGCATGCACGACGTGAGCATGTAGATGGGATCGCTGTCGTGGCGTAAATTACGGCAACGATCTGTCTCGATACAGTAGGTTCGCAGATGCGCGCATGGCCTTCGCTAAACGACAATTCAGCATAAGGCAGGCGTTTTATATTAATTGCCTGCTTAGCGGCGAAGGTCAGCGACCGTAGTAGTGATTCCGGTGGTAGTAGGGCCGGTCGCGGTATCCGCCGTTGCCGTAGATTACGACAGGCGCGGGCGCGTAGTACTGGCGTGGCTGCACATAATAGACAGGCTGGACCTGCTGTTGCGGATAATATGTTTGCGGCTGTGGCTCGTAGTAAGTTTGCGGCTGTGGCTGGTAGTAAGTTTGCGGTTGCGACTGATAGTAAGTTTGCGATTGCGACTGATAGTAAGGCTGCGACTGCGGTTCGTAATACGACTGGGGCGCCGCGTAGGAAGGCTGCGAATTGGCAATCAGCGAGCCGATCACCACCGCGCCGAGCACGCCAGCGGCAATCGCCGCGCCATTGCTGTGACCATGTCCACGATTGTCGCCTGCGACAGCCATAGTCGAAACCGATGCAGCAAGTACGCCGACAATCGTTATTGAAGCAAGAATTTTATTGCCGGCCATGATGAGATCCTGTGAAGGGTTGAAGCGCTGAATTCACGCCGCAATACAATATAGGACAGTTCAAAATCCGATGGGAGATTTGCGCCAAATCGTTACACTTTTTTAGCCGGCCAGGGAAGGTCATGCCAATTCGACATGCTCTGATCGGCTGCGCGCCGCAGACCGTATCGATAAAGTCTGGCACGCTGTTGCGTCAAATTTTAGTTTCTGAAGTGTCCAACCGTTGTTAATATGCACATGGAAGCTGAAAAGACCAGTTCTGCGATTCAAAATGCGCATGCGTTTGCCTACGCACATAATCAGCTCTCGACAGGGGAAATTCATGAAACTACAAATACAACGTCCAACCGGTGCCTTTGTCGGCGCATCCTGGCTCGCACTTTTCGTCGGCACCATCACTTACATGGCGACACTGTGGAGCGCAGGCATGCCGCTCAATGAAAAAGGTTATTACTTCACGCTGTTGATGTACGGTCTTTTTTCAGCAGTTTCACTGCAAAAATCCGTGCGCGACCGGCTGGAAGGCATACCTGTCACCGGGATTTACTTTGGACTCTGCTGGATTTCTTTGGCAATTTCGGTTGGACTGCTGTCGGTAGGCCTCTGGAACGCGACACTGGCATCGAGTGAAAAAGGCTTTTATGCGATGTCTTTCCTGCTCAGCCTGTTCGCCGCTGTCGCAGTGCAGAAAAATGTGCGCGACATTGCGTTGCTGGACGACGGCCCGCGCGACCCAGAAGGTCGACACCCTGATCCTGCCTAATCCATCGAGATGTGGAGGGGATCACGGCACGTTGTGAAAAATCAACATAACCGTGTGGCTATGTCTGCACCATGCGATGTTTTGCTACATATACCCTGTGCAGCAATGACCTGATTGACGGGATTGTTTTCATGACTGATGCCGAATTCGACTACGAAGCGCAGCTCTTCGGTTGTGCACGCGGCGAGCAAGCGGCATTGCGTCGCCTCTATGAGCGCGAATCGCGCTGGTTGATGGGCGTGGCGCAGCGCATCGTCCGCAGGCGCGAACTGGCAGATGAAATCCTGCACGACGCATTTCTGCAGATTTGGCAAAAATCGGGTACTTACGATCCTGCGCTCGGATCGGCCCGTGGATGGATCTACAGCGTCGTGCGATATCGTGCACTCAATGCCGCGCGTCACAGCGGAGTCGAACAGCCGGCGCTGGATGGCGCGATCGACAACGTGGCGGCAGATGAACCGGGTCCGCTTGAAACGGTGTCGCGTGCCAGCGATGCGCGCGCATTGCATCATTGTCTGCAGCGACTCGACGATGACAAGCGCGCCTGCATCCTGCTGGCCTATGTCGATGGGTTTTCGCAGGTGCAGATTGCGGCCCACCTGGCGCGCCCGATAGGGACCGTGAAAGCCTGGACTAGGCGTGGACTGCTGGCGCTGAAGGACTGTCTCTCGTGAACTTTCTCGACCGCGACGAAATGGTCGCCCTGGCCGGCGAATACGCGCTGGGGGTATTGCCGCCTGAAGATCATGCGGCCTTCGAACGGGAACTGGCTCACAACCGGGAACTTGGCAGCGCGCTCGCGGCCTGGCATGACCGCTTGCTCGCGGTCGCACCCTTGCCGAATGCGGTCGAACCCGCGGTCGATTTGTGGCAACGCATCGAACGCAATTTGCCGCGTAAGAGCGCAGTCCGCACGCCACGCGTGCTTTGGGACAACCTGTGGTTTTGGCGAGCCGGCGGCATTGCTGGTCTGGCGCTTTCGCTGATGCTGGCTCTGCGCCTGCTGACGATCCTGCCCGACACCGCGCCACCGCAGTACGTGGCAGTTTTACAAGCGGCCGACAGCGGTACTTCATGGCTGGTCGAAATCAACACCAAAGCCGTGCATCTGCGTCCGCTCGGGCGTCCTGCCATCGCTCCGGGGCGAGCCATCCAGTTCTGGACCAAACCCGAGGGCGCGGCCGCGCCTACTTCGCTCGGCCTTGTGCAAGCGGATCGACCAACGACGGTGGCGCTCGACAAGTTGCCGGGCATCAGTCCGAACCAGCTATTCGAAGTGACCCTCGAAGCGGTCACCGGGTCGCCGACCGGTCGTCCCACCGGGCCCATTCTCGCGGTTGGCAAGGCCGTGCGCCTGTGAGGTGCGCGGTAGGGTGTATGCGCTCCCTGGTAGCGGCAGGCGCATTCGCGGATTAGTCGTTCGTCCGTAGACGAGCCATAAATGCCTTCTCGAAATCAGGGTCCATCGGTCCGCCTCGCGGAGCGTGTCGAACTATTTGAGACAGTTTTTGCAATTAGTTTAGCGAGCATTTTTTAGTTAGCTCGTTCCCCAAAGTCGCCGCTTTTGGCATATTAATCCCAGCTTCGGTCGACAATGCCGGTGGGCGCGGATGGCAGTTTTTGAAGCGATTCGGATGGCGCGAGAACGACTCTTTCAAGACCAGATCGCGTTGCTCGTAGATGACCTTTGCCATGTCATGATGCACGGCCGCCCGCGTGATATAGCTAATGCCGGAATGTCGGTGTTCGTAGCTATACCAGGCAAAGAACGTATGGCAGAAGTCACGCGCTTCGACTAACGAATGGAACCGTTCAGGAAAGCCTGGCCAATACGTCATCGTCTTAAATTGCGCCGCCGAATAGAGATTGTCGTCGGAAGCATAGGCACGGCTGTGGCTCCTGACAACTTAGGTCCACCAGCAGGTCGGCCACCGGATTGGAGCGCATCAAGGCAAGACTTTGCGCGATAAGCGGATCGAGAATGGCTTCGGCAGGCGAAGTGTCGTCGATCTGCATCAGCACGTTGCCGTCGAGGTCAAGCAGCATGATTTCGTCGTACACGGTGTATTTGCTGCGGTAGGCCTGGAACCGTGCCCGGACACCTGCCTGATCGCCATGTTGACTGGACAGCCGCGCTCAACCGTTTCACCATCAGTTCGATGACCGGATGTCGCGGAATTAAACGAAAACCCGTTTACACAAAATCCCGTACACCCACGGCAAATGCCCATTTATACCCTAGCCTGGTGCGTCATCTTTTCAAAGTTCGTTTGTGGTGCGTCACATTCCTCATTCAGGCAGATCTGTAGGCATATTTTCGATCTCAAGCTAGATAACACGAAGACCCGTTCTTAAAACGCGCGAATTCGTCAAGTTGTTGGCGCCAACCATACGCCTTCACCACAGTCACGCGTTGTCCTACATGTGATCCCGCCACTGTCCGATGGCCTGCGGATCGACCGGATGCCATCATGGTTTCCATTAAAGCGCATTCGTTATGTAAGCGAAGACTGCAAACAGTCGCGGTTGCATCGAAACGCGAGATCAAAACCCATGCGGTAAACCGCCCGAGGCACTTATGACGAAAAACGACTCCTTTCAAACCCACGAGCGTTTCGTCAAGCGAACTCTGATCGGCGCGGCGGTTTCTATTTCCGGCATATTTGCAGGCTACGCCCTGAGCGGTACTTCGGCAAATCCGACTGCACAGCTGGTGGGGACCGTCGAGGCTGTCCACCGCAGTGACACGCAGTCGATCGTGTCCCTTAATCGCATGGAACGCGTTGCGCTTCGCCACATTAGCGATGCTTCGGGCAGCATGGCAGATACTGCAACCACTAGGGTCGGCATCCGCTAAATCTTCTGGCTGAACTTCGACAAATTGTTTTTTTCCTCCACATCGCTACAAAGGACACATCCTATGAATGCCTCATCAGGATTTGCGAATTTCTGGTCGCATGCGGCGCTCGAAACATGCATGTTTCATCTTCATAACATGTCGGCCATGACCGGCTCGATGGCTTCGCGCGAAACCTCGCCCGAAGTGCCGCAGTTGCCCGCCGCCGAACTACGCACGAGTCAGTTCATCGATCAGTCCTATACCAATCATGCCGGCACCCGCAGCTACAAACTGTACGTGCCTTCTTCGTACGACGGCAGCCCACTGCCGCTGATCGTGATGTTGCACGGTTGCTCTCAGGATGCGCGGGACTTCGCCGCAGGCACGTGCATGAATGACGTCGCTGAAAAGAACCACTGTTTTGTCGTCTATCCCGAACAATCGGCTTCGGCCAGTTCCAACAAATGCTGGGGATGGTTCAATCGCTCGGACTGTACCGCCGATCAAGGCGAAGCGTCACTGATCGCCGGCATCGTGCAGGACATCATTGCCGGCTATCGGGTTGATGGGCGCCGGGTGTTCATCGCCGGCATGTCGGCCGGTGGTGCGATGGCGGCAGCGATGGTACACGCCTACCCTGGTATGTTCGCGGCAATCGGCGTGCATTCTGGCGTACCGCACGGCGCGGCCAGCGACCTGCGTTCGGCCCTGGCAGCCATGCGTGATTCATCCGACATGATGCCTACCACGATGACGCGATCTCGTATGCCGGTAATTGTCTTTCATGGCGAGCGCGACCATACTGTTCATCGCCGCAACGCCGATCGTATCATTGCCCAGATGGACCTAAGCGAGGCCACTGCCGCAGTGCGGCACAGGACCAGACCTGCTGATCGAACCAGCGGCGCGGGCGCTTACACCCGATCGGTGCATATCGACCGCCGTGAGCAGGTTCTTGCTGAAAAATGGACCTTGCATGATGCAAGTCATACTTGGTCAGGCGGCAGCAAGGCCGGCAGTTATACCGACCCGAAAGGCCCCAACGCCAGTGAAGAAATGGTGCGCTTTTTTCTACAGGTGACTTCCTCGCATCCGATCCGTTCCGGATTGCGCCGGCCGCGCCGGCCGCACCGGTTACTAGGGTAAAACGGCTCTCCCGACCCCGTGGTTAATCTTGGAAGGTTGAAGACGCTCACCATTATGGTGTGACAAAGTACGGCGCTATACTACCGGCACCCTTTACTTTTCGCGCCAAAGACTTCCATGATCGATCATCTGCGTCGCATCGTTTGCTTGGTCAGTGTTCCCCTGCTTTCGTGCGCGCTTCCAGCTCGTGCGATGAACACTGACCTTGTACTTGAAACCCGTGCCATGGATCGGAGCGTCAATGCCTGTACGGATTTTTATCGCTTCGCCAACGGCAACTGGCTGGCTGCCAATCCAGTGCCAGCCGATCGCTCCCGCTACAGCTCCTATGATGAAGTGACCGAGCGAAATCTGATCGCATTGAAAGCGATTGCCGAAGAAGCCGCCGCAACAGCAGACGCCACACCGGCGGCGCGTATGCTCGGTACTTTCTACCGCAGTGGCATGGACGACGCCCGGATCGACGCCGAGGGCGCGCGACCACTGGCACCGCACCTCGCGCGCATCGATGCGATCGCTACCCGCAAGGACCTGTTGGCCGTGATCGCCACGCAGCATGCCATTGGCGCCACGCCGCTGTTCGGGTTTCTGGTCGATCAGGATGCAAAGAACACACTTCGCTACATCCCTCAATTGGTCCAAGGCGGCCTAGGCATGCCGGATCGTGATTACTATCTTAAGCATGATCCGGCGACGCGGGCAATCCAGCGCAGCTACACGGCACACCTGGTCCGCATCTTCAGCCTGCTGGGCGATGCGCCTGCGATGGCGCGGCAGAACGCGGCAACGGTCATGGCCATCGAAACGCAGCTGGCACGCGCTTCGATGTCGAAGGTGGCGTTGCGCGATCCGCTGGCGAGCTACCATCTGATGCCGGTGGACGCGCTGTCCGCGCTGGAGCGCGGTATCGACTGGCAAAGCTACTTCACGTCGATCGGGTTGGCGCAACCAGGCCTGGTCAATGTCGCGCAGCCGGCTTTTTTCGCGGAAGCCAGTCGGATGCTGGGCAGCCTTCCGATCGGGCACTGGAAAACCTACTTGAGATGGCACTTGGTCAATGATATGGCGCCGTTGCTCTCGTCGCCGTTCGTCGACGCGGACTTCGACTTCAAAGGCCGTACGCTGGCTGGCACGAGTCAACTGCAACCACGCTGGAAGCGTGTGCTGATGACCATCGACGGTGGCATCGGCGAAGTGCTTGGCGAGGCCTATGTCGCCAAGTTTTTTACCCCTGCCGCCAAGGCTGGTGCGCTCGAGATGGTGGCCAACGTCAAGCTGGCGATGCGCGACACCATCAGCGGCCTGACCTGGATGACGCCGACAACCAAGACCGCAGCACTCGCCAAACTTGACAAGGTGGTGGTCAAGATCGGCTACCCGGATACCTGGCGTGACTACAGTAGTCTGACAATCGACAGTGGCGCTTATGCAGACAATGCCATGCGTGCCAGTCAATTCGAATTCAAGCGCATGCTGACCAAACTGGGCAAGCCGATCGACCGCAACGAATGGGGTATGACGCCCTCCACGGTCAATGCCTATTACAGCCAGACCATGAACGAGATGGTGTTTCCAGCCGGCATCCTGCAACCGCCGCTGTTCCATGTCGATGCCGACGCAGCGTCCAACTACGGCAACACAGGTGCCACCATCGGCCACGAACTGACCCATGCGTTCGATGACGAGGGTAGGCAATTCGATGCCGACGGAATTCTCAAGACCTGGTGGAGTCGTATCGATGAAAAGAACTTCGTTGCCCGCGCGGCTGGTATCGAGCAGCAGTTCGATGCGTATGTGCCGATCGAAAAGCTGCGCATCAACGGCAAGCTGACTGCCGGCGAGAATATCGCGGATCTCGGTGGTCTAAAGATCGCGCTCTTGGCGCTCGAAAAATCGCTGGCCATCAAGCCGCAGCCAGGACTGATCGACGGTCTGACTGCGCATCAGCGTTTCTTCGTCGCCTATGCGCAGAGCTTTCGCGCCAATATCCGGCCCGAACGACTGCGGCTTCAAGTAGCAACCGATCCGCATGCGCCCGATAACTACCGGGTAATCGGACCGCTGGCCAACATGCCAGAATTCGCCAATGCTTTTTCGTGTAGCGGCAAGGATTCGCCGCTGCGGCCCGAAGGCAAACGGGTGGCGATATGGTAAGCACGGTCAGTGCCCCTCAAGCCGGTCTGTTATGGCAATGGTGCACGTTCGACGAGCTCGGTGTGCGCGAGCTATATGCTGTGCTGGCGTTGCGACAAGCAGTCTTCGTCATCGAACAGCATTGCCTCTATCGCGATTTAGACAATATCGACCAGGCTGCCTTTCATTTGCTGGGCTGGCATACGTCATCTACGGGGCGCGAATTAGTGGCGTATCTACGCTGCGTTGAACCTGGAATAAAGTACGAGGAAGTGTCGTTAGGACGTGTCGCTTGCGCGATGTCCGTCCGTGGCAGTGGCATTGGAAAGTCGTTGTTCGGCGAGGGTATCCGGCACGCGGAAATCGCTTTTCCCGATACGCGGATTCGCATATCGGCACAACACTATTTGCATTGCTTCTATGAGAAATTCGGCTTTGTCGTAACATCAGCGCCTTATGACGAAGACGGTATAGCCCATGTCGAAATGCTGCGCTGATATCCGGCACAAGAATGAAGCCGCATTAGACAAACGAACAGGCCACTTCCATGCACGACGGAAGTGGCCTGACAAACAAACGGTGGTGCTGCGATGCGCGCAGCAACACGGTTTTGTTTAACGCGATTTCAGAATACGGCTTAGCAGGAAGCCCGCAGCGACTGCGAAACCTATGGCCGTGACTGGTTTTGCACGCACGTAGAGGCGGGCATCTTCGACCATGCGTTGTTGAATCTCGTTGAGTTGCTCGCCTTTTGCCCCGAGGGTTTCGGAAGCGGTCGAAGCAGCCTTAACCAATTTGTCGACAGCGAGATGCGCGCCGGAAGCAATGCGGTCAACTGCAGGACGTGCAGCGTCGGCAATCTTGCCGACGGTTTCCTGGGCCTTGTCGCCAGCTTGCTCGATAGTGGCCTTGTTGTTGCCATTACCGTTCATGTTATTAGCCGTAGGGAGCTGAAAATCTGAATTGGACATTTTTTGTTTCCTTAAACAATAACCGAGTAAATGAGACAGGTTCGGTCGATACCTGCACGAATAGGCCTGAGGCTATTCGAGGACATCGCACGGCAATGCCGCAGGCGATGTCCGGGGACGAAAATTAACGTGTCGAACCGCGACGAAACAGGTTCACAACAGCCAGCAACAGCAATGCACCGACGAACGATACGCCTAGCGAAGCGAGACTGAAGTCATTTTGATTGATCGTGCCTGTACCGAGCAGCGGGGCAATTAACCATCCACCGAGTAATGCGCCGACGATACCGACGATGATATTCAAGAACAGGCCCTGCTGCGCATTGGTCTTCATTACCATGCTTGCCAGCCAACCGATGACGCCACCAACAACGATCCAGATAAGAAAGTTCATGATTTATTTCCTTTAAGTTTAAGTGCTACTTGGTTCAAATTGAATCGGTCAATTGATGAGTTTGCTACCGGGTACAACATTGCCTGGAACATTCGATGCACCGGCCGAGGGCGGAAGATTGCCGCCTTCGCCTTCCCAGGTATTCATTTCTTTTTTGCGAGTTTTCTTCGTGTCTACGCGCGCCTGCTTATACGACTTGCCAGCCGTGGACAATATCGCCCATCCGGATATGCCGATTGCCAACATCAGTTTTTTACTTATGATCATCGATGTGTCCTCCTCGAAACGTGAAATGAAAATTTTAAAGGGCGGATGCCGCGCAAGAACATCTGTGGACTTATGACGTTGAAAACGTTGCTTTAATACAGCGCTTGATCACCGACTGTGCATCACCTATGGCACGACGTGCTGAGCCGGAAATCCGACGATTGAATCCGCTCGACTCAACTCTACTGCTTCCGATAAGGCGGCCCACATGCATTTGCACAGTGCCTAACATCCAAGCAACCGTTCCAGACATTTGCGCTTTATTCATAACGGCTCCCTGGTGTAAAGTTGATCGACGGAGATACATTTAATTCTTTACGGCACTAAGCATTGTTTTTTTGTTACGAGACGTTGATAATGATCGTAGCATCGGGACTTTGATCGACATATAGGACACCGGCGCATTGTGTTGTAGGAAACGAGGAAGCTAAATTGCCGTATTTATTCATCCGCGAAACGTCGCGGAAGAATTCCCCGTAACGTCTGTTTTTGCGGCATTACATTTCGCGCTGCCGGCTACTGCTGCGTACAGATCGCCCGTAATGGGAACGCATCAGTTCCGTGGCGTCTTTCAACTCCTGACCAAGAGCAGCAAGGTCGATATCGGCCTTTCGCGCTTCAGGAAACATTTCGCCTTCTTCTTCCTGGAAGTGTTCATCTACATAAGCGCTAAGCGCCCTGACGCGGCTTTCGAACAATGTATTGGCGATTTCGATTTTTACCAGCTGCATGATCAGTGCGCGCGTATTTTCATGATCGGCGACCGCATGATCGATAATGCCGTCATGGTGCAACCGATCGTTGAGGGCCGGATAAAATATGCTTTCCTCGACTGCCATATGCACAAGCAGATCGGTGCAGACTTTACGCACAAGTTCCATCCGATCGCTACCATCCGGCTCGGATTTCATATGGTCGATGACCTTGAACAGCGACCGTACTTTCCTGTGGTTGTCGATCAGGAACGACACTGCGTCCTGTTTGGACGCCTTGCTTTTCAGCATAGGCTGGGCTGCGTTTGCAGAGGGACCGTTAAGGTTTTGACGTTCCATGATGACTCCTCATGTGCAATTGGTTTGCACGAAATGTTATTGAGACATTCGGCGTGTCGGTCAACGCGGCATATTGATGGAGGCCGACACGTCGATTACTGCTATCTACTAAAGAAACGCGGGTGCATGCTCGACATCGCAATTATCTTTAAAGGAATGAAAATTCAAGCCTGGGCGGGCAACGAACGAATAGAAATGCTCATTAGAAAACTACCGACAAGCTAGTTGGGTAAATTCGTCACAAATGCCACCGTCGAAGGGATTGACGAGTTCTATGTCGGACATGATTTGTGCTAAATCCTGGCTGACGATCCTTATGAAAGGATTCGGAAGTAAATAAGATATGGAAAAGCACATAACTAAAAATCTCTGCGTTCTACTATGAATCAATCTTATCAAGGACGCTCTTTAGGGGGTATAGGACAGCGGGGCAAGCTATTGTAGGAAATGACGACACAAAATCATACGCTTCGGGAAAGTTTGAAAATATTGCACGGACCTTCCGCTTGTCCTACAGGTCAATCAGATAATGTCCTATATGAGCAACATTTTCAGAATGCTACGATTGTCGGGTAGTAAAGGTTTGGACTGAAGAAATTTTCGACCGCATCCACCGGGTCACGGATACGCCTCTTCATTCATCATGCTGCATTACTTTAAAAGAATTTCAACCAACTCCAGGAGCTCACCATGTCAGTAGCAAAAAAAATCGTTACCCTCTTCTTCGCAATGTTCATGATTTCGATGGTCGGTTGCGCATCGACCGCCAAGACCGAAGGCACAGCAGAATATATCGATGACTCAGCCATCACTGCTAAAGTAAAAGCGGCCTTGGTTAACGAGCCGATGACCAAAGCCACTGAGATCAATGTCGAGACATTCAAAGGCTCAGTGCAGTTGAGCGGCTTCGTGAGCTCACAAGCTGGCATCAACAAAGCGACTGAAGTCGCGCGCGGTGTCTCCGGCGTAAAAAGCGTCAAGAACGACATGCGCTTGAAGTAATCTGGTTTATGGCGATCCCAACGGGGTCGCCTCTGTAGTATAAAAGCCGTCCACGATTCGCAACGACTGTCCGCAGGGTAAACACATCTGCCCCGGAATCTTCGTTGCTGAATTTTTGGACGGTTTTTCTGTTTTTGCGCCGTTGTCCCCTCCTATTCCCGCTATTACCTATCTTTTTCCCATAAATTTCAATTTTCCACCGTGACTTGTCGATTCGCGCAATAGGAAGATTGCTGCAGTGGCCGTAAAAAGTCTACAATCCTGCTTATCAGGTTTTATACACCTGAACATATTCCCGAATAGTCACCATTCTATGAAGAAGATGTCCCGCGGTGCGCCGCCAAGGACAGTCAAGAACTATATGATAAAAATTCTCGTAGTTGACGATCATGCTGTTGTACGTGCCGGTGTCCAGCACTTCCTTTCCTCCATACCCGATATGGAAATAGGCGGCGAAGCGGCAACGGCCCATGAAGCAATCCGCATGGTGCGCACACAAGAGTGGGATATCGTTCTCCTCGACATTGCCATGCCGGACAAAAGTGGCGTGGAAGTTTTAAAGCAGATCAAGCGCGAACGTCCTAACCTGCCCGTGCTGATCTTGAGCATGCATCCGGAAAATCGCTACGCGGTGCAAATTCTGCGCAGCGGTGCCAGCGGTTACGTGCAGAAAGAAGCACTGGCGACCGAACTGGTCGACGCCATCAAAACTATCTTGCGCGGACATAAATACATCAGCCATACCGTCGCCGAATTGCTGACCATGGATATCGACAGCGATGCCGATAAGCCGCTGCACGAAACTCTCTCGGCGCGCGAATATGAAATTTTCTACAAATTAAGCCAGGGCGATGGCGTAACAAAAATAGCCGAAGAGTTGTGCCTCAGTGTCAAGACTGTCAGCACCTACCGCGCACGCGTGCTCCAAAAGATGAACATGACGAGTAATGCCGATATTATCTATTACGCGATCAAGCAAAATTTGATCGATTAAGGTCTTGTTAAACCGTTAGTTAACAAAGCACTGCAACCATTCCGGTTGCCAGAACTGCTTACGTTCTGGTAGCGACATGCACTTCTAATCTTTCTTCAACGAAAACGTGTCAGTGGATTCCCACACCAGAATGCGCCATACACCGATGCTCTAAATTTCCGCCTTATGTGATGATTGCTTTATAGAAGTAATCATTCGATCATCAAGGGAGAGATCCATGGCAAACGGCTTAACTACATGCAGCACCACCGTTCATTCGGTACCGGTCGTAAATTCAAACGCTATCGCCGCTTTAAAGGTTAAAGCGGTACGCGAAAGAGTCCAACCTGGCTTGCGCGCTGCAGCGCCGATCCGTCTTGCCGGCCTGTACGGCCATAATCCTCGGCAAAATCACATTCTCGCATCCCTACCAGTTGCGGATTATGAAAAGCTACTGCCGCAACTTGAGTTCGTATCGATGTCCTTCGGGATGACGATCTGCGAAGCGGATACGCAAATGTCGTATGTCTATTTTCCGACTAGCAGTATCGTATCGCTGTTATATGAAACACGCGACGGCGCATCGGCCGAAACTGCAGTCATCGGCAACGAAGGCATCGTCGGCGTGACATCGTTCATGGGCGGCGGCGCATCGTTGAATCGCACGGTTGTCAAGAGCGCTGGCTACGGCTTCAGGATGAAAGCTACGCGTCTTAACGAAGAATTCAGTCGCGGCGGTGCATTGCAGTTGTTGCTGTTGCGCTATACGCAGGCACTTATCACGCAAATGTCGCAGACTGCCGTCTGCAACCGCCACCACAGTGTAGTCCAGCAGCTATGTCGCTGGCTGCTGCTGAGCCTGGACCGATTGCCTTCGAATGAACTGAGCATGACACAAGGCTTGATCGCCAACATGTTGGGCGTACGTCGGGAAAGCGTTGCGGAAGCTGCTGGCAAGTTGCAAGACGAGGGCCTGATCCACTATAGCCGTGGCCATATCACCGTCATCAATCGCCCGGGGCTCGAAGCTCGCGTGTGCGAATGCTATGCTACAGTCAAGAAAGAATATGATCGTTTGCTTCCGGAAAGCGCCACTGCATGATCGCTGTTCCTAGGAATTGAAAAAGCCCGTGCGTAAGCCGGGCTTTTTTTAGCAGGCTGCAATCACGATATGTCCTCAGTTCATCTCCTCGCTACTGCGCATATTGGTTCGACCTGTTAGCGACGCCACCACTACCAACAATTCAAGCGGATCGACCGGTTTGGCAATATGGGTCTGAAACCCCGCCAGCAAGGCGCGTCTGCGATCATCGCCATGCGCCAGCGCGGTTAGCGCCGCAGCAGGCGTAATGGGGCCGTCGCGTCCTTCGATCTGGCGCAGCTTGCGCATGAACGCATAGCCGTCCTGTCCGGGCAAACCGATGTCGCTGACGATGACATGCGGTTTGTCAGCAATGAAAGCCGCCAGCGCATCGTTGGCATTGTCGACCGCACTGACGCGTGCGCCTCGTTCCTCAAGGACTCGCTGCACCAATTCACGTGAATCGATATCGTCTTCGACCAGCAATACGTGTAATCCATCCAGTGCCGGCTCATGGTCGGCATTGGCCTGGTAGTCCACATTTTCGCCAGTCTGTTCGGGAACGTAGACTAATGCGACCGGCAAATGCACCGTAAACGTCGCGCCGCATCCTTCGCCCTCGCTGGCGACCATGATGCGGCCGCCATGCAGCTCGACCAATTGCTTGACGATCGACAGGCCCAATCCCAGGCCATTGAATTTGCGGGCGCTGGTGCCGTCCTGCTGACGAAAGCGGTCGAACACGTGCGCCAGGAATTCGGGCTTGATGCCCGGGCCATTGTCGCTAACAGAAATTTCGAATTCATCGCCGCTGCGTCGCAAGCCGATTTCGACCCGACCCTGCTTTTGGGTAAATTTGATGGCGTTCATCAACAAATTCCAGACCACTTGCTGCAGGCGCGACGGATCACCTTGCAGCATGCCCAGTGATGGATCGAGTACGACCGACAGCCGGATTGCCTTGGCATCAGCGGCCAGTTGGGCCGATGCCACGACATCTTCTATGACACGGACCAGGTCGATGCTGCGCACATCAAGACGCAGCTTGCCGGACATGATACGGCTCATATCCAGCAGGTCGTCGACCATCTGTGCCTGAAGCTTGGCATTGCGCTCGATGACTTCCAGTCCCTTGCGCAGTTTTTCCGGGTCGGAGCGGTCGCGCAGAAGGAACTGGGCCCAGCCGACGATCGCATTGAGCGGCGTGCGCAGCTCGTGCGACAGGGTGGCCACGAATTCATCCTTGATACGCACGGCGCGTTCGGCTTCCGAGCGCGCCGTGCGCTCGCTGTTGAGCAGAGTTTCCCGGTCCTGTTCAATCTGCTTGCGGTCTTCGATGTCGGTACAAGTGCCGAACCATTTAGTGATGCGACCATCTTGGTCGCGCATCGGAACGCCACGCGTCTTAAACCATCGATATACGCCATCATGCCGGCGCAAGCGGAATTCCAGATCGTATTCGGCAAGGCCTTCGTAGGCATTGATCCATGCCGCCCTGGTACGACCCCGATCGTCCGGATGCAATGAGCGCACTAGCCATGCCATGTCAAGCTGGTCTTCCTCCGCAATACCGGTGTATTCAAGCCACTGCTTGCTGAGAAAATCACAACTGCCATTCGGGCGCGAAGTCCATACCAACTGCGGAATCGCTTCAGCCAGATTGCGATAGTACTGTTCTCGGTCGCGCAGCGTATCAGCATCGATCAGGCGCTTGCGTAGCAGTATTTGTTCCAGCACCCGTGCCACGGCTTCGGGCAAATATTCGAGATAGTCCCCGGTCTTCGGCAGCACATCGGCCACACCCGAGCGCAAGGCTTCGATTACCCGCGATTCATCGGCAAAACCGGTCACCATAATGGCTGGCACGCCAGGGCATGTACGGCTTACTTCGCGAAAAAAATCCAATCCGGTCTTGTGCGCTTTCAGGTCGTAATCCACTACCAGCAAGCCCGGACGCTCCTGTTCGACTTCCCGATGCGCGGCTTCTGCGCTGGCCACGATCGTGACGCGGTAGCCGCTGCGTTGCAACGCCTTGCGCGCAAGCAGAAGCAAGCCCTCGTCATCATCGAGGACCAAAATATGGACGGGAGACTCGTTCATCATGAAGTCAGGTTTGTTCCTGATTTTGGCGGTAGTTTAACTACTTGCAGAAAGAAGCCGAGCCGGCGTACCGCTTCGATGAACGCATCGTATTCGACCGGTTTGGTGACATAGACATTGCAGCCAAATTCATAACACCGTTCGATTTCGCGCGGATTATCGGTGGTGGTCAGCATGATGACCGGCAGTGCTGCGGTCAGCGACGACGATTTGAGGCGACGCAATACTTCGATGCCATCGACGCGTGGCATGTTAACGTCAAGCAGTACAACCGCATTGCGCAATAGCACGTCTTCTTTTGGCGGCTCTGCAAAAAAATAATCCAGCGCTTCCTGGCCGTCCTTCAGGCGCAAAAAAGCGTTGGTCAGGCCGGCGCGGCGCAGATTCTTTTCAACCAGCATCGCATGGCCGTCGTCATCTTCGACTAAAATGATATTCAGTGTCTCTTGAAGGTCCATGTCAATTCTCTTGATGTTGATGCATTGTGCTGTCACTCTCCTCGCCCGGCAAGGACAGGAATATCGTCGTTCCGACATTTTGTGTAGATTCTACCCATATGCGCCCGCCATGCCGCTCGACCGAACGCCGCACAAGCGCCAGCCCGATTCCTTCGCCTTTGGCAACGTTTCCATGAAAGCGCTGGAATGCAGTAAACATTTTCGGCAGGTAGGCGGCTGGTATGCCCAAACCGTTGTCCTTGACGTAAAACGTCACGGAACCGCTCGTCGAATCGATTTCAGTACTGCCGATTTCGATCGAACCTGTGCGGTTGGGATCAAGGTAACACACCGCGTTACCGATCAGGTTACCGAATATCTGTTCGACCGCGGTCGGATCGGCCCAAGCCGACGGCAACGGATGAATCGTCATCGCGACGCCGCGCTCACGAATTGTGCCATACATGGCATCGACCACACGCGCGACGATCTGATTGACGTCGACTTCCTGGAGCTGATATTCGACGCGTCCGGCGCGACTGAGCCGTAACAGCGCATCAATGATATTAGAGGTGCGCAGGACCGCAGTCTGCAAGAACCGCAGCGCTTCGGCCATGTCATTTTTGATGATGTCATTGAAGCGTTTTCGGTCCCCCTCGCTACACGAGGACTCTGTTACGACCGCTTGCAGGTCATTACACGCGTGCATGATTTCTTTGCTGAATCCCTGCAGATTGACTAGCGGCGAGCGCAGGTCATGCGAGACGCTGTAAATAAACATCTCGTTTTCCTGGGTTTGCTGGCGCAGCGATTCATTGACTATAGCCAGTTCAATGGCGCGCGCCTCGAGTTCCAAACGGTGTCGGGACGCCATTATTTCGGCTTCGGCAAGTCGCAAGCTGGTCTGATGCAGCACTTCGTCGAGCAAAGAAATTTCATCCTTGCCGCCAAGCTTGCGGGCCAATGGCGCCCCGTCCGCCAAGCGCTGGGCATTCAGCGTCAAGGTCGCGAGCCGGCTGCCGATGCTCCGGCTAAATGCAAATACCGCCACCGCTGCCGTCAGCAGCGAGCCGATGACGGCGACGATCAACAGCGTGCGCTGCTGTACTTGAACTCGCATCAATTCGTCGATACGAATACGGTCGAGCCGTTCCTCTTCAGCCAGAAAGGTGCGCAGTTGCGTTCGGAAACGATCAGCCACTTTCTTGGCGGTTGGCGCATCGAAACGTTTAACAAGTTCTTCGCGCTGGTTTTGCAAAATCAGTATCCGGTTTTCGTCGACCCAGGCCCGAAAAGCGATGACGTCCTCACGTAATTTGTCGACCCGCTCTACCTGCTGCGGATTATCGGACACGAGCACGCGCAGCAGATCGACGCCGGCGGTGATTTCATTCCAGGTCGCAGCATCACCCAGCGTCGAGACGTCGCCCGTGATGATGGCGCCACGCAAGTGCGCAGCCTGTAACAATACGGGCGGCAACAGGTCGTTGGCCTGGCTGAGCACGCGCTTGGTGTGCAGTGCCATTACCTCAGCTTCGGATGCCTGCATCTGGCCCTTGAACAGGATGCCGAACAAGAGCAGCTGAAACAGCCACGGGATAGCCAGTAACAGCAGAAATTTATAAAGAAGTTTCATGCAGGCGAACTTTGCTCCTGAGTCGTCAGGACTGGTGCAACATTGGAAAACCGGCCTTGGACTGGCCGGAGGTGACAGAAATCGCGCCGCGTTTTAATTCACACTTTGTGTTCGGCAGCTTTCCGTGCCGACTTCGGCACATTGATCTTGAGCCGGGTGCCTTGACCGGGCTTGCTGTCGATAGCCAGCGTCCCGCCCAGATAGCGCGCGCGCTCCTGCATCTTGCGCAAGCCATGGGTGTCCCGCAGCCGGTCGGGGTGAGAATCGAAACCGATCCCGTCATCGCTGACAGCGAGCGTGATCATCGAATCGTCATAATCGACGGTAACGTCCATGTTGGCCGACTTGGCGTGCGAAACGATATTCTTGAGGGCCTCTTGCAGCATGCGAAACAATGACACAGCGTGCTGGCGGTCGATGCTCGGCTCGCTATCGGGCAATACCAGCTTGCAGACGATACCCGATTGCTGCTGAAACTCGTGGATATGCTCGCTGATTGCGGCATGGATACCCAATGCATCGAGCGAGCTCGGCCGCAGTCCGCTCTGAATGCGACGTGTGGTTTGCGTGACGGTGGTCAGCAGGGTATTGGCTTTTTGCCAGTGCTCCATCAGGAACGCATCCTGCGAAGACTGGCGCGAGATAATTGCAAGGCGCATCGCCAGCGCCGTCAGCGATGACCCGAGATCGTCGTGCAATTCACGCGCCAATTCATGTTTTTCTTTCTCGCGCACCGTTTCAAGGTGGTCGACCAATTCACGTAATTCAGCAGTGCGGGTAGCGACCAGTTCTTCGAGCTCATGCGCGTGCAGGTCTGTGACAGCTTTGAGATGATAGTTCGTGTCCGGGATCATGGCGGACCTCTTAATACGATGCAGCTTGCTGCGCTACAAAATCGAGCAGGGTATCGGCATCTAATGGCTTGACCAGATGGTGGTCGAATCCGGCAGCTTGCGAGCGCAGGCGGTCGCTCGCGTGGCCATAACCAGTAGCTGCAGCAATAATTACCTTGCGATCTCCAGCAGCCTTGCGCAATGCCGGCGCCAATTGGTATCCGTCCATGCCAGGCAAGCCGATATCGGACAGGATTAGTTGCGGCTCGAATTCGCTGGCCACGCGCAGCGCTGCCTCACCGTCGGTTGCAGTGCGTACCTGGTAGCCAAGCAGTTCCAGCAGCGCCGCCATCGATTCGTTGGCATCTTCATTGTCATCGATAAGCAGAACGCGGAAATCATGCGCGGTTGCCTTGTTGTCCATTAATACTTCTGGCGTTTGATGCATAGTGACTATCCTCTGAGCGGCCGGTGGCAAGACAACCGTAAATTCGCTGCCGTGACCGATGCCGTCGCTGTGTACTCCAATCAAACCGTCTGGCAGACTGATGATCTGTTCGCAATCGCAAGACCGACGTTGGGGCCGCGTTGAGTACGGGCAAGCGAATTGTCTTCCTAAACAAACAAATCGAACAGGCTCCGACGAATCACTTGCTGATCTCGACGCCCCTGTCCCTGACGGTCAACATTGCCATATCACCTTCGGTAGACGCACGAATGCTGATCATGCCCCGCCTCGGCGTAAATCTTGCTGCACCATTCAGGATATTGGGCAACCCCTGCATCAGCCGCATCGGGTCGCTTTAAAAAAAGCCGTCCGTGGCGCCAACGACATCGATAGCGCATCGACACCATGCTCGATTGTCTGTTGACTGGCCTCTAGCGCACGGTCAATAATTTCATCGAGCAATAGCATTTCGTTGATCGATCGATCTTGGCGCCATTGAGGCGCGTCACAGACCGTTATCGAAGCTGTTCGAGCGATACGCCAACGACGGCACCCGGGTATCCACAGTTTCTTTCCTTCGATCCAGTAGCGCATTAGCTTTACACCATGGAGCGATGATTTTGCAGGGGAATTTACTGTGCAGCCGAAGCGTGCGATGCCCCCGCATTATAGAGCCGGCCTCCGCACCGCCACCGAGTAAAATTCACAAAATAACACAACGAAGGTACTCGTTCGTATGAGCACGCGACGCGACGCGATTTCTGTTACGTAAAGAGCAATTAGCGGCATGGCATTCGTAGTTGCCATGCCGCCGTTCACCGTAGCGCCTAAAGCGTTTTTTTAGTGTCATTTATTCCAGCAAGTCGCGCATGTCATCCGCATGCTCTTCTTCTACCGCCATGATATTGACCAGCATATGACGTGTGGTGGGATCACTGTCGCCGATCTTCGCAATCATTTGGCGATAAGTTTCAATGGCGATACGCTCAGCGATCAGGTTGGCACGAATCATGTCCTTGATATCGCTCGAATCATCATATTCTGCATGGCTGCGGGTAATGAGCGTAGCGGGATTGAAATCCGGTTCGCCATTGAGCTGCACGATACGTTCGGCAATCATGTCAGCGTGCTCTTGCTCCTCTTCGGCATGCTCCAAAAACTCTGCCTTGACAGCACCATTTTCCAGACCGCTCGCGGTGTAGTAATGCCGCTTGTAGCGCATGACACAAACCAGCTCAGTCGCAAGAGCACTGTTGAGCATGGAAATGATTTCTTCGCGGTCGCCCTGATAGCCGGCAGTCACTGCGCCGTCATCGAGGTTTTTTGCAGCGGCGCGGATCGCATCGATATCGATTACTGGTTTAACTAATTGCATGGAATTCTCCGAAATGTTATGAAGGTGAGGAGCAAGACTACATCGTGATTTATCTGTTAAAACGCAAGTGCGGACAACTGGCACATGCCAGTCGTCCGCCAAACAAAGCGATGACGTCGAAAACGTTTACAAATACACGTGCTCGCCCCGGTTGTCGCGCCAGTCTTTTTCGAAAATTCGGGCGTCTTCTTCGGTACGAGGCTTGACGCCCATCAGGATGCCGCCTTCCTGAATACCTTGCTCATAGTGCTTGACGCGCTCTTCCGGAATGCCCCAACCGATCAGCGCACCGACCAACCCACCGGTCAGACCGCCCGCACCCGCACCGGCGACTGCTGCTGCCAGTGGGCCGGCTATGACCAGACCGATGCCCGGCAATATCAGGGAGGTACCGACCGCGGCGACGGCTGCTGCGATCGCGCCTAACGTGCCGCCAATGCCTGCACCAATTCCCGCACCTTCTGCGGCTTTGCTGCCCAGTTCGGTTTCAACGTCGCCAGTACCCGAGAAATGGCGCTTACGTGTGTCGTCGGACATGACCAGATTGACATCATCCTTGGTATAACCACGCGAGGTGACCGACTGATAAGCACGTTCAGCGCTTTCGCGGTCACGGAACAGCCCCGTCAGGACTTTAGAATCTTTTACGCTTTCCATCTGAAGCTCCTCGTAGAACTGCGCGACGCTACACGCGTCGCGCATGGGTCCAACGTATTACGGACGTGACTTGCCGTCTGCAGCGTCTTTAACGACTTCTTTGGCGTCACCAACGTTCTTCTGTACTTTACCTTCAGCCTGACGCGCCAAGCCCTTGGCTTCTTGTTCCTTGCTGCCTACGATGTCGCCTGCAGTTTCCTGAACCTTGCCGGCGATGTCCTTAGCGGTACCTTTTACTTGGTCTTTGTTCATGATAATGCTTCCTTATAAATGACCGGATTGGCTAACCCGGGTTAGTAAAAAACGGTAGCGATATTCGTGGCACTGCCAGCAAAATTCACATCCGCATTAAAAAATCTTCAGCCCTTACGACAACGGCGCTTCAGTGCATCAGGAAATAAACACCTGCGAGCACAATTGCGGGAACGCCTAGAATCCATGCAACAACGAGCTTACCCATGCTGCTCTCCTCTCGAATTGGTTAAATAATTTTGGTATTGATGCTGCAGTTTTTGTCGCCAAAGAAATAAAAATGGCGAACTGAAACGATGACGAGATGTTATCGATGAGCACGGATCAGGGATATCAGACACTCGCTGATACTGTTGTAGGAAAAGGCGAAGGAAGCTGTTGACGGACGTGTCCGGGGGGGTGTCGCTGTTGCAGGCCCGGTTCCTAGACAGGGCGCGGCTGCGTAAGGCGCCAGATCGCAATGATCAATAAAAGCTGTAGCGGCAGCCGCAAGCCCAGTAAGGCAAGAATCCAGAACGGTTTTGCGAGCGCAAGCGCGTTGAGCAACATTTGGACGTTCGCCGGCAATACCGCGATCGACAACGCAATCAGGCCAATACCGGCGACGCGGCGAAGCATCGGGGTCAACACGCCAATGCCACCGGCGATTTCTGCGACACCACTCAGCAGAACCAGCTCAGGATGCCAGGGCAACCAGGCTGGCATGATGCCGATGTAGGCTGCCGGGAAAACGAAGTGCAAAAGGCCACCAACGATGAAAAAGGTAGCCAGCAACATGCGTTGTACGGAAAGTGCCATGAGGTCGATACGGACGCCGGCGCTGCGCTCAGCGCTTGCCAGCATCCATTTCCAGTACCTTCGACAGGAAACCCCAGCGGTCGGCCACTTCGTCGATCTGCTTGGTGGTCGGCTTGCCAGCGCCGTGACCGGCCTTGGTTTCGATGCGGATCAACATCGGCGCAGCGCCGGTTTGCGCCTGCTGGGCGGCGGCCGCGAACTTGAAGCTGTGGGCCGGCACGACACGGTCGTCATGATCGGCGGTGGTAACCAGGGTGGCTGGGTAGCAGGTGCCGGATCTGAGGTTGTGCAACGGCGAATAGGCATACAACGCCTTGAATTCTTCGGCATTGTCGGACGAACCGTAATCGGAGGTCCACGCCCAGCCGATGGTAAAACGCTGGAAACGCAGCATGTCCATGACGCCAACCGCAGGCAACGCCGCAGCAAACAGTTCCGGGCGCTGCGTCATGGCGGCACCGACCAGCAGACCGCCATTGCTGCCGCCGCCAATGGCCAGTTTTGCGCTGGAGGTATAGCGGTTATCGATAAGCCATTGCGCCGCGCCGATGAAGTCGTCGAACACATTCTGCTTGCGCAATTTAGTGCCGGCTTCGTGCCAGCTTTTACCGTATTCCCCACCCCCGCGCAGGTTCGGCACAGCCAGCACGCCGCCCATTTCCATCCAGGTCAGATTCGCCACCGAAAACCAGGGCGTCAGCGAAATATTGAATCCGCCGTAACCGTACAGATAGGTCGGATTGGTGCCGTCGCGCTGTAGACCCTTCTTGTGCACGACGAACATTGGCACCTGGGTGCCGTCCTTGCTGGTAATGAATACTTGTCGCGTCTCGTACGCGGCGGGATCGAAATCGACCTTTGGCTGGCGAAATAGCGTGCTGCGGCCTTTGGCAAAGTCGTACCGGTAGATTGTCGACGGCGTGTTGAAACTGCCGAACGAATAAAAAGTTTCGGCGTCGCGGCGCTTGCCCCCAAAGCCACCCACCGAGCCGATGCCAGGCAACGCGACGTCAGGCAGGCGCTTTCCCGACAGTGCGAACACGCTAATCTGACTGCGCGCATCCTTGAGGTAGTCGGCCACCAGCCGGTTGCCGACGAGATTGGCGCGCTGCAGCGTTTCGGCAGCTTCCGGTACCACCGTTTGCCAGTGCCGTGGCGCAGCCTTGCGACTGTCGATCTTGACGATCCTGCCGCGCGGCGCATTGTTGTCGGTACGAAACCAAAATACCGGCCCGTCGTTATCGATGAAATTGTAAGCAGCGTCGAAATCGTCGAGCATCGCCACCATCGTACTGTCAGGCTTGCGCAGGTCCTTGTAGTAGACCCGGTTTTTGCGCTCGGTGCCCTGGCGGATCGAGACGATCAGATAATGGCCGTCATCCGTCACCTGGCTGTCGAAACCCCACTCCTTGTGGTCGGGCCGGTCGTAGACCAGCACATCGTCGGCCTGCGGCGTGCCGACCTGGTGGAAGTAAAGCTTCTGGAAATAATTGATATCTGCCAGCTTGGTCGCTTCTTTTGGCTCATCGTAGCGGCTGTAAAAGAATCCCTTGCCATCGCGGGTCCATGCGGCGTCGGAAAATTTGACCCATTTCAGCTGATCTGCCAGGTCCTTGCCGGTTTCGATATCACGGACTTTCCATTCCTGCCAGTCGGATCCGGACTGCGCGATGCCGTAGGCCAGGTAGCGACCATCGGGGCTGACGGCAAGTCCCGACAGCGCAGCGGTGCCGTCGGCCGTCAGCTTGTTCGGGTCGAGCAGCACGCGCGGTGGCGCATCAAGTTCAGCCAGCGTGTAAAGCACCGATTGGTTTTGCAAACCGTCGTTGCGACTGTAAAAATAGCGGCCGCCTTCCTTGAAAGGCACGCTGTAGCGTTCGAAATTCCACAGCGTCGTCAGTCGTTGGCGAATAGCGTCGCGGGCCGGAATGCCACTCAGGTAATCTTGCGTGAGCTTGTTTTGCGCATCGATCCATGCTCTCGACGCCGCACTATCGGGATCTTCGAGCCAGCGATACGGATCGCTGACGCGGGTGCCGTGGTAGTCGTCGAACTGCTCGACTTGCGTACTGATCGGGTAGGTCATTGCGCCGTCGCTGCATTGTCGCGCCAGCGCGTTGCCGCTGATCAGAATGCCCGCGAGAGAAATAAGGTAAAAATTTTTCATGCGGCCATTCTAGATTCAAAATCATCCCTTGGCAGCGTCCTTTCGTTTTTTCGGGATAAAGTCGAAGGCAAATTTGACGGGCGGCGCGCTCTTGTCGCCCGCCTTGACGGTCTGTACCAGCGGCAGCTTGATAATTCCCATGTCGGGGTGCCATGCCTTCAATTCATAACTGCCTTCGGGCAGATTGTCGATCGAGGCTGCACCGGCTACCCCTGATTTGGCGAAGTACGGCGTATCGAGCACCATCACATAGGCCCGCATCCAGCCGTGCAACAGGCAGTACACCACGACCACGCCGGGCTTGTCGAACAAGACGGGCGGCGGCGTGCCGCGTTCGTAGATCTTGATTTCGAATTCTTTGGCGGCTGAAAACGATTTGACATGATGTTCGATCTTGTCATTATTCGGGAACTTGATTTCGGTCCCGACCCGTAGCGCCGTCACATAAGGCGAAAATTGCAATCCCTGCTGCGAAATCACGGCTGCTTCAGCCTTGACCGGCGGCGGCACCGTGCCTGCCAGCGGCGTCGCATAGATGATCACATCGGCCATCTCGGCGCCAGACTTGTCGACCGCCACGGCGTTGATGCTGGCGGCGAATGACGGCGATAACGCTGCAGACAGCAAGAATACCGCACAGTAATGACGGGGAAAATGGCGCATGATAGGTCAACAGTTCAGGTGAAGCGGCCGCAACCGCAAGATTATTGGAATTATTTGGTGACGATGTCGCGCTGCATCGGCGCCAGCCGGGCGACCAGCTTGTTCTGTGTGCGTGACGGGATGCCGACTTTTTCCATGGCGATTTGTAGATTTTCGGCCAGCGCGTTGAAATGGCTGTTGGTGACGTTCAAATCCTCGTGGATCGTCTTCATGTCCTTGCCAGAATATTTGCACGGTCCGCCGCTCAGTTCACAGAACTGCTCTTCGAGCAGCACAGCAAGACGCTCGATGTCGGTGTCCTTGAACGAATCCTTGATACGTGCGTCCGCCAGTACCAGCGGCAGGAATTCGGCAACGATTTTCGTGATGCCGGGCTTGCCGCCAAGGTCGCGAAAGACCGCATCTGAACTTGCCACGCTCTGCGCTGCGGCGGTACCGGCGCACGTAAGGGCCAGCGCAACGACGCCGCTCGTGGCTAACAATCTCAGTTTGTTCATAATGTTCATGGCGATCCGGTTCAAAAGCCTGCCTGCAACGACAGGTACACGCCTTTCTGGCGTTTGGGATTGAAAATGGTGATGTCGCCCAGCGATGCGTAGGCAAGCGTCACGGAAGCGTTCTTGGTCGGAAACCACGCGACGAAGGCGTCGTAGTAATCCTTTTCGTTATCGACCGACAGGTTGCGCGGCTTCATGCGGTACTCCGCCCCCACCACCAGCTTGCGCGTGAGCATATACGCGGCCGACACCTCCAGCATTGCCTTGTAACGGTCATTGCGGTCGCCACCGAACCCGAGAATGCCCATCTGATTGGCCTTGGTAGCGCGCACGGTTGCGTTTAACAGTAGACTCTGGTCCAGCAGGATTTTGGTCGCCGACACGTAGTAATCGATGCCATGATCGTCGGTCGCGCCCAGCTGCGTGACGCTGGTCACGCCTAATGCGCCGAGTCCGCCGATGCCTTCGTTGCGCTTGTACATGGCGCCAACCGCGATCTGAGGCAGCGCGCGGTCCTGGTCGTAGACCGCGTCGCCGGCCACCTTGACTTTGATGCCGACGATATCCTGGCGGATGCGCAAATGGTCGAGCGGCGTCAGGCTTCCCTGGAATACCTGCTTTGCCAGCGACAGCTCGACCCGGTCGGCCACGCCCACTGCCACGCCGTAGGTGTCGAGTTTGTAATCCTGCGTCTTGACGACGGTGTAATGCACATTGGCGCCGTAGCTGTCACGGCTTCCATAACCGGTGATCAACGCCCACGGCGTCAAGCCACCGCCACCGGCGCCTTCGATCTGGCTGACGCCACCGGTTGCAGTAAGCTTACCCATGTCAGGCGCGCTCTGCGTCCACCCTGGCGATGAGAGACCTAGACCGATGGCCGCCAACATCAGCGGCACGGAGATTTTGATCGAACGCATTGAAATCCTTATGAAAAAACGGCATAAACGAAGAGGTTGATTCATTGCAATCTACGCAAAATCCGGATTGTTAGATTCAGGCAATTAAAATTTAATTTGAAAACCAGCGATCTGTAGGTGAAAATGCATGATTAATATTCCTGAAAACAACAATTTAGTTTCTTATAAGCATTTTTTGTAATTACGCGTCTGTAGACATGCCTGACTATTCTTGATGAGTTCGGATAGAATAGGTTTGCGGTAGCAGATGCCTGACAATAACAAGAATGCGCAAGCGCACACCGGTGAAAACATCTAATTCAACGGTGGTCTTTTAACGCTATCGCGATGTTTACCTCTGATAACTTCGTTGCCGACTCCAGCCGGCAAGCGAGTGACATCGTGAATGACCCCAATGGCCTGACAATGGAATCCGTACTCAAGCATCTGGTAGAAATTACCGGCCATCGCGACCACTTGCTGCTCGATACGTCGGTAGTGTCAGCTTTGCACGGCCTGATTTCCGCCAGTCAGGTCAGGGCGCTCGAAATATTTAAATTGCGCGAAGACCTGTATGTACGCCCCCGGGTATGGATAGAAAACGGCAAGGTCGTCTCCAGCGACGAACGCATGGACTGCGATCAGAATGGCGACCCGATCACCGATTATCCGTCGCTGATGCTGTGTCTCGAACAACGCATGAACAGCGTCGATGAAAATGCCGCCGACGGGACGTTCGTGTTATGGCTGCCGGTGTGGCTCAATGACAAGCTATCGACGTGCCTGCAAGTGGTGAGCGTCACGCCTTTCACGCCAGAGGCACGGCAGGTCATCGAAGGAATCCTGAGCGTCTACCGCAATTATCAAAACCTGCTCGATTACAGCGAACGCGATTCGCTCACAGGCCTGTTCAACCGCAAGACATTCGACGAAAAATTCTCACGGATGGTGGCGTCATCGCTGACCGAAACCGCCAGTCCGCCGGACGAACCCGAGCGCCGTCATGCGTCGACCTTGCGCGAACAATGGCTGGGCGTCGTCGATATCGATCACTTCAAGCGTGTCAACGACCAATTCGGCCATCTGTACGGCGACGAGGTACTGATCTTGGTGGCCAACATTTTGCGCGCGTCGTTTCGCTCGCAGGATCGGGTGTTTCGATTCGGCGGCGAGGAATTTGTTATCCTGCTGCGCTCGACCACGCTCGACGATACCCTCAAAATTTTCGAACGCTTTCGCCGCAATATTGAAAACCACGAGTTTCCGCAGGTCGGGCGGGTCACCATCAGCCTGGGCTTCGCCAGCATCTCGAAGGAAACGCCGGTGGTCATCCTCGGGCATGCCGACCAGGCGCTTTACTACGCCAAGGAAAACGGCCGCAATCAGGTCTGCAATTACGACGAACTGATCAGTGCCGGCAAACTGCAGGCGGAAGTGCCGCTGGAGTCGGACGTCGAATTTTTCTTCGACGATCCGGCTTGATTTTTTAGAACGTCCTGGTTCGACCGGGGTCGTGCCGGCGCTTCACCACGATGCATCTGCCCGGCGCTTGAGTTCCAGCCAGATCTGTAATCTTTGCTCTTCCGATGCGGTGCCCCAAGCGACGATTTCGTCAATCGTACGCAGGCAGCCGTCGCACAGTCCGGTGGCTTCGTTCATCACGCAAATGCTGATGCAGGGTGACGGCAACTTGCCCTCACAGGCGGTGGGCTCGAAATCGTGGATCATGCGTGGTCGGTTCCGGTTATTGGCGAACGCAGCGCGACGTCGGCTGTGCAAGCACCTGTCATCGACAGCAACTGACACGGTGTCAGGTTGAAGACCGCATGCGGGTGTCCTGCGGCAGCCCAGACATTGTCCAGGCTCATCAGGTCTTCATCGACCAGTAACACCGTCTTGCTGGCGTGACCGATCGGACATACCCCGCCGATTGCATAGCCTACCTGCTCCTTGACGAATTTTGCGTCTGCCTTACCGAGCGGACCGACCAGCGCCGCAACCTTGTCTTCATCGACCCGGTTGACGCCGCTTGCGATGACCATCACCGCCACATCATCGGCGCGCCGGCGGAAGACGATCGACTTGGCAATATGGGCAATGCTGCACCCGAGTCCGGCTGCGGCGTCCGCCGAGGTCCGGCCACTGTCCGCCAGCATGACCACCGGTTTGTCATGGCCCATGGCGGCAAGCAGGTCGGCAACGCGCTGTGCGGATTCGGGAAGTTTGCTGGAGTCTTGCATGGACATGCTTTCGTTGGGAGTCGGTGGCGGCAGTCAGGCTGCATCGCCGGCCGACACGTTGGTATAGATGGCGCAATTATCGCGCATCTGGCCGAACAGCATGGTCAAGCCTCGCGCTGTTGCACCCATGACAGCGCGCCAAAGCCTGCAGCGCGCCCGCTCGCCAGACAAGCAGTCAGCAAGTAGCCACCGGTCGGCGCTTCCCAGTCCAGCATTTCGCCGGCGCAGAACAGGCCCGGCATTGCCTTCACCATGGCGTGGCCGTCGAGCTCTTCGAATGCGACTCCGCCTGCTGTGCTGATGGCTTCGTCGAGCGGACGTGCTGCGATCAGTTTGACTGGCAGCGCCTTGATGGCAGCAGCCAGTCTCGATGGATCGGCGAAGACCTCGGCGGCGACGCATTCGCGCAACAGACCGGCTTTTACACCATCGATGCCGGCACGGCTTTGCAAATGGCTACCCATCGAACGCGCCCCGCGCGGATGGGCAATTTCAGCAATCAGACGCTCGACCGACTTGCCCGGCGCCAGATCGAGCCAGATCGTCGCTGATCCGGTCGCGGCAATTTCGTCACGCAAAGCTGCCGAGACCGCATAGATCAAGCTACCCTCGACGCCGTTTTCGGTGACGACGAATTGTCCGTTGCGCCACACTGGCATGCCACGCGAGTCGGCATGAGCAAGCGCAACCGATTTGAGCGGGTGGCCGGCAAACCGGGACCGAAAATGTACACTCCAGCCGACGTCGAACCCGCAATTGCTCGGTCGAAGCGGTGCCACCTCGACGCCGCGGGCCGCCAGCAATGGTACCCATGCGCCGTCTGACCCGAGTCGCGCCCAGCTGGCGCCGCCCAGCGCCAGCACCAGTGCATCGGCGCGTACCACGAGCGGCCCGGCCGGGGTCGAGAAATGCAGGTCGCCATCGGCCTGGTGCATGCCACACCAGCCCAGCCAGCGATGCCGCATGTGAAATTGCACACCCGAATTGCGCAACCGATGCAACCAGGCGCGCAACAGCGGCGCTGCCTTCATGTCAGTCGGAAAAACGCGCCCCGATGTGCCGACGAAGGTATCGATGCCCAGCCCATGTACCCACTCGCGCAGCGCCTCTGGCCCGAAATCGGCCAGCAGTCGTGCGATCTGCGGCTGGCGCGCGCCATAACGCGACAGGAATGGCGTTATCGCTTCAGCATGGGTGAGGTTCAGGCCACCCCTGCCGGCCAGCAGGAATTTGCGGCCCACCGACGGCATTGCATCATAGACGTCGACCGAGACGCCGTGTTGCGCCAGCACTTCGGCAGCCATGAGTCCGGCAGGTCCGGCACCGACGATGGCGACCCGGCTACTTGTTGATGATGGCATGATGATCTGATTCCGATGCGGGCGCCGGTTGCGGCGCAACGCGCCAGATTACGGCATCCCTTGTCACTTGTCGATTCTCCTCACGATCGTCTGCGTTGAATGGCCCGCATGCGTGAACTTTCGACATGCAACGGGTTCAACTTGAAGATGTCTGCATGACGGCAGCACGGCAATCGAACCGCCCGCCTGTCATGCTATCCGGATCGCCGATTTCGGAATCATTCAAGGAAAGAACCCAGATCATGGAAGTCGAATTGAAATTGCTGGTCGATACCGCCGGCGCGCAAGCACTGCGCGATCATCCTCTGCTAAAAAAATACGCGAAATCCACGCCGCACGAAGTGGATTTATCAAGCACTTATTTCGATACGGCCGCATTGGATATCCGCCGCAGCGACGCCGGCTTACGGGTGCGGCACGACGGCGATCATGGCTGGGTCCAGACCCTGAAGGGCGGCGGCGATGTCAATGGCGGCTTGCATAGCCGGCATGAGTGGGAGTCGCCGGTGTCCGGTCCGACACCGGACTTGGGCGCGCTGCGCGGGCTGGTGGACAACAAGAGCGAATGGGGCAAGTTGCTGCGTTCGCCGGCACTCAAGGGCGAGCTTGCCCCGATGTTTACCACCCGCGTCAAACGTACGGTGTGGGACTTGCAGCTGCCCGAGGGCGATGAGGTCGAATGCGTGCTGGATCAGGGCAATCTCGAACACGACAATGACAGCGCGGTGATCAGTGAAGTCGAACTGGAGCTCAAATCAGGCGATCCGACGCATCTATTCGATTTTGCGCTAGCGTTGCAAGAAGACATTCCGATGCAAGTCGGCAATCTAAGCAAGGCGGACCGCGGTTATGCGCTGGTCACGCCACAGCCGGCCGCAGCCGTCAAGGCGTTGCCGTTGAAGCTGTCCGGCCGCATGACGATCGAACAGGCTTTCCAGGCCATTGTGCGCAACTGCATGATGCAAATCCAGGCTAATGAGGGTGGTGTCGTGCAGGCCAACGATGTCGAAAGCCTGCACCAGATGCGGGTCGGCATGCGACGCCTGCGCTCGGCACTGGGACTGTTTGAAGATGTCATGCAGCCGACCGAAGAAATGCAGGTCGAACTGACATGGCTGGCCACCCAACTCGGTGCCGCGCGAGATTGGGATGTGCTGGCCGGATCGACCTTGCCGAAAATCGCGGATACCGCGCCCCAGCAGCTACGGATTGCCGCCATCAAAGTGGCTGCACAGCAAAAAGCCCACGATCACCATGTGTGCGCATCGGCGGCCGTGCGATCGCCGCGTTATGTGCGGCTGATGCTGGGCTGCACGCGCTGGGTAAGCGCCTGCGGCTGGCGGGACGGCATGACGCCGGAGAACCTGGATCGTCTGGCACGACGTCTGCAAAAATTTGCCGACGCCAGGCTTCGTCAACACCGCAAGCGCTTGCTCAAACGCGGCAAAATGCTCAAGGGTGCAACGCCGGAAGAGCGGCACCGGGTGCGCATCGCAGCCAAAAAAATGCGCTATGCGACAGAATTTTTTCAGTCCCTCTATTCCGCAAAAAAAGTACGGCCATTCGTGCGCGCCCTGTCGACGTTGCAGGATGAATTAGGCTGGCTCAACGATGTGGCAGTTGCCGATGGATTGTTAAAAGAATTGCAGGATCAACATGCGGATTTGACGGGTCGGGCTGGATTCATTCGCGGCTACCTTGTCGCGCATGGCCAAAGCGAAGAAAAAAGTACGCTCGGTCTTTGGAAAAAATTCGCGCCGATGAAGCTACCGTCGTAATGCCAGTCTGGAAAAAAGGCGGCATGCGCCGCCTTTGTCATTTAGCTGTCCAATGCAATCAGCTAGCTTTGTAGAACACATAATCAGCCTGGTACTTGACCAGTTTCTTGGTACCGACCGACGCCGCCGTACAAGCATCGGCAGGGGCCACGCCGCCCACGGTCTTGACGCGCTGGATATAGGTCACGCCGGCCATGGCGCCCGTGCCCATCGCCGGATTGGCTTGCACCAGTTGCAACGGAATCGCGCCTGCATCACCGGGTGACACGGCCAGCTGCTTGCCGGTTACTTTGCTGCCGTCCATCGATTCCCAGGTCGGGCCACCGTAGTATTTTCCGACTGCGTTCTTGTTCATGTCATACAGCATCGCATTCGGTCCGACGAACACCCATTCGAATGCACCGGCCGTATCGGCCTTGGCACGGCATTCATAAGTCAGGTCGCCCATGCCGACGGCAGTCATCGCGACTTTGTTACCTGCCGGGACTGTGACGACTGCCGGCACTTGCGGCGCGGCCATAGGCGCCGATGCGGTCGTACCCATCGTGGAACATGCGCCGAGCAGTGCCGTCAGTGCCAATACCGGTGCTACCGTTGTTAATTTTTTCATGATCTCTCCTGATGATTGTGATGGGAAGGAGCATGCAAGCCCCGACAAGTACTACGCACAACCTGGCGATTCGGATGCAGCAAACAAAACTTTGTTTAAAACTTTATTTATCAGCGAGCGCTGGCATTCAGCAGGGGTGGACTGCATTGCCGGCAGGCGGCGCGGCAGCGACATCTGAGCGCACCCGCTGCAGCGAAAGCCGATGCAGGAACCAGACCAGCAGCGTAGCGGCGATCGTCAACCCCAATACCAGTCCGATCCAGAAACCGGTCGCGCCCATCGGCTGCGCCGGTGCCCATGGCAGCCAGGCCGGCGCCAGACCCAGTACACAACCTAACGGTAACGAAAAGCCCCAGAACGCCGCCAGATGAATCACCATCGGCGGGCGCGTCACCTTGTAGCCGCGAATCGCCGACGCTGCGGCGACCTGGGTCGAATCGGACAACTGGAACAACGCGGCAAACATCAGCAGATGCACGGTCAATGCCTGTACTTCCGGGTCGGACGTATAAGCCGCCGCAATCTGGTAGCGAAACAGGGCAATGCCGATAGCCGACAACAGCCCGAACAGCACCGACATGCCGACGCCGACCCAGGCCGCGAAACGCGCGCGCACCGGATTGGATTCGCCGAGTGCCTGGCCGACACGTGTGACCAGCGCGATACCGAAACTCAACGGCACCATGAACACCAGTGAGGCGAAATTAAGCGCAATCTGATGCGCCGATACCGGCACGACGCCGAAGCGCGCCACCAACAGCGCCACAGCGCTGAAGGCACTGACTTCGGCAAAATACGTGATGCCGATGGGCAAACCCATTTTAAACATGCTGCCGATTTCGCGCCGGTTCGGTGCCTCGCGGTGCGTGAAGGGATAAGTCGCGCGATATGCCGGCGCGTGGCTGATCCACCACCACATGGCGCCCAGCATCAGCCAAAGACCGACGCCGGTGCCGACCGCGCAGCCGAGCGCCCCCAGTTTCGGCATGCCCCAGTGGCCGTAGATCAGCAGCCAGTTAACGCCAATATTGAACATCAGCGCGCCGAGTGAAATCAGCATGATAGGCTTGGTCTGGTTGAGGCTGGTGCTGTAGCCGTACAGCGCGCGGCAGGCAGCGAACGGCGGCAGGCCGATACTGATGATGTGCACGAAGGTCGCCGCCTGGTCGCGCACGGATGGCGCCAGCGACAGGTGATCGAAGACCAGGGTGGCGATGTTGATCAGCACACAGGCGATCACGCCGACGCCGAGCCCCATCCACATACCCTGCCGTACGACGTGCGGTATGCGATCCAGCGCGCCGGCGCCGACTTCATGCGCGACCACGGCATTGATGGCCATCATGATGCCCATGACCGTCACGATCACGATCGACCAGAGCGAGGAACCGAGCGAGACTGCGGCGAGTGCTGCGGCGCTGACATGGCCCGTCATGGCGACGTCGGCCACACCCATGCCGACTACGGCGAGCTGGCCTACCAGCATGGGCCAGGAAAGGCGCCACATGGCGAGGAGTTCGGTTTGAATGGGATGGGATGGGACTTGGGACATGGGGCGTGAGGGTGGAGAACTTGCGGAGGTGGGATTTTACCGGGGGTTGCGGATTTAGGCGATGCGGATTGCTTGGAAAATCGTATCGACGACGGACCAAGCGATCTGTACTCCGTTGGACTGCTTGCCGGGGGCGGCGCGGCGGCCGCTCACTTTTCTTGCTCCGCCAAGAAAAGTGAGCAAAAGAAGGCGACCGCGGACGGCTGCCCTTCGGGGTCCCGAAAAGGCAGCAGTCTCAGCGGAATTCGACTACGACTACGACTACGACTACCACTACAACATCGAGATCGACCTCTCTCTATACCTACACCTCGACTTCCGAGCCTTCCCTTATAGTGCCAGGCAACGGGATCGACGTCAGTACAACCGAACAACCCCTATCCTTGCCGCCGCGCGGCAATCGCATTTCCCGCCCGACTGACCGCCTTGCGTCCCAGATGCTGCGAAATAAATTGTCCGGCGTCGACCACCGCATCGAGGTCGATGCCGGTTTCGATGCCCAGTCCCTGCATCAGGTACAGCACGTCCTCAGTGGCGACATTGCCGGTCGCGCCTTTGGCGTACGGACACCCGCCCAGACCGGCCACCGATGAATGAAAGATCGAAATGCCGACTTGCAGGCTAGCGTAGATGTTGGCCAGCGCCTGGCCGTAGGTATCGTGAAAATGACCGGACAGTTGCGTGACCGGGAAATGGCGCTCGGCATGTTCCATAACGTTCTGTACCTTCAGCGGCGTGCCCACCCCGATGGTGTCGGCGATGTCGATTTCGTCACAGCCTAATTCACGCAGGCGCTGGATGACGTCGACCACGCTCTCGGGCGAAACTTCGCCTTGGTACGGGCAGCCGAAGGCGCAACTGATGCTGCCACGCAGCCGCAAGTTGTGCGCCTTGGCTTCCCGCGCGACTTCCTCGAATCGGGCGATCGATTCGGCGATCGAGCAGTTGATGTTCTTCTGAGAAAACGCCTCCGAGGCCGAGCCGAAGATGACGACTTCGTCGGCCTTGGCTGCCAGCGCCGCCGTCAGTCCCTGCATGTTGGGCACCAGCGCCGAATACATTGCGTGCGGCGAGCGGGTGATCCGGTCCATTACCTCCGCCGAGGTGGCCATCTGCGGGACCCATTTCGGCGAAACGAACGAAGCTGCTTCGATGTTTTCGAATCCGGCCAGCGTCAGACGGTCGACCAGCGCGATTTTGATGTCGGCAGGAATCGTGTCCTTTTCATTTTGCAAGCCGTCGCGTGGCCCGACCTCGACGATCTTGACGCGGATTGGCAATGTGATCATGTCAGTAACCTTTCGATAAATCGACGATGCCGGCAATCGTCTCGCCACGCTCGAGCGCGTGCATTTTTTCGGCGATCTGTCGCACGCTGTCGCCACGCAAAGTCAGCGCCGCCATGTGCGGCGTGATGGTAATGCGCGGCTCATGCCAGAACGGATGCGCTGCCGGTAACGGCTCTTCGTTAAAGACGTCGAGCGTGGCACCGGCGATGTGCCTACTCTGCACCAATTCCAGCAAATCCGCTTCGACCACGTGGCCGCCCCGCGCGACGTTGATGACATACGCGCCTTGCGGCAGTTTTGTCAGGTTGTCGCGCCCGAGGATGTTGCGGGTCTGCGCGGTCAAAGGCAACACGCACACCACCACCCGCGACGCCCGCAGAAACGCATCGAGCCCGGCCTCGCCAGAATGGCACGTGACACCGGCAATGGCCTTCCGGGTGCGGCTCCAGCCGTGCATCGGAAAGCCGAAATGTGCCACGGCGGCGGCGACCTGTGCACCGAGCACACCCAGCCCGAGAATGCCGACCGAAAAATCCTGCTTCTCGTGCGGCTTGAGAAAACGCCACTGTCCGGCACGTGCCTGCTGGTCGAATTCATCGAACCGGCGAAAATAACGCAGTACCGCGTAGGTAACATACTCGGCCATCTGCACACCCATGCCGGCGTCGTCCAGCCGAACGATTTTCAGGCCAGCCGGCAGTTCGTCGCCATGCTGCAGAATGGCATCGACGCCGGCGCCGAGATTGAATACCGCTTTCAGGTCGTCGCGCGGTTGCAGCATCGCCAGCGGCGGCTTCCAGACCACGGCATAATCGGCCGCGCCGTCGTCGCCCTCCCGCCAGACCCGCAGATCGGCATTCGGCAGTACCGCACGCAACTCGGCCAGCCATGGTTCCGGGTTGCCGCCTTCGGCATGGAACAAAATACGCATCGGGTTGCTTTCGTTGTCTCTAGTATGGATTGCCGGCCGGGTGCCGGTGGAGAAATCGGATGCCAGCTCGCTCATGCGGCGACCACGACCTCGAACGACAACAGCTGCGCGCCCTCTGCGACCTGGTCGCCGACGGCATACATCAGTTCCGCCACCACACCAGCGTTCGGCGCGGCAATCGTATGCTCCATTTTCATCGCTTCCATGATCAGCAGCGGCGCGCCCTTGTCGACCGTATCGCCGGGCGCGACCAGCACCGCGACGATCTTACCCGGCATCGGGGCGGTCAGGCGGCCGCCCTCGGCTTCCGCCTCGCCCGCATGCGCCAGTGGATCGACGTAGCGCAGCGTGGTGTGGACGCCGGCGCTAAAGACATGCACCAGTTCGCCGTCGCGAACCACGTCGCCTGCCACCGTCTGATTGCCGAGCTTGATGCTCAGATGGTGGTCATGCTGGCTGGCCATGCGCACCGGCATCGGCATCGTCGTGCCGGCATGCTGCATGGTCCAACCATCGGCACCATAGGCGATCATGAGCGCGTAGTGGTGATTCTCATCGGCGTAATCGAGTTGCCGCTGCAAGATCGTGTTCATGCGCCAGCCGCTGCTGATGGACCATGGGTCACTGCCCGCAGCGCGGTGCTTTTCGGTATTCAGCAGATGGGCGCTGGCCAGTGCCAGCACTGCCGGCGATGCCGCCACTTCCGGCGGAAACAGCACATCCGGGTTACGTTCGATCAGGCCGGTATCGAGCTCGGCCGTGGAAAATGCCGGGCTTTCGATCAGTCGTTTGAGGAACGCGATGTTAGTCGCCAAGCCGACGATCTGGTACTCGGACAAGGCTTGCGCCATGCGCGCCAAGGCTTCCTGGCGGTCCTTGCCCCAGACTATCAGCTTGGCGATCATCGGGTCATAGAACGGCGAAATCGCGTCACCGGCGCGCACGCCGGAATCGATCCGCACCGCCGCCGGATCGACATGCAGGCCGGCGATGCCGAGCTTGAAGGTGACCGCCGACGGCACATGCAGATGCTTCAGGGTGCCGATCGACGGCAAGAAGCCTTTCTCGGGATTTTCGGCATAGATGCGCGCTTCGATCGAATGGCCGCGGATGGTCAGCTGATCCTGGCGCAGCGGCAGCGTTCCGCCGGCGGCAACGCGCAATTGCCATTCGACCAGATCCGTGCCGGTAATCATTTCGGTGACCGGATGCTCGACCTGCAGGCGCGTGTTCATTTCCATGAAGTAGAACGAGCCATCCTGATTGGCGATGAATTCGACGGTACCGGCGCCGACATAGCCGACCGCCCTGGCGGCGGCCACCGCAGCGTCACCCATGGCGGCGCGGCGCTCGGCGGTCATGCCGGGCGCGGGGGCTTCCTCCAGCACTTTTTGGTGCCGCCGCTGTACCGAGCAATCGCGCTCGAACAGATAGACGCAGTTGCCGTGACCATCGGCGAACACCTGGATTTCGATATGCCGCGGACGACTCAGGTATTTTTCGACCAGCACCTTGTCGTCGCCAAAACTGCTGATCGCTTCGCGTTTGCACGATGCCAATGCCGCCTTGAAATCGGCTGACTGTTCGACGATGCGCATGCCCTTGCCGCCACCGCCGGCACTGGCTTTCAGCAATACCGGATAGCCGATGCGGTCTGCTTCGATATTGAGGAAATCGGCATCCTGGTTGTCGCCGTGGTAGCCCGGCACCAGCGGTACGCCGGCTTTTTCCATCAGTGCCTTGGCCGCCGATTTGCTGCCCATGGCACGGATTGCCGACGCCGGCGGGCCGATGAAGACCAGTCCTGCGGCAGCGCAGGCATCGGCAAACGCCGCATTCTCGGACAGGAAACCATAGCCGGGATGGATCGCCTGCGCGCCGGTCGCCAGCGCGACTTCGATGATCTTGTCGGCGCGCAGATAGCTTTCCTTGGCCGGCGGCGGCCCGATCAATACCGCTTCATCGCAGACGGCGACGTGCTTGGCGCCGGCATCCGCCTCCGAATACACGGCGACGCTTTTGACGCCCAGCCGGTGTGCGGTTGCGGCCACGCGGCAAGCGATCTCGCCACGGTTTGCAATCAGGATTTTGGTGAACATGTTGTGCTTTCTGAAGGAATCAGGATGGGGTGACGTCGCAACGGGCATCGACCTTCGCACTGCGCGCATGCATGCCCAGCCGCGCGAGCAAGGCCTGGTCGGCGGCCGCATCGGGATTGCCGGTCGTGAGCAGTTTGTCGCCGTAAAAAATCGAATTGGCGCCCGCCAGGAAGCATAGGGCCTGCACCGCATCGCCCATTTCGCGGCGACCGGCCGACATCCGCACGCGCGCCTTCGGCATCGTGATGCGCGCCACGGCCACGGTGCGCACGAACTCCAGCGGATCGATCGGTTCCGACCCGTGCAACGGCGTGCCTTCGACCTGCACCAGGTTATTGACCGGCACGGATTCGGGATACGGGTCCATGTTGGCCAGCTGCGCGATAAGACCGGCGCGCTGGCGGCGCGACTCGCCCATGCCGACGATGCCGCCGCAACAGACCTTGATGCCGGCGCCGCGCACGCGCTCCAGCGTGTCGAGGCGATGCTGGTAGTCGCGCGTGGAAATCACGTTGGCATAGAACTCCGGTGCGGTGTCGAGATTGTGGTTGTAGTAGTCGAGGCCGGCCTGTTTCAAGCGTTCGGCCTGCCCGTCGCCCAACATGCCGAGCGTGGCGCAGGTTTCCAGGCCCAGTGCCTTGACTTCGCGCACCATTTCTTCGACATGTTCGAGATCGCGATCTTTGGGTTCACGCCATGCCGCACCCATGCAAAACCGCGTCGCGCCGTGCGCCTTGGCTTGCCGTGCGGCCTCGAGTACCTCGTCGAGCGGCAAGATTTTTTGCGCCACCACGCCGGTGTCGTAGCGCGCGGCTTGCGGGCAATAGCCGCAGTCTTCGGGACAACCGCCGGTTTTGATCGACAGCAGCGTCGCCAGTTCGATTTCGGCGGGGTCGAAATGCTCGCGGTGCACTTGCTGAGCGCGATACAGGAGGTCGTTAAAAGGCAGGTCGAACAGTGCCACGACCGCATCGACCGGCCAGGCATCGGCGGTGAGCGTGGGGACGGCGACGGGATGGAAAGCGACGGTTTGTGATGGCATGGGTACTCTCTGTTGAACAGGTGGAACGGGAGACAAGTTTCAGCGCAATGGGATCGGAAGCCAAGGAAGCGAACAACCCCGAAAATATTTTATGACAACCATCCGGGCTTGCGTTTTTCCAAAAACGACCGCACCCCCTCCCGCCCCTCATCCGAGGCCCGAATCACGGCAATCCGCTCTGCTGTTTCCGCAATCAGTTCCGAAGTTACCGCCGCCCCCGCCACGTCCCGAACCAGTCGCTTGGCTTCCTTGACTGCATTCGGACTGGCCGACACCAGCGCCTTGACGATTTCGTCAGTAACGGCATCCAGTGCATCGGCTGTCACCACCGACTGCACGAAGCCGATCCGCAGCGCTTCCTGCGCAGAAAATCGCTCCGCTGTCAAAAAATACCGCCGCGCCGCATTCTCGCCCATTGCCTTGATCACATACGGCGAAATAGTCGCCGGAATCAAACCCAGCTTCACTTCCGATAAACAGAAATTGGCCTCGTCTACCGCAATGGCGATATCGCATGCCGCCACCAGCCCCATGCCGCCGGCATAGCAATCGCCCTGCACTTTCGCCACTACCGGTTTTGGGCAAACATAAATGGTGCGCAGCATCTCCGCCAGTTGCGCCGCATCCGCACGATTTTCATCAGGCGTGTAGGCGGCCATCTTCTTCATCCAGTTCAGGTCGGCGCCGGCACAGAACGCCGGTCCGCGCGCGGCCAGCACGATGGCGCGCACGATCGGGTTGTCACCGAGCTCGCGAAACGCCTGCGTGATTTCGGCAATCGCCGTTTCATTGAAGGCGTTGCGCACGTCGGGCCGGTTGAGCGTGACGGTCGCCACATGGGATACCACATCGATGTCGAGTGTCTGCATGATCACATCCTGAAAATACCGAATTTCGTCTCCGCGATCGGCGCGTTTAACGCCGCGCTCAATCCCAGCCCCAGCACCATGCGGGTATCGGCCGGATCGATCACGCCGTCGTCCCACAATCGGGCGCTGGCAAAATACGGATGGCCCTGATGTTCGTACTGCTCGCGGATCGGCTGCTTGAACGCTTGCTCCTCGGCGTCGCTCCAGGCCCCGCCCTTGCCTTCGATGCCATCGCGTTTGACGGTCGCGAGCACACTCGCGGCCTGATCGCCGCCCATCACAGAGATGCGTGCATTGGGCCACATCCACAGAAAGCGCGGCGAGAACGCACGGCCGCACATGCCGTAATTACCGGCGCCGAAACTGCCGCCGATGATGACGGTAAACTTGGGTACGGCGGCAGTGGCGACTGCGGTAACCATCTTCGCACCATTGCGGGCGATGCCTTCGTTTTCATATTTTCGGCCGACCATGAAGCCGGTAATGTTTTGCAAGAACACCAGCGGGATCTTGCGCTGGCAGCACAGTTCGATGAAATGCGCGCCCTTCAATGCCGACTCTGAAAACAGAATGCCGTTATTGGCGATGATCCCGACCGGCATCCCGAGGATATGCGCAAATCCGCAAATCAGCGTCGTGCCGTAGCGCGCCTTGAACTCATCGAACTCGCTGCCGTCGACTACGCGCGCAATGACTTCGCGCACGTCGAACGGCTTGCGGGTGTCGACCGGAATGACGCCATACAACTCCTGCGCCGGATAGCGCGGCTCGACCGACTCGCGCAAAACCAAGGCATGGGTTTTCTTGCGGTTGAGATTGCCGACGATGGTGCGCGCCAGTGACAGTGCATGCAGGTCGTTCTGAGCCAGGTGATCGACCACACCCGATAGCCGGGTGTGGACATCGCCGCCACCGAGATCCTCAGCGGTTACCACTTCGCCGGTGGCAGCCTTGACCAACGGCGGGCCGCCCAGAAAGATCGTGCCCTGGTTCTTGACGATGATCGATTCGTCGCTCATCGCCGGCACGTACGCGCCGCCGGCCGTGCAGGAACCCATGACAACAGCAATCTGCGGTACGCCCTGCGCCGACAGGTTGGCCTGATTAAAGAAAATGCGGCCGAAATGGTCGCGGTCAGGGAACACGTCATCCTGATTCGGCAGGTTGGCGCCGCCACTGTCGACCAGGTAAATGCAGGGCAGCCGGTTTTGCTCGGCGATCTCTTGTGCGCGCAAATGCTTCTTGACCGTCATCGGATAGTACGTGCCGCCCTTGACGGTGGCGTCGTTGCAGACAATGACGCATTCCTGACCGGCGACGCGGCCGATGCCGGTGATGATGCCGGCCGACGGCGCGGCGTCGGCGCCGGATTTTTCCTTGTACATGTCGTACGCGGCGAGCTGAGAAAACTCCAGGAAGGGCGTACCCGGATCGAGCAGCATCTGCACCCGGTCGCGTGGCAGCAGCTTGCCGCGCGCGACATGCTTATTGCGGGCATCGTCGCCGCCACCGAGTGCGATCTTTTCGACCTTGCGCCTGAGGTCGTCGACCAGCGCCTGCATTGCCGCGGCATTGGTCTTGAAATCGTCGGAACGGCTATTGAGTTTCGATTCCAGCATCGTCATTTTTTTACTCTTTCGGGAAAACTGCCATCCACATAAAACCACCGGCCCTGTTCGCGCACGAAGCGACTGACTTCATGCAGCCGATGGGCGCGGCCATTCTTCTTGTAACGGGCGACGAATTCTACTGTCGCGGTATCGTCGATCGGCACATGCCGCCTGATTTCCAAACCTAGCCACTTGGTGGCGGCATCGTGCACCAACTCGACTGCTGGCGGACGCGTGGACGCGTGCCAGCTGGCGTGGACGTAATCCATCAAGCCCAGCGCATATGCGCTGTAGCGCGAACGCATTAGCTGTTCGGCGCTTGCCGCAGGGACACCGGCATGCAGCCGGGCGCAACACGCCGCATAAACGCCGGCGCCGCACGGGCAGTCGATAGCGGTTGCCTGCATCACGCCTTTTTCGGCTTGTCGGCCACCGGCGCACCGGCCGCTTTCCAGGCGCCGAAGCCGCCTTCGATATCGGCCACCGGACTCAGACCCATCTCTTGAACCGTTTTGGTAGTCAATGCGCTGCGCCAGCCGGCGGCACAAAAAAAGATGAATTCCTTCGCCTCGCCGAAAACCGGCTTGAAGTACGGAGAATCAGGATCGATCCAGAATTCGATCATGCCGCGCGGCGCATGGAAAGCGCCGGGGATGATGCCCTCGCGCTCCAGTTCGCGCACGTCGCGCAGGTCGACCAGTTGCACATTCGGGTCATCAAGCCTGGCCTGCACCTCGGCCACCGTGTAGGTGGTGATCTGCGCTGCGGCTTCGCCGACCAGTGCCTTGTAACCTTTTTTCAATGCCATTGCAGATTCCTCAGATAGAACCGTTGGACAGCAGCGCGTCGATCTGGTCGAAGCGATCGAAGCCCCAGAATGCTTCACCATCGACGATGATAAAGGGCGCACCGAACACGCCGTGCGCCATGGCGTCAGTGATGGCTTGCTTGAACTGCGCGCGAATGGGCTCGCTATTGGCGCCGTCGAGGACGTCGGCGGCGTCCAGGCCGAGCGCGGTGGCGATGCACGCGACGTTTTCCGGCTCGCCGACATGCATGTCGTCGACGAAGAGCGCACGAAATATCGCATGCGCGAATCCGATCGCCATGTCATCACCATGAGTCGTCCGCACCCACAGCATGGCACGTGATGCGATCTGGGTGGCGATCGGGAAGTTAGACGGATAGCGATAGTCGATGCCGTGAAAGCGCGCACTGCGCGCGAAATCATGGATCGAATACAGGCCCTTGAGCGGCAACGCCGTCAGCGGCGCGCCGCCGATCGCCTTAAAAACGATACCCAATGCCAGCGGATGCCAGTTGACGCGCCGTCCGTATTTTTCCGCTAGCGCATCAATGCGCGTCGAGGCGAAATAGCCGTACGGCGAAGAAAAGTCGAAATAGAAATCGATCGGTGCGCCCATGCTGCTGTCCTCTGCTATCAATTCACCGGCGATTAAGCCAGCGCGCGGCCAATAAGGATTTTCTGGATGTCACTGGTGCCTTCGTAAATCTGGCAGACGCGCACGTCGCGATAGATGCGCTCGACCGGAAAATCACTGACATACCCATAACCGCCGAAAATCTGGATGGCGTCGGAGCAGACCCGCTCGGCCATTTCACTGGCGAACAGCTTGGCCATCGCTGCTTCTTTCAGGCACGGCACACCGCCGTCCTTCATGCTGGCGGCATGCCACACCAGCTGGCGCGCTGCTTCGATCTGCGTGGCCATGTCGGCCAACCTGAACTGCACCGCCTGATG
>JACMQD010000098.1 GCA_014377155.1 Herminiimonas sp.
CGTGCCGACCATCCGACCAGCAATTTCGCCGATAATCAAAAGGCGGCGGTCGCGTGCAAGCTGATGATGTGGGGCAGCGCCTGGACTGCGGATTTTCCCGATGGCGAAAACTTCCTGCAGCTGCTATACGGCCCCAATGCCGGGCGTGGCAATAATGCCTGCTATGAATCGGCGGCGTACGATGCGCTGTACCGCCAGGCGCTAACGTTGCCGCCGGGACCGGAGCGCAGCCGGCTCTATGCGCAGATGAACCGGCAGATGGAAGCCGACACCGCATGGGTCGTCAATACCTCCCGCGTGCGCAACTGGGTCACGCGGCCTTGGATCAAGGGTTTCAAAAAACACCCGATTCTGCAATCGGAGTGGCAGTATATTGACGTCGTGAAACCGTAATCCGGTAAAAACAAGATCGAATTGAAATCGTCAGCGCGAGGTGCTGTACGAAACCGGCCCGCGATGGCAGAGGACTAGTAGAAAGAATACAACCATGGCCAGACCAATTTCTTACTTGCGCATTAAGGCCCAAATTCTGACTGTCCTGGGCTGCTGCCTAATGCTGCATGGACCAGTTTTTTCCAAGGCAGATCCGAACAAAGTGCTGAGGGTGTCGTTTGAGGCGCCCGATGACGGTTTCGATCTGGTGCGTACGAATAATCTGTATTCGACCTGGATGACCGAAGGCATCCTGGAAGGTTTGCTGACCTACGATTATCTGGCACGGCCTGCCAAACTGATGCCCGGTACCGCAGAAGCGATGCCCGAAGTTTCCGATAACGGCAAAACCTATGTGTTCCGTATCAAAAAAGGGATCTATTTCACGCCCGATCCCGCGTTCAAGGGCGTACGGCGCGAGCTGGTCGCTAGTGATTATGCGTATTCGATCAAGCGGCATCTGGATCCCAAGACACGCTCGGTACAGGCTAGTACTTTCGAAGGAAAAATTGTCGGCCTCGATGAGGTAGCCGCCGCTGCAAAGAAGAGCGGTCGGTTTGATTATGATGCGCCCATCGCCGGGCTGGGGACGCCGGACCGTTACACGCTGCGCATCCGCCTCGTGGCACCAGACCACACCATACCGTACCACCTGGCCAGTCCGATATCGGCTGCGGTAGCGCGTGAAGTGATCGAATTCTATGGCGACGATACCGCACGCCACCCGGTCGGCACCGGTGCTTACATGCTCAAACAGTATGTACCACGAAGTAAAATCGTACTCGAAGCAAATCCTGATTATCGCGGCTTCGTGTGGGATTTCAAATCGTCTGGTGACGCGATCGATGACAGACTCATCCGTGACATGAAAGGCAAGGACATGCCGCAAGTGGGCCGGGTCGAAATCAGCATTATCGAAGAAGAGCAAGCGCGCTGGCTGGCCTTCGACAGTGCCCAACTCGATTACGAACAGTTATCTGCGCCAGTGGCACCCAACGTACTGGACAAGGATAAATTAAAACCTGCCTTTTCGGCACGCGGCATCTCGCTATTTCGATATGCGGAGCCTGGCACGCGACGCACTTTTTTTAATTTCAAAGACCCGGTGGTTGGTGGCTATACCAACGACAGGATCGCGTTGCGCCGGGCACTCGCACTTGCCTATGACCACAATGAAGAAATTGCCCAGGTCTGGTTCGGACAGGCCGTCAAGGCACGGTCGCTGGTGCCACCGGGCGTTGCCGGCCATGATCCTGCCTACCGTAACGCAAACGCCTATGATCCCGATCTGGCCGGCAAGCTGCTTGACCGTTTTGGATATCGCAAGGGTGCCGACGGTTATCGTACGCTCCCGGATGGTAAGCCCATGGTAATCAAAATTCATTCGGCGCCAAAATCACGGGATATTGCGCGAATGGAAATCTGGAAACGCTCGCTCGATCGGATCGGCGTACGAGCCGATTTTCCAGTTAGTAATTTTGCCGATAATTTGAAAGCCGCTTATCGCTGCGAGTTGTCGATGTGGGGACTGGGCGGTACCGCCGGCATCCCCGACGGCAGCGACTTTGTCGAAAATTATTATGGCGCCAACGCTGGGCGCGGCAACTTCGGTTGCTACCAATCCGCGTCGTTCGACCAGGCCTACGATAAAGCAAAGCTGATGCCAGATGGTCCCGAGCGGTTAGCACTGTACAACCAGATGGAACGGCAGCTCGAAGCCGATACCGTTCATTCGCTCGAACTATGGCAAATCCGTAACTGGCTGATCCATCCGTGGGTCAAAGGTTTCAAGAAGCATCCCATTTTGCATGGTGACTGGCGTTATCTGGATGTGGACAAGCGCTAACCATGCTCAAAACTGTTCCTAAGCCGAGGCTTGAAAGATATTTGGCAATCTTGGTGCTTGCGCTCACATGTGGACTCTCGTGGCCTGAGTCGGCCTGCGCCAAAGCCGACCCCAACAAGGTCGTACGCGTGACGTTCGAAGCCGCCGACGACGGCTTCGACGTCCAGCTGCGCAATAGCGTGTATTCGACCTGGGTCGGCGAAGCGATTTTCGAAAATCTGCTGACGTACGATTATGTCGCGCGGCCGGTCAAGCTGATACCCGGCACCGCCGAAGCCATGCCGGAAGTCAGCGCTGACGGCAAGACCTACGTGATCCGGCTGAAAAAGGGCATCTTCTACACGCCCGACGCCGCTTTCAAGGGCAAGCGGCGCGAACTGGTCGCGGCCGACTATGCGTACACCATCAAGCGTCTGGTCGATCCGAAGAACCGGGCGCCGTCGGCCAGTTCGTTCGAAGGCAAGATCGTCGGCCTCGATGCGCTCATCGCGGCGGCAAAGAAGACCGGACGCTTCGACTACGACGCGCCGGTGGCAGGGCTCGACACGCCGGACCGTCATACGCTGCGCATCACCCTGACCGCACCGGACCAGACGTTGCAGTACCTGCTGGCCGACAGCCACACGTCGTCGGTGGCGCGTGAAGTGGTCGAGCGGTACGGTGAGGATCTGGGCCGGCATCCGGTCGGCACCGGGCCCTATATGCTCAAGGAATATGTCCCGCGCAGCAAGATCGTCCTTGAAGCCAATCCCGATTACCGTGGCTTCATCTGGGATTTCAAGACGTCTGGCGATGCATGGGACGAACAGATGGCGCGTGACATGCGCGGCAAGCACATGCCGCAGATCGGCCGCGTCGAGATCAGCATCATCGAAGAAGAGCAATCGCGCTGGCTGGCGTTCGACAGCGGCCAGACCGATCTCGAGATGCTGGCCGAAACCGCTGCGCCCAAGGTGCTCGACAAGGACAAGCTGAAACCGGCGTACCGCGAGCGCGGCATTTCGCTGTACCGGTTCGCTGAAGCCGGCATCACGTACACCTATTTCAATTTCAAGGACCCGGTCACCGGCGGCTACAGCAACGACAAGATCGCGCTGCGGCGGGCGATCGCCATGTCGTATCGTGTCGATGACGAGATCAATCAGGTGCGCTTCGGCCAGGCGGTGCGGGCGCAATCGCAGATGCCGCCAGGCGTGGCCGGGCACGATCCGGCTTACCGCCCCAGCATCCAGTACGACCCGGAACTGGCAATGAAGCTGCTGGACCGGTTCGGCTACAAGCCCGGCGCGGACGGCTATCGCACGATGCCCGACGGTAAACCGCTGGTGCTCAAGGTGCATTCGGTCGCCAGTGCGCGCGACAAGGCGCGGATGGAAATCTGGAAGCGCTCGCTGGACCGCATCGGTATCAAGGCCGAGTTCCCGGTCAGCAGTTTTGCCGACAACCTGAAAGCCGCGTACCGCTGCGAACTGATGATGTTCGGCCTCGGCGGTACGGCCGGCATTCCCGACGGGATCGATTTCGTACAATCGTATTACGGACCGAATGCGGGTATCTCCAACAAGGGCTGCTATCAGTCGGCAACGTTCGACGAGGCGTTCAACAAGGCGCGGCTGTTGCCCGACGGCCCGGAACGGCAATTGCTTTACGAAAAAATGCAGCGCCAGATCGAAGCCGACACCGCCATCGCCCTGCATCTCTGGCGCATCCGCAACTGGATGGTGCAGCCGTGGATCAAAGGCTTCAAGCGGCATCCGATCTACCATGCAGACTGGATGTACCTGGATGTCGACAAGCGCAAATGACTATCAAGAGGATCAATCAATGAAATCACCAAGCTTGCACCGCGCACTGGCGGCGTGCGTACTTGCCTGCATCGGCATGCAAGGCGTCGCGGCCAGCGCCGCCACCTCGGCCGATCCGCAAAAAGTACTGCGCTATATTTTCCCCGCTGCCGAAACC
>JACMQD010000009.1 GCA_014377155.1 Herminiimonas sp.
AAAACCGGAGGCAGCACTAGCAAAGGGTCAGCAGGGAACATTTCTTTTTTCCTCTGGATAGAATCGAGGAGGTTCAGACATTTTGCGTCCAGCATCTAGCACCCCGAGCTGAACCTGAGCAAGCATGCCTGCATCCAGTTTAACTGGACTCCAAACTGTGAGGGCAAATTCGTCGGCAACGGACGTGGTTGTACTATGAGAAGGCAAAAAAATTTGCAGACGAATTCACTTTTCACGACGCCGACGGCAGGTCAGGCAGTACCGATGTTGATCGCGGTCTCGATATCGGCGCGTTTCAGATCGGAAGCAAACTGCAAAATGAAGTCAATCGTGTACGAGCGCAGGTAGGCGCCACGCCGCACTGCCAGCCGGGTGGTATTGGGCGCGAACAGGTGGGCCGCTTCGATGACGTGCAAGCGACCCGCGCGGTTCTGGTCTGTGGCCATCGAGGCGACGATGCCGACGCCCAGCCCCAGCGAGACATATTGCTGGATCACGTCCGAGTCCATCGCGGTCAGCACGATATCGGTGTCCAGGCCGGCCTGGCGAAACGCGTCATCGATATGGCTGCGGCCGGTGAAGCCGATGTCGTAGGTGATCAGCGGGTAGGCAGCCAGGTCGGGCAAGCTCACCATGTCGTGCAAGGCCAGCGGATGGTTTTCCGGCACCACAATGACATGGCTCCAGTGATAGCACGGAAACGATACCAGGTCCTCGAACTGGCTCAGGCCCTCGGTCGCGATGCCCACATCGGCCTTGCCCGACATCACCCATTCCGCAATATGCTCGGGCGAGCTTTGCTGCAACGCGATGCGCACATTCGGAAACATCGCGCGAAAGGATTGCACCACTTTTGGCAACACATAACGGGCTTGCGTATGGGTGGTGGCAATCGTCAGCGTGCCGGTTTTTTCATGGGAATATTCCTGGCTCGCCTGGCGCAGGTTTTCCGCTTCCAGCAATAGCCGGTCGATGATCGGCAGGATGCCTTTTCCCGGTTGCGTCAGACCCGTCAGCCGCTTGCCGTTGCGCTCGAAAATCTCGATGCCAAGTTCTTCTTCGAGCTCGCGGATCTGGCGGCTCACGCCCGGCTGCGACGTGAACAGGACGCTGGCGACTTCGGTCAGGTTGTAGCCGCGTCGCGCGGTTTCGCGGATTGATCGTAACTGTTGAAAATTCATGATTTGCCTTTACACGCCTTCGTCGACGAAGACGCGCATGCGGCTTGGCCGCACCACCAGCATCTCACCTTCCTTGAAGCCCAGATTGGTGTACCGTTCGCTTGAGATGACAGCCTCGATGATTTCCTGGTTGTCGGCGCGTTCGAGTTCGAGCTGCGCCAGCGGCCCGATGGCATGGGCACGGCGCAGACGCGCAACGATGCCTTCGGCGTCGGCGCTGTAGCGATCAACTTCGAGCTCGTGCGGGCGCACGAAACCGATGCCTTTTGCATCCTGCACCTGGCCATGGTCGGGCGCGTCGAAGGCGACCCCGGCACTATCGAGTATGCCTTCATGCACGCGGCCATGGAACAGGTTGACGTTGCCAAGAAAACCGTACACGAAGGGGGTTGACGGATGGTTGTAGACATCGCTGGGCGAACCGATCTGTTCCACCGTGCCCTTGTTCATCAGCACAATCTGGTCGGCTACTTCCAGTGCTTCTTCCTGGTCGTGGGTGACGAAGATGCTGGTGACATCCAGCCCATCATGCAGGCGGCGCAACCAGCGCCGCAATTCCTTGCGCACCTTGGCGTCGAGCGCGCCGAACGGCTCGTCCAGCAGCAGCACGCGCGGCTCGACCGCCAGTGCGCGCGCTAGGGCAATGCGCTGGCGCTGGCCGCCAGACAATTGCGGCGGATAGCGGTCCGCCAGCCAGTCGAGCTGTACCAGCTCCAGCAGCTGCATCACTTTTTGCTTGATCTGTGTTTCCGTCGGTCGCACGTTGCGCGGTTTGACGCGCAGGCCGAAGGCAATATTTTCAAACACGGTCATGTGCTTGAACAAGGCATAGTGCTGGAACACGAAGCCGACCTGGCGTTCGCGCACATGATGCGACGAGGCATCTTCGCCATCCAGGAACACCTGGCCGGCATCCGGAAATTCCAGGCCGGCGATGATGCGCAGCAGCGTGGTCTTGCCGCAACCGGACGGCCCCAGCAGCGCGGTCAGTTTGCCCGCCGGGAAATTGAGCGAAACATTGTCGAGCGCGACGAAATTGCCAAAACGCTTGCTGATGTTCTTGACTTCGATTGCCATGATTATTTCTCGCCTTCGGTAAGCGGTTTTAAGTTGGTGTCCCGTGCGCGCCATTCGACAAAGGACTTCAGCGCCAGCGTGACCAGTGCCAGCAAGGCTAGCAGCGAAGCCACCGCGAAGGCTGCCGTGAAGTTGTATTCGTTATAGAGGATCTCGACTTGCAGCGGCATTGTGTTGGTCTCGCCGCGGATATGGCCCGACACCACCGAGACGGCGCCGAACTCGCCCATGGCGCGGGCATTGCACAGGATCACGCCGTACAGCAAACCCCACTTGATGTTGGGCAGCGTCACATGCCAGAACGTGCGCCAGCCCGATGCACCCAGCACCAGCGCGGCTTCTTCCTCTTCACTGCCTTGCGACTGCATCAGCGGGATCAGCTCGCGCGCGACGAACGGAAAGGTCACGAAGACCGTGGCCAGCACGATGCCCGGCACTGCGAACAAAATCTTGATGTCGTGCTCGCGCAGCCACGGGCCGAACCAACCTTGGGCGCCGAACAGCAGCACGAAGATCAGGCCGGAAATCACCGGCGAGACGGAAAACGGCAAGTCGATCAGCGTCAGCAACACATTCTTGCCGCGAAAATCGAACTTGGCGATGGTCCATGCCGCCGCCACGCCAAACACCAGGTTGAGCGGCACGGCGATGGCGGCCGTGATCAGGGTCAGGCGGATGGCCGACAAGGCGTCCGCTTCGGTAATCGCGGTGAGATAGACATCCCAGCCTTTTTTCAGGGCCTCGGCAAAGACTGCCAGCAAGGGAATGAACAGGAACAGGGTCAAAAATAGCAGCGCGACGCCGATCAGCAGCGCGCGCACCCAAAGCGGGTCGACGGTGGCGGCCGGCGCATAGGCCGGTGCGCTACGCGGGACAGGTATCGCAAGAGGGGAAACAGTAGCGGCCGTCATGTCACACCTTCTCTGCCTGGCCGCGCTTGCGGCTCCAGGCTTGTAATAAATTGATCGTCAACAGCATGGTGAACGAGGCCAGCAGCATCACCACCGCAATCGCGGTGGCGCCCGCATAATCGTATTGCTCGAGTTTGGTGATGATGAACAGCGGTGTGATTTCCGACACCATCGGCATGTTGCCGGCAATGAAGATCACCGAGCCGTATTCGCCGGTGGCGCGCGCGAAGGCGAGGGCAAAGCCAGTCAGCAACGCCGGCAGGATGGTGGGGAAAATCACCCGGAAAAAAGTTTGCAGCCGGTCGGCGCCGAGGCTGGCCGCGGCTTCCTCCAGTTCCCGTTCGGCTTCTTCCAGTACCGGCTGCACGGTGCGCACCACGAACGGCAAGCCGATGAAGGTCAGCGCGATCACCACGCCGAGCGGCGTGAAGGCAACCTTGATGCCGAGCGGTTCGAGAAAGCGCCCGAGCCAGCCGTTGGGGGAATACAGCGCCGTCAGCGCAATGCCGGCGACCGCCGTCGGCAACGCAAAGGGCAAGTCGACCAGAGCATCGATGAATTTCTTGCCCGGAAAGCGATACCGCACCAACACCCAGGCCACGATGCCGCCGAAGATGACATTGAGGGTGGCGCCGATCAGCGATGCACCAAAGGTCAATTGATAGGAAGCCACGACACGGTCGGAGGTGACGGCAGCGACAAACGCCTCCCAGGTCATGGTAAAAGTCTTGAGAAAGACCGCCGACAGCGGGATCAGGACGATCAGGCACAGGTAAAACAGGGTGAAACCCAGGGAAAGCCGGAATCCCGGCATCACGCGCGAAACCGTGCTGCCGGTGGATGATTGTCTTATCGCAATCGTCATATGCTGCCTCTTATTACAGATTCTTCTATCGAGGCGCAATAATTGCATCAGACGGTTATTAAGAGAACGATTATTTACGCATCAGGTTATTCACTTTTCGCATATGGAAGAGCTGGACTGACGTGAACGTCGCGCGGGGGTCCTCTTTGCGCCCCTCTCCCGTAAGCGGTGGAGGGGCGGGGGTGGTCGCCTACAGCTTGGCAATCGACACTTCGGTCGCCTTTACCAGGGCCACGACTTCGACGCCGGGCGCCAGGCCGAGATCGCGTACGGATCGGGTGGTGATGACCGAGGTAACGATACCGGCTGGGGTTTCGACATCGACTTCGGAGACCACCGGACCTTCGATGATTTCTTTGATCTTGCCGCGGAACTGATTACGTACGTTAATTGCCTGAATGCTCATGATGTCTCCTTGGGTGAGCGTTTAAAAAATGTAGCTGGGTAGGGTGGACTGCGGTTTCAGATTGCCCATGCAACCTGGTTGACGGTTTTCAAGAGCGATACATCGCCCAAGGCACCGTCCGGTCGCGATGCCGGATGCTTGAGCACGCGTCCCAGGATAAATTGTTCAAGCTGCGCGAACGCCACGCTGCCGCGTGCGCGCGGACGCGGCAGGCTGATGCGCTCATCGAGCGTGATCCTGCCGTCCTCGATCAGGATCACGCGGTCGGCCATCGCAATGGCTTCCTGCACATCATGGGTGACCAGTACGGCGGTGAATTTGCGTTCCTGCCAAAGGTTTTCAATCAGTTGCTGCATCTCGATGCGAGTCAGCGCATCGAGGGCACCCAGCGGTTCATCGAGCAACAGCAATGCCGGGTCATGCACCAGCGCGCGGGCCAGCGCGATCCGCTGCCGCTGGCCCCCTGACAGGACGGCTGGCCATTCGCCGGCACGGTCTTGCAGCCCAACATTGTGCAACGCTTGTACGGCTTTTGTTCCTGCGCGCGGCAAGCCTAGCGCGACGTTTTCCAGTACCCGTTTCCACGGCAGCAAGCGGGAATCCTGGAACATGATGCGCGTATCTGGCCGAGCCTTGCGCGGCGCGGTGATGTCGCTGTGATCGAAGCGGATCTTTCCCTCATCGGATTGTTCAAGGTCGGCGATGAGTCGCAACAGCGTGCTTTTTCCACAACCGCTGCGACCGACGATGGCGACGAATTCGCCAGCTTCGATGGTCAAGTCGATTGCCTTGAGCACTGGTCGGCCGGCATAGGATTTCCACACGCTGGCTATCGTGACCGGCACGCCACGCCGCGTCGATGCGCTGGCAGTGACGCTGACCTCTCGATGTTCGGTTGAGTCGTTAATCATGATGGAATGACCTCATTTAGCGTGATACATGGTAAGGACGGCAATGTCATTGATAGCCTGGGTGCCAGCGCAATGCATAGCGCTCCACCAGCTTGGCCAGTACGTCGGCAAATTTCCCCAGCAAGGCGTACAACAGAATGCCGACCAACACCACATCGGTTTGCAGGAATTCGCGCGCATTCATGGTCATGTAGCCGATGCCGGACTGCGCGGATATGGTTTCGGAGACGATCAGCAAAACCCACACCAGTCCGAGAGCGAACCGCACACCGACCAGGATCGAGGGCAGGGCACCCGGCAGGATCACATCGCGGTAAAGCGGCCAGCCGGATACGCCATAGCTTTTTGCCATTTCGATCAAGCCCTTGTCCACGGAGCGGATGCCGTGGAAGGTATTCAGGTACACCGGGAAAAACACGCCGACCGATACCAGGAACAGCTTGGCCATTTCATCGATGCCGAACCAGAGGATGACCAGCGGAATCAGCGCCAGTGCCGGAATATTGCGCACCATCTGGATGGTAGTATCGAGCAGCGTTTCCGCTTGGCGGAAAGTGCCGGTCAGCAGCCCCAGCAGCAAGCCAAGCCCGCCGCCGACGGCAAAGGCGGAAATCGCGCGCCAGGCGCTGATACGGACATGAACGAACAATTCGCCGGACACGGTCAGCGCCCATGCGGCACGCAATACGGCAAGCGGTTCCGGCAAAATGCGGCTGGACAGCCAGCCGAGTTGCGCGGCGATTTGCCACCCCACGATCAGGACGGCAGGCACGATCCAAGGCGTGATCGCGGCCAGCGCAAACCGGTTGCCGGACAAGCGCTTTGCTTTCGCGTCCAGCGCAGGTGCTTCGAAGTCGATGGCGGTGACATGCATGATGGACTCCTAACTCTGCGACGCCAGCGGCAGGATATCGTTGGCCACGACTTCACCGAACGGGCCGGTCAGCGATCCTTCCTGGTGTGCAGGACCTTGCCTGCCGATCAGCGGAAATACCAGTTCGGCAAAACGATATGATTCTTCCAGGTGCGGGTAGCCGGACAGGATGACGGTGTCGATGCCGAGGTCCTGATATTCGCGCAGGCGCGCCGCTACCGTTTCCGGATCGCCCACCAGCGCAGTGCCGGCGCCGCCGCGCACCAGACCAACGCCGGCCCACAGGTTGGGCGACACCTCAAGCATGTCACGCCGACCGCCGTGCAGCGCGGCCATGCGCTTCTGGCCGACCGAATCCATCTTCGCAAACGATGCCTGCGCCTTGGCGATGACGTCGTCGTCCAGATGGCTGATCAGTTCCTCGGCAGCCTTCCATGCCGCATCATTGGTTTCGCGAACGATCACATGCAGCCGGATGCCGAAACGGATGGTGCGGCCATGGCGGGCCGCGCGCGCCCGCATGTCGGCGATCTTTTCGGCCACGGCGGCTGGCGGTTCGCCCCAGGTCAGATAGACATCGACCTGCTCGGCGGCCAGCTCATGCGCCGGTTCCGACGAGCCACCGAAGTACAGTGGCGGATAGGGTTTTTGCACTGCCGGATACAAGGTTCTGGCGCCTTTCACCTTGACATGCTTGCCGTCGAAATCGAAGCCCTTGGCGCCGCCTTCGCCGGCCAGCGTGGCGCGCCAGACGCGCAGGAATTCCGCCGAAATTTCATAGCGCTGCGCATGATCGGCGAACAAGCCGTCGGCTTCCAGTTCGCCCTGGTCGCCGCCGGTCACGACGTTGACCAGCAGCCGGCCGCTAGACAGGCGATCGAAGGTCGCCGCCGTACGCACCGCCAGGCCCGGCGTGCTCAAGCCGGGGCGAATGGCCACCAGGAACTTCAGGTTTTTGGTGGCGCCGATCAGGCTTGATGCCACCACCCATGGATCCTCGCAAGAGCGGCCGGTCGGGATCAGAACCCCATCGTAGCCGTTGGTATCGGCAGCAACCGCAATCTGGCGCAGGTAGTCATAAGTGACCGCACGCGCGCCGCGCGTGGTACCGAGATAACGGCTGTCACCGTGGGTCGGCAAAAACCAGAAAACATTCAAACTCATGTCGTGCTCCTTGTCTTTTAACGTGAAACCCGCCTTCATAGTTCGGGTATATCTTCGCCGTGGCCGTTAGCAGCCTAACCCGCTCCACATCAGAGCTTGGTCACCACGACTGCCTCGCGCACATTGATTTTCTTTGGAATCAACTTAAGGCCGGCAAACACATCGGCGATTTTCTGCTGCTCGCCCAGCACCGTATCGGTGACCGGCTTCACGCCGTACGCATAACGCGATGCGGCCAATTCGACGATCTCCGGCGCTAGGCCGATTTGGGTCGACAAGATGGCCGCGACTTCCTTGATGTTCTGGCGGCTCCAGTCATCGATGCGGGCCAGTTCGTCAAGCACGATCGCGATGGTGTCGGCATGCTTATCGGCATACGGACGCGAGGCCAGGAAAAATTGATGATTGGCGACCAAGCCTTTGCCATCGGCCAGGATGCGCGCACCCAGCTGCTTCTCGGCGGCGGCCAGGAACGGATCCCAGATGACCCAGGCATCGACGCTGCCGCGCTCGAACGCCGCGCGGGCATCGGCCGGCGCCAGGAAAACCACGTCGACATCCTTGTACTCGAGGCCGGCTTTTTCCAGCGCCCTGACCAGCAGGTAGTGCACGTTCGAGCCCTTGTTGAGGGCGACTTTCTTGCCTTTCAGTTCGGCCACGGTTTTCAGGGGCGATGTCTTCGGCACGACGATGGCTTCCGCCAATGGCGCCGGCGGTTCATTGGCGACATAGACCAGCTTGGCTCCGGCCGCTTGCGCAAAGATCGGCGGCGCTTCGCCGACGGTGCCGAAATCGATGCTGCCGACGTTCAAGCCTTCGAGCAGGACTGGTCCGGCCGGAAACTCGGTCCACTTGACCTCGATGCCGGAAGCGGCCAGGCGCTTTTCGAGTGTGCCACGCGCCTTGAGAATGGTGAGCGTGCCGTACTTTTGATAGCCAATGCGCAGCATCGGTTTCGACTGCGCCAGCGCCAAGCCGGACCAGCTGGCGGCGAAGGCGCCGGCTGCTGCTACGGAAAGCAGGCCCAGCGTGCGGCGCTTGGCGTCGTGTTTTTCAGTTGCGTTGCTCATATGCGATCCCTTGGTATGCAATAATTTAAAAAAAGTATCCCCATGCCGTCGTCGCAGAAGTATGTAGGCGCAACGGTGTCGTGGCCGCCGGGTTGTCAGGCAGGGTACGAAGTAGTCGGTGACGGTGTTGCGGACCTACACGCTACATCGCACCTGCGCGAACGGTACTGGCGCAAAGTCGGTTGTCGATGAAGCGTAGACGGACTGCAACGCAAGCAGGCTGGCCGCCAAATGGGCGACACCTTCCTCGATGCGCTTGACGATGAGCGGATCGATCGTCAGGCCCTTTTCGGCATTCCAGCTGATCTGCGCGTCGGTCGCGTAAATGCTCGGCAAGACATGTTTGGCAGCCAGCGACGACAGGACCGGTCGCAGCGCATAGTCCAGCGCCAGCATGTGCGACTGGCTGCCGCCAGTCGCTAGCGGCAGCACAAGTTTGCCGGCCAGCGCGTCTTGCGGCAGCAAGTCGAGAAACGCCTTCAAGATGCCGCTGTAGGCCGCCTTGTAGACCGGCGTCGCGATGACGACCGCATCAACCCGCGCTACCTGAGCCTGGGCCGCCTTGATGTCGCTATCGTTGAAGTCGGCTCCCAGCAAGGCTTGCGCCGGTAGATCGAGGACATGTAACTTGCTCGTACGGTGGCCTAGCAGCGCCAGCCGTTCACCCACATGATGGAGAAGTCGCGTGGAACGCGATGGAATCGACGGACTGCCGGCTAACAGAAGGATTGTCATGGAATTTCCCGTGGAAGCGGTGATGATTATTTCTTACTTGGCTGGTAGATCTGGTCAAACGATCCGCCATCGGAGAAGTGGATTTTTTGCGCCTTGGCCCAGCCACCGAACACGTCATTGATGGTAAACAGCGTCACCTTCGGGAATTGCGCCGCGTACTTTTTTGCGGCTTTGTCGGAAATCGGACGATAGTAATGGCGCGCCGCGATTTCCTGGCCTTCTTCGGTATACAGATATTGCAGGTAAGCTTCCGCAACCTTGCGGGTTCCACGCTTATCGGCCACCTTGTCGACCACGGTAACCGGTGGCTCGGCAAGAATGCTGAGATGCGGCACCACCACTTCGAATTTGTCCGGCCCCAGTTCCTTGATGGCAAGGATCGCTTCGTTTTCCCAGGCGATCAGGACGTCGCCAATGCCGCGTTCGACGAAGGTGGTGGTCGAGCCGCGCGCGCCGGAATCGAGTACTGGCACGTTCTTGAATACTTTGGCGACGAAGTCCTTTGCGGTCGCATCGGTGCCGCCCGGTTGTTTCAGCGCATGGCCCCATGCGGCGAGATAATTCCAGCGCGCACCGCCGGAGGTCTTCGGATTGGGGGTGATGACCGATACGCCCGGCTTGACCAGGTCGGCCCAATCCTTGATGCCTTTCGGATTACCCTTGCGTACCAAAAACACGATGGTCGATGTATAGGGCGAACTGTTGTGCGGCAGGCGCTTTTGCCAGTCCTTCGCCAGCAAACCCTTTTCGGCCAGTTCGTCGATATCGTAGGCCAGGGCCAGCGTGACCACATCGGCATCAAGGCCATCGATCACCGAGCGCGCCTGCTTGCCGGAGCCGCCATGTGACTGCTTGATCGTGAGGTCGTCGCCTGACTTGCCTTTCCACTGCTTGGCGAATTCCTTGTTGACGCTCTGGTAGAACTCGCGGGTCGGGTCATAGGACACGTTGAGGATGCTGACATCGGCCGCCCATGCGCCGGGCACGACGAAGGCGAACAAGAGGGCCGACCGGACAAGTTTTGTGAATACCATTTTTGATTTCCCTGAAAGGGGTGTTTGTTTTCAATCTGGACAGAGTAAAGACAGAGCAGGGAAATCAGAACGAATTGTTTTGCGGTTCGATATGCGGTTTGCGCATATCGCGATGACGTACAGGAGAGCAGCCAAAACCGGAGGCAGCTTTATGTCGCGCATTGCAGCCGTTCACCGGGTACTGTCAGGTTAATTCCTGATCCGTTACGATGACGCGATGAAGACATCAAAGCCGTACATGGACGCCCCCGGTATGCCAAGCTCTCAATCCATGATGACGCGAAGGTAAAGATTGCACCCGTACATTCGGACTTTATCTGTGGCGCTTTGCCACTGTCCCTGATGGGATATGCTGGTAGGCGCCTCAATCGCTTTAT
>JACMQD010000099.1 GCA_014377155.1 Herminiimonas sp.
ACCACTGACGAACGCGCGATATCGACAAGGTACCAGGTGCGCGTCGCGCCCACGGTGATGCTATTCGGACGGTCAGGCCAACCGCTGGCTTCGCCGATCGTGGGCGGCGATACCGCCGGCATGTATGGCGGCTACCTGGACAACGCGCTGACCGAAGCGCGCCGGCAAATGGCTGTACGGTAGCCGGCGTGCGATTGGCCGCTCGCCAAAACCTGTTGCGTCAAAGCCGTTCCACGATGGTGACGTTGGCCATCCCGCCGCCTTCGCACATGGTCTGCAAACCGTAGCGTTTCCCGGCTCGCCCCAACGCGTGCACCAGCGTCGTCATCAATTTGGTCCCTGATGCCCCGAGCGGATGGCCCAATGCAATGGCGCCGCCATGTATATTCAGCCGCGCGGGATCGGCCCCGGTCGCTTGCAGCCAGGCCAGCGGCACCGGCGCAAACGCCTCGTTGACCTCGAACAGGTCGATATCATCGATGCGCAGGCCGGACTTCTTCAGCGCCTGCAAAGTTGCCGGAATGGGTGCTTCAAGCATGATCACCGGGTCATGGCCGATTACCGACATGTGATGAATCCGCGCCAGCGGCGCCACACCCAGCGCTTTGAGACCGCGTTCGCTAACCACCATGACGCCGCTGGCGCCGTCGCAGACCTGGCTGGCATTGGCCGCAGTGACCGTGCCGCCGGGCTGCAGCAGTTTGACGGCACCGATGCTGGCCACCGACGCATCGAACCGGATGCCTTCGTCGATCGTATGCAGGCTGCCGTCATTGCTGCCACCGGCGCTGCGGACCTCGACCGCCAGCACCTCGTCTTTGAAAGCACCGGCTTCGGTGGCGGCGATGGCGCGCTGATGGCTTGCATACGCGTAGTGGTCCAGCATGTCCCGGTTCAGATGGTATTTTGCGGCGATCATTTCAGCGCCGATGAACTGGCTGAACTCGGGACCCGGATAACGTTGCTGAATGGCCGCGCTCATGTAAAAGCCGAGATCGTACTTGCGCGGCAGTGCGCTCGGCATGTTCATCGGTACGCGGCTCATGCTCTCGACGCCGGCGGCGATCACGACATCCATCGTGCCCGACATCACCGCTTGCGCGGCGAAATGCAATGCCTGCTGCGACGATCCGCACTGCCGGTCGATCGACGTGCCGGGCACGGAGTCGGGCAGCATCGACGCCAGCACGGCATTGCGGGCGACATTGGTCGACTGCTCGCCGGCCTGGCCGACACAGCCCAGGATGACATCGTCGATCTGCGCCGGATCGATACCGGTACGCGCCACTAGCGCATTCAGGATCTCAGCCGCGAGATCGACCGGGTGCCACCCAGAAAGTCGGCCGCCGCGACGGCCACCGGCAGTTCTGGCCGCTGCAACAATGTAGGCTTGCGCCATAGTGATTTCCTTTCAATGTCTGGTGTAGAGGGTCGTGCCTCGAAGATAGCACGCCCACTCGCAATCGCGTATCGACCCAGGCGATCATGCAGGCAGCTGTAGCTGTAACTGTAACTGCGCAAGAATCTATCCTGCCCATCGTGTCATAGCCCACTGCGCGCCAGCGTCCATGCCGGCAACGGCGAACTCAGCGCGACGAACAACCCGACATTGACCATCACGCTGGCACCAAAAACCGATTGAAACGCCGCCTTGTTCGATTTATGGCGCAGCAGTTGCTGGGCCAGCATGGCGCCCGGCCAGCCCCCTGCGCAGCCCAGCAAAAGTAGCGTGGCTTCGGGGGTGCGGCGGCCACCGGCTTTTGCTGCTGACTTGTCGATCGCATAAAAAACAAAGCACAGGATGCTCAGTACAAGGTAACCAACGGCGACCCAGCCAGGAACGCGCCACAGGATATCGGTGACTAGATAAATCAGGAGAAAACCGGGAAGCGCAAAAAGACGGGCGGTCCCCCATTGCGCCGGGCTATGGTTGCGCGCGCGGCGCGGCGCACCTGGAGTCTGCACGGCGATTGCCCGCTTCTTGCCATTGGCGCCGACCGCGATTTCGAAAGTGACGGCTTGACCGATCCCCGGCGGCGCGGATCGGTCTGCAAAAGCCTTGATATGTACGAAGACCGGCTGTTCGCCCTGGCGCACCTCGATGAAACCGAAGCCGCGTTGGTTGTTCCAGGATCTGACATGACCTTCGAAGCGCATGATGAGGATACCGATAAAGCGCGGCGCGTTATTGACCGCGGCGAAGTGGGCGGTGAAATCGTCGACTTCTTGTGCTGCCGAGATCCACCATCGTGGCGCTCAGTCTACCCAACGAACGCGACGGTGTCCATCAACCGGCTGTGCCAACCCGTCGCGACGCCGACCCGGCGTACAAGCAGCGATCGAACACCATGCAGATATTCGTGATCAGTAAACGCCCTGCGACCGTTGCACTGATCCACTCGTCGTCGACGGTGATCAGACCGTCTGCGGCAAATGCCTGTAGACGCCCTAGCTCGGCGGAAAAATAGTCGGCGAAGGTAATCGGATAAGCCAGTTCGATCGCAGTAGCCGAAATTTCGAAGTTGCACATCAGCGTATGGATGATCGAGCGCCGCAGCACGTCGTCCATCGTGAGCTTGATGCCGCGCACGATCGGCAATTGATTGCTGTCGAGGCGATCATAATACGTCTCGAGCGTACGGGCATTCTGACAGCATGTTGCGGCGATGCTGCTGATGGCGCCCACGCCGCATGCCACCAGGTTCGCCTCCGGGTGGGTCGAATAACCATGGAAGGAACGGTACAGCCGGCCCTGTCGCTGTGCGATGACCAGTTCGTCCGCCGGCTTGGCAAACTGTTCCAATCCTATGTGCACATAACCAGAGTGCGTCAGCTGTGCGATGCACTGTGCGTACATCGAATCCTTGAGCGCGTCACCGAGTGAATCCTCGTCAATGCTATGCCGCTGCGGCGTCGAAACTGACCACGATGGCGGGTGGGGCCGGACCGTGACGCGATCGGGACGGAAGCCGATCACGTCGTCCAGTGTCTGTGCGATGGTCACGAGCGTCTGCTTGGGCCGACCGAATTCCAGATCAATGCTGATCGACCGAAACCTGGCCGCATGCGCGGCGTCGATGACAGCGAGCATGTGGCGTTCGAGCGGCATGTGGTTGCCGGTATTATCGGCGTCACCCTCGCCGTCCTGAATCGCAATGCTGATACGGTTGAAGCCCTGCTCGCGCAAGCGATGCACGCGGTTTTCCGAAACGGCGTGCGCATCGACCTCGACCGAATAGTCACCGACCTCGTCGGCAGCGAAGCGAAACCAGCAGCGGGCATGTCGCATCAAATCGGTAGTGTGGACGTCTGACAAACAGGACGGTGCGCCGCCGATATGCAGTTGCGCCACTTGATTCATCCCGTCGAAAAGGCGTCCCTGAATTTCTATTTCGCGTTTCAGGTAGCTGAGGTAAATGACCGCCTTTTCGCGGTTACGCATGGCCATTTTATTGGTACCACCAGCCTCGCCGACATCACCGCAAAAGGGAATGTGCAGAGAGAGCGCCAGCGGGTTATTGCTGCCACGTGTGCGCAGGCTTGCCACCGCCTGCAGATAGTCACGGTAGCCGAAGGCGTCGGTAAAGCGGTCCGCCGTCGGGTAGCAGCCATAACGTGGATCTGCAGGGCGTCGGTTGCCGGTGAGCCTGCCGTTAAACTCGGTTGGCGACGGCATCGCTACAACTGGCATATTCGCTGGCATGTTCATTTCTCCTTCGGACGCCGTGCAAAACCCGCAGGGCGGCCGGTGGGCAAGCTGCATTTAAGAGGGTGGCTGTTCCGAGTTTGGTTGACGCGCCGCGCCGCGGGGTATCAGGCACTGACGGCAAGCGAGCCGGTCAATAGATAATCGAGCAATTCCCCCACGGGACGAATCGCGCTACCGAACGGCAGGTCTTCAGAACCTCGGAAAAACAAGCCGCGCTTGACATCGCCTGCCAGCGCGAAAGCGAGTCGGGTATCGATGCAAAACTGGCCGGACCGCGCGATGCCATCGCGTAGTCCGCATTGGTTCAGGCAGTCGAAGCCGACCGTGCATTCACGCGGCTTGGCCTTCGACTGCAGCTTGGCTTCCTTGTCGAGATAATTATCCAGCCAGGGCGTACGGACCGCGCGCGCCGGCAGACCTGCCACGCTCATGAAGGTAACAATGTCTTCCGGACGGGCCTGCGTCAGCACGGTCTTGAAATTGTGATGCGCGTCGCCCTCCTCGGTCACGGCAAACGCCGTTCCGAGCTGCACCGCAGCCGCGCCCATCGCGAGCAGTTCGCGCATTTGCGCATGGCTGTGAACGCCACCGGCGACGATCAACGGAATCGATTCGCGCTCGATACCGAGCTGGCGAAAGACGTCGAACGTCTCTTCCAGCACCACCGAAAACGCATAACGGGGATGAGCGACGTCCTCAGGTCGCGCCGCGCCAAGATGCCCCGCCGCATACTGCGGATTTTCGATCACGATGGCGTCGGGCAGGTGCCCTTTGCGCATCCATTTCTTCAGCACCAGTGCAATGCCGCGCGCATCCGACAGAATCGGGATCAATGCCACGTCGGGATAATCCGCAGTCAGGTCCGGCAGGTCGAGAGGCAGTCCC
>JACMQD010000100.1 GCA_014377155.1 Herminiimonas sp.
GCACTGACGGAAACCGCCATCAGTACACCTAAAAGCAATTTCTTGGCTTGCATGCTGATCTCCTTATTGGTTGCCAGGCAGCGGTGTGTTCAGGTACGGGAAACTCGTCTTGAACGTACTCGCGTCCTTACGTACGCCATCGGTGAATGCCAATGCGCCAGCGGGTGCATCGGAAGGCTTACAGCCAACTTTCAATGTATCGGCTGCGCCGGTTAATGCGCACAGTGCACCCATCGCTACGCGAATCGTCAGATCGACGACATCATCACCGGGACGACGGCCGTTCGGGAAACCTGCATTGTCACCGGCAGCAACGCCAAGTGGATTTTGTGTGGCAGCAGGTGTAGCGGCAATCGAAGTATTCAGACGCATCATCTCAGAGGCTACGACATTTTTTGGTTGATTGACGCCTTCAATACCTTTTAAGAAGACGGTAACCAGATCCGTACGCGGGAAATTGGTCGGTGCCTTGGCCGATGGGAACAAGGTTTCGATCAGCGCTGGCAAGACCGGATTGGTAACGTAGGTAGCAAACTGCGCGTCATCCTTTGGTTTGGACGAGTTGAAGCGGTCCTTGTCTTCGAGGCCGATTACGACTTCGTTGACCAGAGGCATACCCAAGCGCGATACCTGTGTCCATGCACCACCTTCTTTGACTACGCCATTGATCGTCGACGCAGGCGACGGATTAATCAGGCGTCCTTGACGAATGCTGGCTGTCGTGTAGCCGCTAATGACAGGATCGCCGGCCGTGACCAGACAAGCAGTCGGAACTTCGAACGAGATCGTATTAACGTTTTTGGACTCGAGGTCATTCTTGTTGCCGTTGACTTCAGGTCCGAGCGGATTGAAGTTGAACAGATCGAAGATCTTGCCAACAGCGATATAGAACGGCTCCTTGCGCTGGCCAACGAACATTTTGCCGTTGCCGCAACCTGGAATGGCGATGTCATAGATATGCTGGTTGGCATACGTCTCGTACCCGCCGGCTCCGCCGAATGTCTTGTCGCCGATGTTGGCAACCGGTTTGTCGAATTCGGCAGCACCACCGGCAGCGTTGGTAATGCGCGTCTTGGTGCCGGTGCGGCGATCGCCACGTACCATGTCGACCGTATAGGTCTCACGCACGTTCAGCGCGGCAGGATTGACACCGGCGATCGTGCCGGAATTGATCAAAGGAATCAAAACCTGTTTGCCGCCCACGGTCAATGCCGTGCGCTTGGAAGTATTCTTGAAGCGTACCTGGAATGTAATATCTTCCTTGGCATCGCCGTTATTGTCGATATGAATTTCATACAGTGCATTTTGATCGAACTGGTAGAAGTTCGGACCGCCTTGCGGGTCTTGAAACGGCACATAATTAGCCATCAGCGTCACGTAATCCTGGCGGCCGGCGGCATACGAGCGGAACATGTAGAAATCAGTACCATCTACTTTAGGGGCATTGCTCAAGAACGGGCCTTCGGAGTGGCTAGAGGCGAAAGCTGAGCCGCCAAGGGAAGCGAGCGCCAGTGCGATGCCGACGGCACACGGCGCCAGCTTGAATGTTGAAAGAGAGGACGGGCGTAGCATGATAAATGTCTCCGATACAAAGGGTTTTTGAGATAGAGCTGCGAAGTTGCGAAGCAGATCCCGCGTAACGCCATGCGCCGCAAAGTTCTACCCACGAGCAGATACTCGTGCAGAAGTGGCATTCTTTTTGTACGGTAGCCAACACATGAACTGCAAAGTAGCAAAAAACTCGCTCAAGTTTTCCCTGACGAATTTATTGCGACTGATAGTTGTATCCGGAGTGGAAGATAGTGTTTTCTTAGAAATTTTTAGGCGTCATGTCCTTGCATCGACCGGCACGCGCGCGTTTCGGCGTTAAATGTGACGCGCATTGCGCGTCCGCGTGTTAAACTTCGAATTATTCATTAATTACAAAATGTCTTTTAAGGCGTTGAACGTAAGCATACAGTTCGTATCGAGTCCAAAAGGACACCACGCAGATAGCATGGGTTTTTAGAGTCTTATCAAGCCGAAGGCACCGCGCAGATAGCACGGGTTGAAGGTGGATTGATTGTAGTGAATATAAAGCTCGCCTTGGCGAGCTTTTTGCATTGCATCCTCGGTTTGTTTTCGCAAAGGTTATGTCATGAGTATCGAACAGGTCCGATAATTCCGAACCATTCGCCGGCGAGGAGGAGAGAGAGAAAATCGCGTCATTTCTGTGTGGCGTACCGAACCCCATCTGGAAACAAAAAAGCAACAGCGTCCATATGTCCTAGACGCGTTACATTAGTGTGTGAATGCGTGCTGGCTGTATAGTGTAAATGTGGTGCTGGAAGCGATTATTGCGCTTGATCCAATCCGCTGTTTCACGCATCAACGCACATATTGCACATACTGCATGAGCTAGAACGTATTTTTGCAAGACTGATGTTTCCTTCACGGGTCCTGTCACCACATCGTATGATCGCTCAAGCCGGAACCCTACAACGTCCCAAAGCAATAACGGATTCGGGCGACCAAACTGACCCGGCTTTGCCGGAGAAGCTGATACTCCAGCAACAGGTCGCCTCGCTTCAGAGTCAAATACTGCAAATGCAGGAAGAAGCACGGCAGCAAAGCGAGAGGACGGCATTGCTGAAGAAACTGGAAGAAACCAACCGCAACCTTATTACCGCGTACGACAGCATGCGGCAAATGAAGAACGATGCCGAAGAGGTCGGACGGCGGCACAATGAATTCATCGCCATGCTGGCGCACGAATTGCGTGGCCCGATGGCGCCTATCGCCGTCGCCGCATCACTGCTCGAACAACTGACCGACGCTCATCCGAAGCTGTCGATGGTGCACGGTGTTCTCAATCGTCAGGTCGACAACATGAAGCGCTTGCTGGATGACCTGCTCGATGCGTCGCGCATGTCCAACGGTAAGATCGTTTTTGCCAAATCCCCGGTATTGGTCGCCGACATGGTGCAGGCTGCGGTAGAAATCAGCCAGCCGTTCATCGATCAGCGCAAGCACACCCTGAACGTCATGATCGAGCACGATACGATGATGGTCGAAGGCGACCCGTTGCGGCTAGCGCAAGTGTTTTCAAATCTGCTGATCAATGCGGCAAAATTCACCCCCGAAGGCGGCGAGATTACTATCGCTGCTCACCAATGCGGCCACATGGTCGAGATTGCGGTCGTCGACAATGGCGTAGGCATGCCGGCCGAATTACTGCCGCGTGTTTTCGATCTGTTTACACAGGGAGCCCGGTCGATGACGCGTACCGAAGGCGGACTCGGCATCGGCTTGGCCATGGTGCACAGTATCGTGCTACGACACGGCGGCGAAGTAAGGGGCGACAGCGACGGACAAGGCATGGGCAGCGAGTTCGTTGTCACGCTACCGCTTTCTAACAATACCTGAGAGAGCATCCGTGACGTCGTCGCGGCAATCTTCTTTGCACGCGTTTCGTGGCAGTCGACCTGCCTGGCACCAACCATGCTATCCGGCGCGCTAACCCGCGCGCTTGTCCTTGACATTGACATTGCAGTTCTCGATCAGGAACTTGACGCCGCGCTCGTACTTCGCATCGGTATCGTCGCCAAGACGTTCCAGTGCTTCCGGCACGAATTCCTCTTCCCACAATGCCAGCAAATTTTCCTTGAGTTCGAAGGGCGCTGCGTGCTGGATGAAGGCGGCGACAGCGTCGTTGTCGAAACCGTCCTTGCGCACCCGACGCACCATCGACTTCGCTTCTGCTTCCGAAATCGTCGGTTTGGGAGTAATGCCCGTTGCCAGGCACATGAAAATCGTCAGGCGTGAGTAAGGGTCTTCACGACCCTTGGTAATCTTGTGCCATTCCTTCGAAACCAGCGCATCGAAACTGTCGACGTCATCGAGCCCGCTGTCCCGGATAAAATAACGCGACTCGAAAGTATTGAAAAGGACATCGAGCGGCAGTCCGGCATCGAGCAGGAGTGGCACGTCGTGCTTTTCGATTTCGCGTCGTACGCCGTTGACGATTTCGCGATAGGAGTCCGGGACGTCGTCGAGCAGCTTGCGCGGCATGCTCAGGCTGCCTTTGGCTTGCGCCTTGGTGTGCAGGGTATCGATAAGCCTGGCAAATTCGCTGCGGCTGGGACACACGTCGCCCTTGCCGATTCTGACCAGAATAGCGCTGCGGATCACGGTTTCGGCCACGGTGAATTCCAGCGCCGAACGCGCAATTTTCAATTGATCCGCAAACCACAGCGCCGCGCTGATTGCAACGGCGTTATCTTGCCTGCGACGCTGTTCCTTGAGAAATGCAGCCAGCGAAAACGGCTTGGCCAAGGTGCGCTCGTTCTGGAAATCCTTCAGGGCCTGGCCCTTGCCGTCGCCGAAGACCGTGGACTCCGGCATCGCATGCAATTTCTTGAGCATGTCGTTGCCATTACGTGAATGGCTCAGGAAGGTATTCTCGCGCAGCGATTCGGCGGCACGGTGCAGGTCGCCGCCACTATAATGTTCGAGGTAGAGGCTGATCAGATTGACCATGCGCTTGCGCGCGTTATCGAGATCGCCATGCAGGTGGCTGGTGCCGAAATGGTCTGCCACCTGCACCGCACCCTTGGCGCCGTCGGCAATCATCAGACGGGTTCGGGCATCGTCGATGATGCCGTTCTTCGCGCCATACGCAAGCACGCGCTCGAAATACGGACGCCTGTCGATCCTGGCGATTGTATGCTTGTCGTTGACCATAAACTTTTCTCAAGTGATGACAAGGAAGGATATTGCTGCTGACTCGCAGACGTCGATGTTAAAGCGCCGATTCTTCGATCGAATTATCGGGTCCTTTTTTCGGCTCGGCGACAGCGTCCGGTTGCGCGTCTTCCTGTTCCAGCTTGCGCAATTCCTCGGCTTCGAGCGCCGCTTCCAGACGCAGGCGATTGGCGACACGGCTTTTCAGGATCGGCCAGATGTGCTTGAACAGATCCGGATGGTCATTTTTGAGCAGCCAGGTCACTTCCTTCCAGTCGTGGTCCAGAATCTCGGACTGATCGACTTCGTCGCTTTTTTCTTCGTGGCCTTGCCAGTAGTCGTCGCCGGTCTCGGAACCGTCGATCGCGCCGCCGCGTTCGGTGTGATTGACGTTGAAGGTACCGTAGGTGGCGAAATGCACCACTTCTTCGTCGCGGTCGGACAAATAATCGACCAGCGCGTCGATGCCGCCGTCGACTGCGCCGATCGCGCTGATGAAGTCGGCGGTCTGCGTATCGTCGCGAAACAGGATCGCATTAAGCATGCCGCGCAGATGCCGGTGCGTCTGGTCGCCGTACAGTTTTTCCATTACCAGCGCGCGCGCGAACTGCTCGGGCGTCACCAGCAGGTTGATCACCGATTCCTTCGATGAGTCATATTCGCGAATCACCGCCAGCAGGTCTTTCGGTGGCATTTCTTCCAGCACTGCGACCAGCGCCAGGTCGCCTTCGGTTTCGGCCAGTGACACCAGCGCGAATTCGGCACCGACGATGTCGCCGGCACGGATCAGGTTTGCAGCTTTTACTATGAGCGAATTTGTCATGAGGTGCTAAGTGAAATCGTGAATTGGACGGGTCAGGCCTTGCGATCGAAACCCTGGTCAGCCAGCCAGTCCGCGCCGGCTTCGTCGAGGTCGGATTCCATGTCCTCGCCCTCGTCGTCGCTACGCCCGCGTCGGCCACCACTGCTTTGCTCATCGCCATCCTCGCCTTCGGCATCATCGTCGTCGACGCTGGCACTCTCGTGCCTGCCGTCGCTCTTGCCGTAAAGGTATTCCAGGCATGCAGTGGTGATCAAAAACTGTTCGCCGCCGCTTTCCTTGAGTGCGATGGCAGCCAGTTTCTCAGCGCCGGGCTGAAAGGAAATTGTCGTCTTGACCTCGTCCCAAGAAGGGAAGTCATCTGGCTCGCTGGCCGCCAGTTGAGCCATGACCTGGAGGTTGACAAAGCTGATCTGGCCGTGGAACACCACCGCCACCATTTCGGGTGCGACCTCGATCATCGGCATGAGGGCAGCGAACTGCGTACGCTTTTCCTTGAGCCGGGCATGGAGCACGTTTTTGCCTTCGGAGTCGCTTTGCAGATCGTCGAGCTCCGCATGATAAGCCTTGGTCAAATCTTCAAAAAAATAAGAGAGTCTCATTGCAGCACTTTATTCAGATAGGTGGTCCAGATTGCTTCGGCGGTGTGCAGCGGGCTTTCCACCAGGCTGCGGCGCCGGCTTTCGTCGAATGCCAGCCGCCTGGCCGGATCGGCCAGAATTTCGTAGGCTTCCTGCGCCTGACGAAATTGCTGCGGCGCATCGGGTGAGGGATTCCGGTCAGGATGGAACTCCGCGGCTTTCTTGCGGTAGGCGCTCTTTACGGCGGTAATGGTTGCATCGCTGTCGATGCCCAGGATGGCGTAATAGTCGTTCATGCGTCCCTGCAAATTCGTATGTGACGGGTAAATGCGCGACCGTTCGATTTCATGTCGCCGCTGTGTTCTTGGCGCAGGATACACCAGCACGCCACCGAAGTCGATTCGGACGTCCTTGCGATCAGCGCGAAATTGCCGGTGCGTTTTCAACCTTCCACCAGCCCGGCAGCAACGCCCGTACCTCAGGGCGGTTGAAGCGATCGTCGATCAGGTAGACGATGCCGCGATCAGACTGGGTACGGATCACGCGGCCGGCGGCCTGTACCACTTTTTGCAGACCGGGATAAAAATACGTGTAATCGTAACCGCTACCAAAAATGGTTTGCATACGCTGCCTGATCTGCTCGTTCATCGGATTGATTTGCGGCAATCCCAGCGTCGCAATGAAGGCACCGATCAGGCGATCGCCGGGCAAATCGATTCCTTCGGCAAAGGCGCCGCCCAATACCGCGAAGCCAATGCCCTGCGAGGTGGGGGAAAATCGCGCCAGGAAATGCTCGCGCTCGGACTCGTCCATGCGACGCGCCTGTTCCCACGCCGGAATCTCGGGATAACGCGCCTTGAACAGCAGCGTCACCTTTTGCAGGTAATCGAAACTGCTGAAAAATGCCAGA
>JACMQD010000101.1 GCA_014377155.1 Herminiimonas sp.
ACCACCGACAAAAAATGAACTCGCGCCGGTTGCCAGCGTCCAAGAACCTCTTTCTCTGCAATCTTTTGACGGGTTACGCGGTCACTTGCGTTTGCCGGTGCGAGGCGAATTAAGCACCCGGTTCGGAAGTCGACGCAGCGACGGTCCCACCTCCAAAGGTATTTTCATCCGTGCCGCGGAAGGTGCGGACATCAAATCGGTCGCGGCCGGGCGTGTGGTGTTTGCCGACTGGCTGCGCGGCTTCGGCAATCTCATTATCGTTGACCACGGCACGCAGTATCTTACGGTCTATGGCAACAATCAGTCCGTGCTGCGACATGCCGGTGATACGGTCAAGACTGGCGAGGTGATTGCTACCGCAGGTAATAGCGGCGGTAATGAACAATCGGGTTTATACTTTGAAATGCGGCATCAAGGTCGCGCGTTTGACCCACTCGGTTGGGTAACTACTAGGTGATACATGGGCATGAAGTTCAAGAATATCGGTCTTATCGGTCTCGGCATGCTTGCAGGCGTGGCCGGCTCCATGCAATTCGACGCCATGGCGCAGAAAAACGCCGGCTCTCCCCTTCCGGTGGACGAATTGCGACAACTGGCGGACGTTTTCGGCCTGATCAAGTCCGATTACGTCGAATCGGTGGAGGACAAGAAGCTTCTGACCGAAGCTATCACCGGCATGGTTGCCTCGCTCGATCCGCATTCCGCTTACCTTGACAAGAAGGCATTCAAGGAGCTGCGCGAAGGCACGCAGGGCAAGTTCGTCGGCCTCGGCATCGAAGTCGGCATGGAAGACGGTTATGTGAAAGTCATCTCGCCGATCGAGGATTCACCGGCTTACAAATCCGGCATCAAGGCCGGCGACCTGATTACCCGACTCGACAACACGCCGGTCAAGGGCCTGACACTGGACGAAGCCGTCAAGCGCATGCGCGGCGAACCCAATACCAAGATCACGCTGACAATCGCCCGCAAGGATGAGGACAAACCGGTCGTTATCACCATCATTCGCCAGGAAATCCGCGTCCAGAGCGTCAAGTCCAAAGTCATCGAACCCGGTTACGCCTGGTTGCGCGTGTCGCAATTCCAGGAACCGACAGTCGACGACATGGCCAAGAAAATCACGGCCATTTATGCCCAAGAGCCAAACCTGAAAGGTCTGGTGCTCGATTTACGCAATGACCCGGGCGGCGTGCTACCGGGCGCGATTGGCGTGTCGGCGGCGTTTTTGCCGAAAGATGCGGTCATCGTATCGACCAACGGCCAGTTGCCGGACTCGAAAGCGACTTTTCTGGCGCGCCGCGAGTTCTACGGTTCGCGCGTAGCCGGCGACCCACTGGCCAAATTGCCGGATGCAGTCAAAAAAGTGCCGATGGTGGTATTGGTCAATACCGGTTCGGCGTCGGCCTCCGAGATCGTCGCTGGCGCACTGCAGGATTACAAACGCGCCATCATCATGGGCAGCCAGACGTTCGGCAAAGGTTCGGTACAGACCATTCGCCAGCTTTCATCTGATACCGCGGTCAAGCTCACCACGGCGCGCTATTACACGCCGAACGGCCGCTCGATCCAGGCCAAGGGCATCGTGCCGGACATCATGGTCGACGAATATGCCGACGGCGATGGCCTCAACGGTCTCCGCCTGCGCGAAGCCGACCTGACCAAGCATCTGTCCAATGACAAGGAAGCCGAAGCGGCATCCAAAAACCGGGTCGACGAAATGGAAGAAGAACAGCGCCTGATCGCCGTTGCCAAGAAGCGCAAGCCGCTTGAATTCGGCAGCAAGGAAGATTTCCAACTGGCGCAGGCAGTCAATCAACTGAAAGGATTGCCGGTACAAGTCTCGAAAGTCAAAGTCGTTGAAAGCAAGAAGGAAAATACGATCAACGACAAGGAAAAAGACAAGAAGCCTGCCGACAAAATCCTTGAGAAAAAATAAGCGCTCGGGCAGTTGTTCCAAGGCCGCAGCAATGCGGCCTTTTATTTTGACTGCGGCATGATGCTGCCCTGCCCTTGCACAGCGCTCCATGGCATTGTCCCGCCACCGATCAAAATCACAACGATGAACGATCACCAGCTACTGCGATATTCGCGCCATATCCTGCTTGACGACATCGGCATCGACGGCCAGCAAAGCATGCTGAACGCCCATGTACTGATTATCGGCGCCGGCGGCCTCGGCTCGGCCGCTGCGTTCTATCTGGCATCAGCCGGCATCGGCACGCTCACGCTGGTCGATGACGATAGGGTCGACCTGACTAACCTGCAGCGCCAGATCCTGCACATAACCGACAGCATCGGCCAGCCCAAAGTCCAATCGGCCAGGCGTACGCTCGCGCAGATCAACCCCGGCATCGACATTATCGCGCTACACGAGCGCGCCGACGATGCGCGTCTGGCCGAACTGGTGCAACGGGCCACGGTGGTGCTCGACTGCAGCGATAATTTTGCCACCCGCCATGCGATCAACCGCGCCTGTGTGTCGCATCGGGTGCCGCTGGTGTCCGGTGCGGCGATCCGCTTCGATGGTCAGATCAGCGTCTTCGATGCACGGCAAGCGGCGTCGCCCTGCTATGCCTGCCTGTTCCCGCCGGACCAGACGTTCGAAGAAGAACGCTGCGCGGCGATGGGGGTTTTTGCGCCGCTGGTGGGCATTATCGGCGCCATGCAAGCGGCCGAAGCGCTCAAGGTAGTCGCCGCGATAGGCACGCCACTGGTGGGCCGCCTGCTGCTGCTCGACGCCCGCGCGATGGAGTGGACCCGCATCGGCATCCCGCGCAACGACGCTTGCGCCGTATGCGGCCATCCACATGATCTTACCCAGCCTCATGGCAAACAGTCTCACCCTATACAGCATCAACCGGAGCAAGGAAAAACATGAAACTGCAACGATTGAAAATTAATGCGCGCATCGTGCTGGTAGCCGGCGCGCTGGCCGGTGCGCCTTACCTTGCACAGGCACAGGTACAAACGGCACCGAACCCGTCTGTGTCGCCGGTGCGCGCCGTGGCCTTGCCCAAAGGCGTGCAACAGTTCGCCAGCATCGAGGGCATCACCGAATACCGCCTCGAAAACGGCCTGAAGGTATTGCTGCTGCCGGATGCCTCCAAGCCCACCGTTACCGTCAACATGACTTACCTGGTCGGCTCGCGCCATGAGAATTACGGCGAAACCGGCATGGCCCATCTGCTGGAGCACTTGCTGTTCAAGGGGTCGCCGAAAAACCCGCGGCTCGACCAGGAATTCAACAATCGCGGCATGCGCTCGAACGGCACCACGTCGCTCGACCGCACCAATTATTACGAAATTTTCCAGGCTAGCGGCGACAACCTGAAATGGGCGATCGATATGGAAGCCGATCGCATGGTCAATTCGTTCGTTGCCAAGAAAGATCTCGATTCCGAGATGACGGTGGTGCGCAACGAATTCGAGAATGGCGAGAATTCGCCGTTCGGGGTGATGTTCAAGCGCATGCAGAGTATTGCCTACGACTGGCACAACTATGGCAATTCGACAATCGGCAACCGCAGCGATATCGAAAAAGTCAGGATCGAAAACTTGCAAGCGTTCTACCGCACCTACTACCAGCCCGACAATGCGGTTCTGCTAATTGCCGGCAAATTCGATCCCGCGCAGACGCTGGCCTGGGTCGCCCGTGCCTTTCAGCCGATTCCGAAACCGAAACGTACGCTGCCGGTTTTCTGGACCGAAGAACCGACGCAGGATGGCGAACGCGCTTTCAGCGTACGCCGCAAAGGCGATGTCCAGATCATCGCGGTCGCCTACAAGATCCCGAGTTCGCTGCATCCCGATAGCGATGCGCTGTCTTTTGCCGGCGACATCCTGGGTGACACCCCGAATGGTCGTCTGCACAAGCAACTGGTCGAAACCGGCAAGGCGGCGCAAGTATTCAACTACGGCCTGACCGGTTATGCCCCGGGCCTGTTGATCCTCGGCGCCGTCGTCAAGAACGGCGAAGCGATCGAACCAGTACGTGACGCGGTGGTGGCAGCGATCGAGGATTTCAAAACCAATCCGCCCACCAAGGAAGAAATCGACCGCGTGCGCCGCAACGACGCCAACCAGATCGAGAAAATGCTGAACGACCACCAGAAGCTCGGCGTGTCGATGTCGGAGTACATTGCGTTGGGCGACTGGCGTCTCCTGTTCGAAGGCCGCGACAAGCTCGACAAGATGACCTCGCAACGGGTCAACGATGCAGCAGCACGCTACCTGCGCCGCGACAACCGCACGGTGGGTTTGTTCCAGCCCGAAGACAAGCCCCAGCGCGCTGACATTCCGGCCGCGCCGACGGCCGCCGAAATCCTCAAGGATTACAAGCCGAAGACCGATTTCGCCATCGCCGAATCATTCGATCCGAATCAGGACAACATCGACCGCCGGACCGAGCGCAAGAAAATCGGTGGGCTTGACGTCGCGCTGCTGCCCAAGAAAAATCGTGGCGAAACCGTATCGGTGGCGATCACCCTGCACTGGGGCGACGAGAGCTCGCTGTTCGGGCAACAGACGGTATCGGGCCTGGCCAATGCGATGCTCACCCGCGGCACCACGCGCTTCACGCGCGAGCAATTGTCGGATGAATTCGACAAGCTCAAGCTGACCGGCAGCATCTATCGCTTCGACACCACGCGCAGCAATTTGGCAGCGGCATTAAAGCTGGCCGCGCACGTGATGAAGGAGCCGACCTTTCCGGAAGCCGAATTCGAGCAGTTGCGCAAGCAGACGCTGGTCGGTTTGGAAGCCAGTCGCAACGATCCGACCGCGGTTGCCTCGGAAGCCATGAATGCCCATTTCAACCGTTATCCGAAGGGTGACTGGCGTGCTTACCAAAGCATCGACGAACAGATCGCCGCGGTCCAGGCCGTCAAGCTGGCTGACGTCAAGGCCTTCCACCAGAAGTTCTATGGCGCGACCAAGGGTGAAATAGGCATCGTCGGTGACTTCGACGCTGCAGCAACCTCGGCGCTGCTCGAACAGGAGTTCGGCAACTGGAAAAGTTCGGTGCCCTACGCGCGGGTGGCGATGCGCAATTTCGATGTCCCCGTGATCAGCAAGACACTCGACACGCCGGACAAGGAAAATGGCTTTTATTCGACGCGACAGAACCTCGACCTGCGCGACGACGACCCGGATTTTCCGGCGCTGACGTTGGCCAATTACATCTTCGGTGGCGGCTCGGGCCTCAATTCACGTGTGATGGAACGCATCCGCCAGAAAGACGGACTGTCGTACGGGGGCGGCTCGTCGCTGGCGGCCGGTTCGATCGACCGCGCCGGCAGCTTCGGCGTCAGCGCGATTGCCGCGCCACAGAACCTGGCCAAGGTCGATGCTGCCATCCGCGCCGAACTGGCACGCGTGGCGAAAGACGGTTTCTCGGCCGAAGAAGTGGCACGCGCTAAATCCGGCTTGCTGCAGCAGCGCTCGCAGACCCGTGCGCAGGACAGTGCGCTGGCATCGGGCTGGACCAGCTACCTGTTTCTGAACCGGACCTACGCCTGGAGCAAGAATTTTGAAAACAAGCTCAGTGCGTTGACCGCCGAACAAGTCAATGCGGCCTTCCGCCGCGCCATCGATCCGGCCCGCATGACGGTCGTAACCGCAGGCGATGAGGGAAAGATGAAGCTGGTTACTAAGCCCTGACCTGCTCACGTTTCAACCTCTCAGCACAGCCGGCACTGCCCGGCTTGATTAGGAAGCCCTGTTCCCGCGCGCGGCAGCAGGGCTTTTTTCAGGCGTTCAGTTCGGGGACCGAGCTCGACTTCGTCACATGAACCGGTGTCATCGGCGGTTCGTGCGGATTGTGTGCGATGGAACTTTCGTGGCGCATCAAGCAACCTATAAAAGCACGAACCTGCGTGTAACTTAGGGAGATGAGAATGGATGCAATAGCAGCAATCGGTGACATGCTTAAAGGACAACAAGGCGGCCTGGGAATGATCGGCGGTTTGATTAGTGCGCTTAAAGACGAAGAAAAAAAGCCGGATGCGGCTGGCGGCGAACCGCCGACAGTCAAACCTCCCGACGACAAAGATATTAAATAGAAATTCGGAACCAGAAAAATCCCCCGGAACAGATAACTGTCCCGGGGGATTTTTTATTCCGCCGGCACTAACGTATAGGCCGTCCGTTTCATGTTGCCGCTATCAGTCCGGGATGGTGACGACGTTGTTGGCGAACGTGATCTGATCTCCAGCCGCAGGGGCCACCTTGATCGCCGGCACGTTAGCCGCCGTGATCGGATTGGCTGCGGTGCCAGCGGCGTTCAGACCACGCGGCGTGGTGCGCACCACCTGGCTAGGCGGCAGTGCGACACCGCTTTTCAGGTTCGCATACATCATGTCCATCGCCTGAACGTAATAGCGATGCAGCGGAACATAACGGTTGCCGAAGCCTGGG